>CAMBOW010000006.1 GCA_945869365.1 Flavobacterium psychrophilum | reverse complement strand
TGATCATGTTTACCAAACCAGCTGTACCTTTTTTTGGCTACATAACTGTACATGAAATTCAGCATAAACCCAGGAAATACCTGAAAGACTAAGGCCAACTTTAGCTTATTAGAACCGTGTTTACAAACATAAAACACCGCTTCTGATTGGATATAATACGCCAAATTGGGGTGATAAACTACTATAGAATCTAGCGATTGTGAGGAATACCCAATATGTGCTAAAATTGATTTTCCAAGTGCTGCTTGTTGAGAAACAAACCTAAAATGATCTTCGGGATCTTCACGCAAAAGCAATCGAACAGCCCGATTACACAAACCACATTCGCCGTCATAAAGCACTATAATTTTATCGGGAGGCAGCTGTTCCATTAGGGTTGAACATATTCTAATTGACTGATATTTACAGTAGAGGTAAAAACACCATAATTTACAATTGCTTTAGTTTTTTCAATTTTATCAATTGTTCCAACGGCTTTTCCATCTATCATGCGCACGCGATCGCCCACTTTTAGTACTGGTTTTGGTTTTTCGGGAACAATGGCTTTCACTTTCTTTTCTTTCTTTTCTTGGCGAATGGCTTCCACTTTTACCGTAACTTCTTTTACAATTTCCTTCTGAATGGCTTGTTTTTGCTGAACTTCTTTGACTGTGGCTTTTTTTCGTTTTGAATTTTCAACTTCCACTATTTTCAACAATTCGCCAATCAGGTCTTTCTTGTTTTTGGAATTGAAATATTTTTCGGCCACATCATCCATTTTTTGTCCCATATAAATCAAGCGCTGGTTGCTGTCATACAATTCCTGGTAGCTTTCCAATTTGGTCTTGATCTTGGCATTGATGATTTCCATTTTCTTGCTTTCTTCGCGCACCTTTATTTCTTCTTCTTTTAAATTCTGCGAAGTTTTTTCCATTTTGGAGCGCTCTTTTTGCATCGTGGCAATGGTTTTATCAAAACGTACTTTGCCACCCTCAATCTTCTTTTTTGCTCTATTGATTAAACCAAATGGAATGCCATTTTTTTGCGCTACCTCAAAAGTAAACGAACTACCGGCTTGGCCCAAAACTAGTTTATATAAAGGTTCCAATGATTTTTCATCAAAGAGCATGTTGGCATTTTGTGCACAAGGCAACTCGTTGGCCAATATTTTCAAGTTGGCATAATGCGTGGTAATAATTCCAAAGGATTCGCGGTGGTAGAACTCTTCTAGAAACACTTCGGCCAAGGCTCCACCCAATTCTGGATCAGAGCCGGTACCAAATTCGTCAATGAGAAAAAGGGTTTTGGCGTTGCACTTCTTTAAAAAGTAATTCATGTTCTTTAGTCGGTAACTGTAGGTGCTGAGATGATTTTCAATGGATTGATTGTCACCAATATCAGTCAAAATCCGATCAAACAAAAAAGTTTCACTGCGTTCGTGCACCGGGATTAAAAGCCCCGATTGCAACATCAATTGCAGCAGCCCTACGGTTTTTAATGAGATGGTTTTCCCGCCCGCATTAGGACCAGAGATCACAATGATGCGGCTGTCTTTTCCCAATTCAAAGGTTTGCGGATAGGTAATTTGCTTTTCGGCCAAATTGGTCACATACAAAATAGGGTGAAAGGCATCCCGAAAATACATCCTTCTGTTGGTGGTAATTTGGGGCATAATACCATTTATTTTCAACGCATATTTGGCTTTGGCTGCTATCACATCCACGTCGCTCAATAGCTCTTGGTAGGCAATTAACAGGCATAAAAACGGTCGAATCCCGTTGGTGAGTTGCTTCAAAATGCGGGTGAGTTCTTCTTGTTCTTCGTATTCCAGCACACTCAATTCGCGCGAATACCGCAAGGTAGCTTCGGGCTCAATGTAGGCAATACTACCCGTTTTGGAACTGCCCAAAATTGATCCTTTTACTTTGCGTCGGTACATCGCCATTACAGCCAATACGCGTCTATTTTGCACAAAGCTTTCCTTAATTTCGTCCAAATAGCCTAAGCCATTGTATTGGCTTAAAGCTGACCCAAAACTCTGATTTACTTTTCCACGCACCACTTGCATGTCGCGTCGAATGTTGAGCAAATCGGGGGAAGCGTTGTCTTTGATTTCGCCATATTTATCCACCACTTGTTCTATTTGATGGATGATATCTTTGGTAAATTCAACTTGTTCGGTTCGAATATAGAGATTCGGGTAGTAGTCGGTAAATTTTTTGAAGAACTGCAACAATACGTTGACTGTGGCCGACAGCTGCGCTATTTTTCTGAAACTACCTACTTCCAAAGAGCTGTCCTCGATCCCTAGAAATTGAATTTCATGTGCAATCGACTCAAAGCCGTGATTGGGTATGGCGTTGTTGTTTTGAAACGACGACAGGTATTCTGTAGTTTGGTTGAGTGACAAAAGCAAAGTAGCTTGGTCTTCTATAGGCAAAATACCCAAGGCCTTGGTAGCGCCCAAATCGGTATTGCAATAGCTAGAAACGGTTTCTAATACCGTTGGAAACTGTAAATCCTGTAGTGTTTTATCGGTAATTCGATTCATAGCAGTTTTAAAATTGCCACACAAAAGTAGCTATAATTTGATTGTATAGGGAATTAATTACCTTTGGTTTTCAAACTGATTTATGCCCTACATCAACGAGCCATCCTGGCAACAAGCCTTAGCAATCGAAATGCAAAAAGACTACTTTGCTCAACTCATGCAAAAGGTAGAAAATGCCTATGCGCAGCAGCTGTGTTATCCTCCACAAACGAAACTATTTCAGGCATTTGAACGCTGTTCGTTTGCCCAAACCCAAGTGGTGATTTTAGGACAAGATCCCTATCACGGACCAGGCGAAGCACACGGATTAAGTTTTTCGGTGCCCGACGGCATAAAAATTCCACCTTCGTTACGAAACATTTACCGGGAAATTGCCACTGATTTAGACCGACTGCTTTTGCCCAACTCGGGCAATCTATCGCATTGGGCCAATCAAGGGGTTTTGTTATTGAATGCAACACTTAGCGTAGAAAAAAACAAACCCAACAGCCATGGCAAATTAGGTTGGCAAGAATTTACCTCGGCGGTAATTAATGTTTTGTCAGGCCAAAAAGAAAATCTGGTCTTTCTATTGTGGGGGAACTTTGCTCAGCAAAAAGGAAATCGAATTGATCGCTCCAAACACCTCGTTCTCGAATGCGGGCATCCTTCACCGATGAGTGCCAATCAAGGGAAATGGTTTGGGAATAAACATTTTAGTCAAGCCAATTCCTACTTAGCGGCTCACCAAAAAACGGAGATTAACTGGTAATTAGTTTACTGTAAACGAATAATACCCGCTGGCATCAAGGGCTTGAACTGTAGAACGAATATTCACAACCAAATTGTTGGCTTGGCTAAGTGATCGTAAAATTACTGCGCGATTGATCAGTGATTCGTAGCCAAAATTAATTCGGTATTCGCCGGCCTCCGTGAGTTTTAAACCACTTCGAAAATCGTATGTTTTCGCGGTTTCGTTATAAACACTTAATCCGGTATAGTATCCATCGTATTGTTGGACATCACCCAATTCTTTTAGTAGATTATTGCTCAACGCATAGAACTCCCACGTGCCGTTAGTTGCTTTTTTTTCTAAAATAAAAGCAAACTGAAAACCAGCTGCTTGACCACTGCTTTGGTACACATCAAGTAAATTGGTGAAATTTTCTTCGGGGAGATAACGGGAGAAAGCGGTATGCATCCAAAGCGTATCTTGTGTAGTGTAACTGCTTTGGGTGTCAATAACCAATTGATTGGGAACTTGAATGGTGACTTCGTTAAAAAATTCACTGTCCTTATTTGAACAAGCTTCTAAAAGCACAAAACTTAGGAGTGCAAAACCTATATACGGTATTTTTTTCATGTTTTCTTGTCTTAAAATTGATAACCTATACTTAAACCAACGCGAGAAACGACATCGGGACTTTTCTTTGTATCGAGTAAATTTGATCCAAAACCTACCAGAAACTCCAACACAAATACTTGTTTGATTACAAATTTGTATCCCAAACTTCCGCCTAGTGCCAAGCTGGTGTATTTGCCTTTTTCTACGATATAAACAGCATTATTGGCTGCATCGGTATTGCGGATAATGTCTTTGTATTTTCCGTGGTTGAGGGACGAAAAGGCTTCGGCAAAATAATACGAGCGAAGGCTTTTTGATAATTTATAGCGCACAAAAGGAGTAATGTCCCAAACCGGTAAATTGCTTTTGTTGCCGGTCTCATAGGCATCTTTTTGCGACGAACTTTGCGTAATTGAACCACCTAAGCCATAACTAAAACTGCCAGCTGTTTGCTTTTCAATACTCAAATTGTAGTTTCCTTGACTAATTGTCCCCAATACATTGGTTCGAATTTCGTGGTGTTTCATAGCAGGCTGATCTTGTGCAGCAGCCGAAAAGCAAATTAAAAACAGTAAAAAGTATTTATTCATAACAGTAAATTTTAAAAGCTAATATAGCCTAATTAATCTAAATTTAACGTGCCTAATATTGTGTCAAACAAAAATGGACCACCGGGATACAGGGCCGTGTAATCCATATTTAACCAAACTTGACCGTATTCATCCCGGTGGTAATGAATGGATTTGTTTTGTGATTCTTTGACAAACAATTCTTTTTTAATCAAAAAATTAACCGTTTCTAAATCGGCCAAGGTACCAATGCAAATCTCGGGATAAATATGGCCATCGGTGTGTATCAGTCTAGGATTTCCTCCAATAACTTTAATGCAAGCCGCCATTAAAACCGAATGATCATCACAATCTCCAGACAAATATACAATTGACTCGGATGCTCTAGCAATGTATTCTTCATTTTTGGGGTCACTCACATAATTCCAACGGCTGTTTATTTCCTTAAAAATAGCAAAACACTGAATTATATTTCGGTGTTTTTCGTATCCTGGAACTTCTTTAAAATGTCGATTAATAGCGCGGAGTGCAAAATCTCGAACAGCTGGTTTATTGTGTTCGATGGCATTTACAATGGCTGATTTTTCTGGGAATGGATATAATTTATTGAGTAAAATATCTTGAGGATGCGGACTGTCTTGCAGTGCAAACAACATGTATTTGTAATCGTCATAAATGCTCTTGAATCCATAATTATCCGTTAAGTTTCCAATGAATAAAGCAATCAAATACAAGCCAATGGTTATAATTAAAATGGTGCGGAGCAAATGCAAAATAAACTGATTGATGGCCAATATTGCAATAAACAAAAAAATATGGTCTAGCTCATAGGGCCAGTTGAACTCGATGATGTTTTTGTGTGCGATAATAAACAGGGGAATCGTGATGAGTATATTTAACAACAAAATAATTAGTGCATTCCAAGGCTGAGGTACTTGAAACTGCTTGTTTATTTTGGAGTTTTCTAATTTTTTTTTGAGTTGCATAGTTCTAATAAAGGCTTCTAATAACGTCGGTGTAATTAAGTGGATGATCTAGAATATTTACCTCTAATAATTGGTTCTGAATAGTATTCAATTCCAATTCATTAAAATTTTCTTGAGACCAAGTTGTTTTGTCTAGCCAAATTTTGGTGTCGGTTACTTGCAACTGATACCGCTCTGCGATTCGTTCAGCCAAAAGATCTTGTTTTTTGAAGCCTTGTGTTTGGGAATTAATCAATTTTAGTAATTGTGTTACTTCGGGAGTATGTGTTGCCAAAAATTCCTTTCGTGCAGCAATCACAAAACAAGGCCAAGGAGTAGGGCAGTCGGCCAAACTACGAAATACACCTTGGTCTACCAGCGGTTTGGTCATGAAATGCTCCCACATAAAATAGTCGGCTTTTTGCGAAGTTAATGCTTGAACAGCACCGTCTATGGTGTGCACAATTTCAAACTCAATTTGGGAATCCCACCCTTGGTTGTTTGCATTGACGTAAGCCATGAGTTGTGATCCAGATCCAATTCTGGAAATGGCTGCTGTTTTATTTTCTAGATCAGCCAATCTATAATAAGGCGAATCTGCGGCCACATGAATACCCCACAACAAAGGCGATTCGACATATTTTTGTACAATCACGGATGGATTCCCTAAACTGATATCTTTCAAAATGCCTTCGGTGAGTACAATGGCCAAATCGGTAGAACCTTCGCGAAGCAGTTGGTCTAATTTTCCAGTTCCTTCGGGAACGTTAGTCCATTGTACATCAAAGCCAATTTCCTGAAACAAGCCTGATTCAATGGCCTGGATCCAGGGGTAATTAAAATGCTCGGGGACGCCAGCGAGGGTTATCTTACGCATTTTTTAGGTTATTGTTTAATTTCCACCAGTTCCATTTCACGCCGTCAGCGGCAATATAGTCTTCTATAAACTCCATTCCCAGTTTAGAAAGAATCTGATTGGATGCGCCATTGGCATGATGTGTAAAGGCATGCAGGGTTTGTATATTCATTTGTGCAAATCCATAGTCCAACCAAGCTTCTGAAGCTTCTGTTGCATAACCTTTCCCCCAAAAAGCTTCGTTCAATCGATACCCGTAATCATAAAAATTGGTTTGCCCATTTTCTACGTGATCATTCACGTATTTAATCCCAGTCCAACCGATGAATTCATTGGTGTCTTTTAAAATGGTGGCAAATCGGCCAATGTTATTTTCGACGTATTGTTTATGAATATACTCGATGAGTAATCTAGATTCTTCCAATTGTTGAGTTGGTTTTTGCCAAAGGTAGCGGTGTACGTTTGGATTTGAATCCATTTTAAATAGGACTTCTGCATCAGCTGTTAGGAATGGGCGAAGCAATAAGCGTTTGGTTTCAAGTTCAAAAAGCATAAATAGCTAGAATTGAATTAATTGATTTTATTCGGCCAATTTATTTAACGCATACACAATCAACGCATCGACTGTTTTATAAGGGTCTTCACTAAAAGTTCCGGTTGCGCGATTGGCAATAATGGCGTTCAAAGACAAGCATTCGTGTCCGAGTAGTTTACCTAAGCCATAAATTGCGGCTGTTTCCATTTCGAGGTTGGTCATTTTAATGCCTTTAAATTCGAAACGATCCATTTTGGTGTTCAAATCCGGATCTTGAATTCCCAAGCGGAGCACGCGACCTTGAGGTCCATAAAATCCGCCTGCAGTGCCAGTAAATCCTTTAAAAAGTTGGTCACTTTCGAATTGTTTTTCTAAGGATTCACTACCACGCACCACATACGGACGTCCCTTTTTAAGGTCCCAATTGGTTTGACTGATGAAGGCTTCTTCGATGTCTTTTTCTGAAATTTCCTCGATCAAATAGGAGCGAAGCATATTGTCTAAACCCATTCCATATTGGCTCAACACGATGCTGTCACAAGGAATAGCAGCTTGTAATGAACCGGAGGTGCCAATGCGAATGATATTCAATGCAGTCAAAACAGATTTGGGTTGGCGTATTTGCAAATCTATATTCACCAAGGCATCCAATTCATTCATCACAATATCAATGTTGTCCGGTCCAATTCCGGTTGATAGTACCGTTATGCGTTTTCCGTTATAGATTCCTGTTTGGGTTTTGAATTCCCGTTTTTGTTTAGTGAATTCGATACTCGAAAAATGTTTGGTAATTTTTTCTACTCGATCCTGATCACCTACAAAAATAATATCGTGCGCAATATCCTGAGGATGAAGATTCAGGTGATATACACTGCCATCGGGGTTGAGAATAAGTTCGGAGGATGCGATCATTTTGTTCAATTAATAATTAATAATTAAAAATGAAAAATTGGTGCTAAAAAAAATACTAAATAGTAAGATGTTTAAATTTTCAATTTGAATTCGAATGGATCTACTTTATGTATAATTATTAATTATTCATTTTTAATTTATAATTAATTTCAGCCCCCAACCCGTTTGGTTTTAAACCCTTTGGCTTGCAAAAACTGCAAGATTTTATCGCGGTAATCGCCTTGTATAATTAGTTCTCCGTCTTTAAAACTGCCACCTACTGCAAATTTGTTTTTTATTTCTTTGGCCAATAGTTTAAAATCTTCCTCATCCCCTTCGTAACCCGAGATTACCGTTGTGGGTTTGCCCTTGCGTTTTTCGTACTGGCAAATTAACGGTTCCTTTTGCATAAATAATCGATGAGGCGTTTGCTCCACAACTTCGGGTTCGGTAGAAATTTGGTGCTCAGGAAAGAGTTTTTTGAGCTGGTCGTGTAAATCCATCTGTGGTTATTTCTTTAATCCCAACTCAACTAATCGTTCATCCAAATAGGCGCCTGCGGAAATGTCATCAAAACCTTTTGGATGATTTTCGTCGATGCATTGCGTCAGACAATCGAGCGGCATATCGCTCACCGGATGCATAAAAAATGGGATGGAAAATCGAGAAGTTCCCCTCAATTCTCTCGGCGGATTAACCACCTGATGAATAGTCGATTTGAGTTTGTTGTTGGTATGTCTAGAAAGCATATCGCCCACATTAATCATCAATTCATCGGGTTGGGCTATTGCATCTATCCACTCGCCGGTATGATTTTGTACTTGTAAGCCTTTTCCTTGTGCACCCATTAATAAGGTAATTAAGTTAATGTCTCCATGAGCAGCTGCTCGCACGGCACCATCTTTGGGTTCATCAGTAATTGGAGGGTAGTGTATGGGACGTAAAATGCTGTTTCCTTGGTGAATATATTGGTCAAAATAGAACTCGTCCAAGCCAATATGCAAGGCCAAGGCACGCAATACATATAAACCCGTTTTCTCCAACATTTCATAGGCTTGTTTTCCGGTTGAATTGAATGTTGGCAACTCCGAAACCAAAACATTGTCTGGGTATTCATGTGCATATTTTGAACCGGAATCAACATATTGACCAAAATGCCAAAATTCTTTTAAATCACCTGCTGATTTTCCTTTGGCGTGTTCTTTACCAAAGGAAACGTAGCCGCGTTGGCCACCGATTCCGGGAATTTCATATTTTTCTTTGACCGAAAGTGGCAAATTAAAAAAATCACGTACTTCTTGGTATAAATTGGCTACCAACTGGTCGTCTAAAAAGTGACCTTTTAAAGCTACAAAGCCAATGTCTTCATAGGCTCTTCCTATTTCATTTACAAAATGTTGTTTACGTACCGGGTCGTCCGACAGGAAATCACGTAAGTTTACACTGGGTATTTGTTGCATAATTTTTATTTAGTTGTAAGCACACCGCTTACAAAATTTGACTAGCAAATGTAACTAAAATAGCGCTTAAATTCTGAAAAAAAACTTAGCTTTTTAGTGCTCATCTCCTCAATTTTGTTCGGTAGTTTTTCTTATTTTTACGAACTAATTAAAATTTAACAAACCTACTGTATGATGCAATTTGATCGCCAACATCTATCAGACGAAACCCTACTCGATTTATATATAAAAATCCTGAAACCTCGCCTCATCGAAGAGAAAATGCTTATTCTTATCAGACAAGGAAAGGTCTCTAAATGGTTTTCGGGTATAGGACAAGAGGCAATTGCAGTTGGCGTAACGGCTGTGCTCAATCCGGAGGAATACATTTTACCGATGCACCGAAATTTAGGTGTTTTTACAACAAGAGGAATACCCTTATATCGCTTGTTTTCGCAATGGCAAGGCAAAGCGAACGGGTTTACAAAAGGCCGTGATCGCAGCTTTCACTTTGGCACGCAGGAATACAACATCATTGGCATGATTTCGCATTTGGGTCCCCAATTGGGAGTAGCTGACGGAATTGCAGTAGCCAATAAATTAAAAAAAAATAACCAAGTTACCGCCGTTTTTACAGGCGAAGGCGCCACTTCAGAAGGTGATTTTCACGAAGCACTAAACATTGCCGCCGTATGGGATTTACCGGTTTTATTTATCGTCGAGAATAATGGCTACGGTTTGTCTACCCCAACCAATGAACAATACCGTTGCGAAAATTTAGCCGATAAAGGTGTAGGCTATGGCATGGAAAGCCACATCATTGACGGGAATAATATATTGGAAGTATATACAAAGTTGGAAACATTGGTGGCTTCGATGCGCGAGAATCCAAGACCTGTTTTGTTGGAATTTCTAACCTTTCGCATGCGCGGACACGAAGAGGCGAGTGGCACCAAATATGTTCCGCAGGAACTCATGGATGCCTGGGCTGTGAAAGACCCAGTAGAGAATTACAAAACCTATTTGGAATCCATCTCAGTGCTTACCGCTCAGGTAGACGCTGAGATTCGATCGTCCATCAAAAAGGAGATAGACGAACATTGGGCCAAGGCCACCAATGAACCTGAAATTGCAGCTTCCTTCGAGGAGGAGATGAACGACGTATACAAACCCTATGATTTTGAATCAATAGCGCCAGGAACGGAAACCCAATCGATACGATTTGTAGATGCAATAAGCCAAGGATTAAAACAATCATTTGAGCGTCATGAAAACTTAGTAATGATGGGGCAAGACATTGCCGAATATGGCGGTGCCTTCAAAATAAGTGACGGTTTTCTAGAAGCATTTGGCAAAGACCGCATCAAAAACACACCCATTTGCGAAAGCGCAGTTGTCTCAGCTGGAATGGGACTTTCTATTAATGGATGTAAAGCCATTGTAGAAATGCAATTTGCCGATTTTGTTTCTACCGGATTCAACCCAATTGTAAATTATTTGGCCAAAGTACATTACCGCTGGCAAGAAAATGCCGATGTGGTGGTGCGTATGCCTTGTGGCGGAGGAACCCAAGCCGGACCGTTTCATTCGCAAACCAACGAGGCTTGGTTTACCAAAACTCCGGGACTAAAAGTAGTCTATCCCGCTTTCCCCTATGATGCCAAAGGATTACTGGCTACTGCCATCAATGACCCCAATCCGGTTTTATTTTTTGAACACAAGCAATTGTACCGCAGTATTTACCAAGAAGTTCCTACGGATTATTATACGCTGCCTTTTGGTAAAGCTTCTTTGCTTAAAGAAGGCAATCAAATTAGTATTATTGCCTTTGGTGCCGCCGTGCATTGGGCATTGGAAGTCTTGGAAAAACATCCGGAAATTAGCGCTGATTTATTGGATTTACGCAGCTTGCAACCTTTGGATACTGAAGCTATTTTTGCTTCAGTCAAAAAAACAAACAAAGCAATTATTGTGCAAGAAGACACCTTATTTGGTGGAATTTCTAGTGATATTTCAGCTATGATAATGGAAAAATGTTTTGAATATTTGGACGCTCCGGTACAGCGGGTAGCTAGTTTAGACAGCCCAATCCCGTTTACAAAAGCCCTAGAAGATCAATTTATGGGGAAATCCAGATTAGAAGAAAGTTTATTAGCGTGTTTAGCTTACTAAAAAATATATTATGATTAAAGCCTCTCAATCCATTTGCATTGTATTACTATTTATAATTTCTGGATTCAACTCCATTTTTGCCCAAAATTTACTCACCAATGGTGATTTTGAGAGTGGGGGAGCCGGTGTCGGTTTTCAAACTACTTATTTTTTGGCTTTCACGCCAGGCACAAGTAATCCAAGAAATTATGCCCTAACTACGGATTCATTTACCATGAACAACACCAATTTTTGCAATTCATCTGATCATACGACAGGAACAGGTAAAATGATGGTGGTGGACGGATCAGGCAATGGAGGCGACAAGTTTTGGGAAGTTGTAAATGGTTCAACACTGGGCGTAATTTCTGGCAGAACCTACCAATTTAGTTATTGGATTCGTTCAATATCGGCTACCAATACAGCGGCCAATTCGGCTATAATTGCGGTAAATACCAATGGTACTACGGGTGTAATATCTTTACTTTCCGGACCGGCTCAATGTCCTATTGGGAATCCATCTGCTTGGACTAAGGTAACCTACCAATGGACGGCTACCACCAACAATGCGCAAATTTGGCTCACCGATACACAATCTGCAGGAGGGGGAGTAGGCAATGATTTTGCCATTGATGATATCTCTTTGGTTGAGCTTTTACCACCCTTATCAATTAGTGCTACGGCCGTAAATCCGACTTGTCCTACTGCCAATAACGGAACTATTGTTGTGAGTGGCGTAAATGGAGTACCGCCTTATGTTACCTATACTTTATCTGGAACAAGCAGTGATTCCAACAACAACGGAATATTCAATAATCTAACACCAGGAACGTATTCGGTATCAGTAGTAGATTCTAACGGTACGCAAGTTTCACAAAATGGAATTAGCATTGTTGATCCGCTCAACATCAGTATTTCAGCCTCGGCCACCTCTATTTGCGCCGGAAGCTCGGTTACCTTGACGGCCAATGGCGCTTCAGCCTATACCTGGTCATCAAACCCAAATGACACGGGGATGACCAACTTGAATGCTACTACGCAAACCGTTCAACCCACTGTTCCTACAACCTATACGATCAATTCCACCACCACAACCACTAGTACCAATAATTTGATTATTAATGGTGATTTTTCATCAGGCAATACAGGCTTTATTACCAATCATCAATTCTTGGCTTCAGCCCCCGTGGGAGGTGCTCAAAATGCGTATGGAGTAGTAGTAAATCCACAGGCTTGGTTTAATGCATTTACCAATTGTGGGGATCACACTTCAGGCACGGGCAAAATGTTGGTTGTCGATGGGGCTACATCTGCCAATTCAATTGTGTGGAGACAAAATGTACCAGTAGTAAACAACAGCGTGTATAATTTTAGCTTTTGGGTGCAATCAGTGGTCAACACTAATCCTGCAAATATTGAAGTTTTTATCAACGGTGTTTCAGTAGGATTTAGACTTGCACCCACTGATATTGTATGCACCTCTCCTTTACGTTGGGTTCAATTTACCTATGCCTGGAATTCACTTACCAATAACAACGCTAATATTGTGTTGTACAACAGAAACATAAATTCAGGAGGAAATGATTTTGCCATTGACGATATTGCATTTGTTACCACTACAACTACAATCTGTAATTTAACAGCTTCCAAAACTATAACGGTTAATGCTATTCCTGTAATTGCAGCTTCTATAACAGCATCGCCTTCGTGCACTAGTCCGTTGGGAACTATAACAGTTTCCAGTCCAATTGGAGCAACCTACGAATACAGTGTAAACGGAACAACATTTCAAAGTAGTCCTGTTTTTGCAGGGTTGGCTGCAAACACCTATCCTGTAACTGTTCGGGTTGTAGGAACCAGTTGTAGTTCATTGCCTGTCAATTTAACAATTTCATCTGTAGCAGCGGTACCAAACGTTACTGCCACGACAGGAGTAGCTCCCAATTGCGGAGTAAAACTCATTGGTAACTCAACTAACCTTGGTGTTCAACTTACCTGGAATGGACCCGGTTTAGCGACCGATTCACCCAATCCAGCTACGGCAACCCAAAATGGAACTTTCACGCTTACCGCTTATGATCCGGTTTCGGGTTGTTCAAATGCGACTACCGTAATTGCTACTCTACCAACCTTACCCACAACACCGCTCATTAATACCACTCAACCTTCTTGTGTGACGGCAACCGGAAGCATAACCGTTACTGCTCCTTTGGGTGCTAATTTTGAATACAGCATCAACGGAACAACTTTTCAGTCGGGAACACTTTTTTCGGCAATTGCGCCAAACACCTACAATGTTGTTGTCCGAAATACTACAACCGGTTGTGTTTCATTGGCCAATACCATTCAAATTAACAGTACAATAGCTACTGCTGCACCTACAGTTACTACCCCGATTTATTACTGTCAAAACAGCCCGGCTACTGCATTAACTGTAACACCGGCAACGGGAACCACCTTAAAATGGTATACGGTAGCTACTGGAGGTACCGCAGCTACAATTGCGCCAACGCCAAATACCGGAACTGTTGGAAACACCACCTATTATGTTTCACAAACCAATGGAACTTGTGAGAGTACTCGAGTTCCAATTGTAGTAACAGTAACACAAAATTTCAATCAAGCCTTAAATTTATTTTGTGATGCTACGCGATCCACATCAACGTCTGTATTTTTTGATTGGACAAATGTAACGGGATGGGTGGGATACAATTATACCTATTCAATTGCTGGAGGGCCGTTGGTTACAGGCTACACATCGGCGGCTTCAAGTATTTCAATTCCAGTTCCAGGCCCGGGTACTTATGTAACTTTTACCGTTACATCGGTAGTTGGGGCTCCTTGTGTGGCTTCAGATACAGATACTTGTTATTCCCCCTGTGTGACTTTTACCACGCCCAATTTTTCAGCAATCCCCGCATTTTGCGAAGGAACAACGGCACCCATTTTGTTGGGTACAAGCCCAAATGGAATTTCGGGAAGCTGGATTCCTGCGGTAGTGAGCAATACGGCTGCTGGTAATTATGTGTTTACCCCAAATAATTTATTGTTTCCGTGTGCCAATACACAAACCCTCGCGGTTGCCATTACAACTGCAGTTACCCCAACATTTGCGTCTATACCAACTACTTATTGTCAAAGTACGACAGCTCCTGCTATTCTTTTACCCACTTCATCTACCAATACACCTGCAATTACAGGTTCTTGGAGTCCGTCTACTATAAATCCATTTGTGCAAGGAACCACAAATCATACCTTCACACCCACACGTGGACAATGCGTTTCTTCTACACCTGTTTCAATTACAGTTAATGTAAATCCAATTGTAAGTCCAAATTTTCCAACCGTAGGAACTTTGTGTTCAGGCGGAACGGTTCCAACATTGAATACATCTTCCCCCAATGGAATTGCTGGAACTTGGTTGCCCACTTCAATCAGCAATACAATTCCGGGAAATTATGTGTTTACTCCCAACGCCAATCAGTGTAGTTCTTCACAAACACTGAATGTGAATATTCTGAGTACTATTGCATCTGATTTTGCGGCGATTCCATCCATTTGCAGCGGAAGTACTGCTCCAACTCTTGCTACTGTAGCACCCAATGGAGTGAGTGGAACTTGGTTACCTGCAGTAATTGATAACTTAAATTCAGGAACGTATACGTTTTCACCCGATCCCAGTTTATATACCTGCACAACTCCTCAAGTACTAAGTATAGCCATTTCAACCGCAGTCACTCCTGTATTTACTGCTATACCTGTACTTTGTGAAAATAGCATTCCACCGGTTTTGCCCACGAGTTCTACCAATACACCGCCTATCACCGGAAGCTGGAATTCACCCATTGATACGACAGTACTAGGAAATACTTTGTATACGTTTACCGCTGCAGCCAATCAATGTGTAGTGAGTACAAATCCGACTATGTTGGTAAATGTGCTGGCAAATGTTACTCCCAATTTCTTGCCTCTTCCTTCTTTCTGCGAAAACACGACGAGTCCAACATTGGCTACTAGTTCGCCCAATGGCATTTCTGGAAACTGGAATCCAGCCGCTATCAGTAATACAGCGGATGCTTCCTATTTGTTTACGCCAACTCCTGGTCAATGTTCCAGCTCACAGACCTTAGCTGTAACTTTAATTCGCAGAACAAATCCAGATTTTAGTGCAATTGCAGCGCTTTGTGTGGGTGATACTGCACCAGTATTAGCGTTAGCTTCTCCCAATGGAATTAACGGAACGTGGGTACCAACTACCATTGACAATCTATTAAGCGGTACGTATTTGTTTACACCTGACCCAACTGTTTGTGCCAATCCACAAACTCTTTCGGTAGTTGTGAATCAACCCACCGTTCCCGATTTTATCGATTTGGCAATATGTGTAAATTCAATTGCGCCCAACTTGAATACAACCTCGCCAAATGGTATTTCTGGCACGTGGATTCCTGCCACAGTTGATGTTGCCGCTTCAGCTGCATATGTTTTTACACCCATAGCCAATTCTTGTGCTGTTCCTCAAACCATTCAAGTGGTAATTAATCAACCTCAATTTAATTCAAGTGTTATTACGTATAATGTGAGCGATGCCTTTGCGGCCAATCCAACCATCGAAGTAATTGTTACTCCTACAGGTAACTTCTTGTATCAATTGGATTTTGGGCCCATTCAAAGCGTTCCTGTATTTAATCAAGTTGCACACGGAATACATACGGTAACGGTCTATGATGCCACAGGCTGTTCTGTGCCTGATTCTCAATCTTTTGAAGTAATGGTGATTGATTACCCACGGTTTTTTACTCCAAATAACGACGGGTTTAACGATTACTGGAATATTTCTGAATTGGGATCAACTCCAGCTTCGCTCTATATCTTTGATCGTATGGGCAAATTACTGAAACAAATTTCTCCCGAAGGCGAAGGCTGGAATGGAACCTATAACGGAGCTGCAATGCCGGCATCCGATTATTGGTTCTTGGTGGAATATGAAGAAAATGGCGTGATGAAAAAATTTAAATCACACTTTTCTTTAAAAAGATAATCTAGTATTTTCCGGAAAGTAATTCGCCACCAATTGGTGAACTGGCTGTAATTCCTAACGATTTCATCATTTCATAGGTGGTACATACTGCGGCTGAAGTAACCGGTATGCCACATTCGACTTGAATGAGATCAATGGATTCTAAGGATGGCATTTGCACGCAGGCCGAAACGACCAATACATCTACATCTGTAAGATCGAGTTGTTTATAGATCGTGAGAAGATTCAAGGGATTTTGAGCCGCCACTTCTAAATTATCCGGAATCTCAAGCGCAATACTTTCTTTTACTTTGATGCCTTGGTGTTCAATGTAATCGACCACCATATCGGTAAGCGGTCGCAAATAGGGCGTAATGATCGAAATTTGTTTGGCACCCAAAACCTTCAGCCCGCTGATCAAAGCTCCCGCCGAAGTCACAATAGGAGTAGGGAAGCCATTGGCCACTGTTTCTTGGTGTAAATTCACTTGCGACACACAGTGATAACCTCTACCCATACTCATGATCGCAACCAAACACGCATAACCCATAACGTCAACCTGCGCATCCGACAATTCTTGGGCGCATTTGAGACTCATGGCATCCATGGCTTCGAGTTCCTCTTTGGTTACTTTTTTCATCCGCATCCGGCTACTGTGAAACGTAAATCGTTCAGGCAAAACGGTTTCTCGGGCTCTAAAAATCGCCGGTATTTCGGTTTCCATCGTCACGTTGGAGGAGGGAACAATTTGTCCTATTTTGTATTTCATTTTAACTATTTAAAGTTTGCGGTTTAAAAGTATACGGTTTATTGTCGTTTAATAACTCATCACTCTTTACTCATAACTATATCTCCCTAACTGTATTCACAATTGATCCTATCCCTTCTACGGTTGCTTCCACCACATCACCAGCATACAACCATTCTTGCGGATCGCGACCAGCTCCCACACCCGAAGGAGTGCCTGTGGCAATGATGTCGCCAGGTTCTAAAGTAAACACGGTGCTCAAATCTTCAATCAAATCGTTGATTGTAAACAACAAGAATTGGGTATTGGAGTTTTGTTTTTCTACACCATTTAATTTCAAGGATAAATTCAAATTATGCGGATTCTCAATCTCATCAGCAGTGACCAAAATTGGGCCCATAGGGGCAAAGGTGTCTTGTCCTTTTGATACAATCCATTGGCCTTCACGTCGGCAATCGCGGGCCGAAATATCATTGATCACGGTATAGCCAAACACATACTCCAAGGCTTCTGCCTTTGGAACGTATTTACCGTGTTTGCCAATGACTACAGCCAATTCCACTTCCCAGTCCAGTTGGGCTGTTAATTTGGTGTTTTTAATAATATCCGTATTTGTAGCCGTAACCGTAGTAGGTGGTTTTGAAAAAATAATTGGTTTTTGCGGCAATTTCCCGGTTGTATCTAAGGTTCTAGCACTTTCGGCCACATGTTCAGTATAATTCAACCCAATACCAATGATGTTTTTTCGTGGCTTTTGAATGGGAGCCAAAAAGGTTACTTCCTCTATTGAATAGGCAATCTCTGCAAAGAAATTCTCGGGCGTTTCAGCCACTATTTCGTTTAATTCGGCAATGAGTTCAATGCCCATGTCAATCAATTCAAGCATGTCGTTTGGCAACGGAAAGTTGGATATGTCGCCAAAATCTTCCATGTCGATTACTTGGTTGTTGTGCAAAAATCCCAAACGGGCTTCAGAATTGGCAGTGGTGTAGGTAAGTAGTTTCATTAGATTAGTTTCAGGTTTCAGGTTTATTCCGCTTCGCTTCATCTGTTCGTCCCGAATTTTCGGGACTCGAGTCAAGTTTCAGGTTAACCAGAAATGATAATTTTAGTTTACAGATTGATGACCATTGTTTTCAGTATACTCGCGGTCTTGGAAAAAGCCCAAACTTTCTATGACGGGCAAATCATTAAAGCTAAATAAACAGGCATCTTCAGTATCGGACAAGTTGTGGTGTTCGTGCCAAGCCCAAGATGGGACACAAAATATATCGCGTTCTTGCCAGTCATAACGTTTGCCATTGGTGATCGAATAGCCTTTTCCTTTGGCACATTGATACACAAACGATCCCGTGTGTTTATGGGCTTTCCCTTTAAATCCGGCGGGCAACAATTGCATGGAAGCACTCATGGTTTGCATCACATGTCCACCCGTAAGCGGATTGGAATAGCGCATCAATAAACCATCAAACGGATTGAGTTGATTTACTTCTAGGGCAGCCAAAAGAGCAGGGTAGACTGTTTTCCAGGAAAATTTAAATAATGGAGAATAGGGTTTCTCCCAGTTCACATCAGCAGGAATTAAACCAGCACAACCGTAGGTAATCGGAGAATAATTGATAGGGGAATCTATTGGTTGTTTGCCATCATACACGGCATAATCATTGGCTTCTAGTGCATTTACTAAAGGAATATCCAAACCATCTTGCCAAATACAGGTTTCGCCATCGGCTTCTACGCCGTGTTCGTGCCAAGTGGAGTTGGGGGTAATCACAAAATCATTTACCTCAAGCATAATTTTATGTCCATCTACTACTGTGTATCCTTTACTGCCTTCCATGATGAATCGCAGAGCTGAAGCTTTGTGGCGGTGTGCCGAAGTACTTTCGCCCGGTCGGGTCACTTGAATTCCGGTATACAACCAACCTACGGCGGCCGATACGTCTTTTCTTTTGTCATTCACCAAATAGACCACACGTCTACCGGCTTGTTCGGGCGTAACCAACTCAGATGATTTGAGTACCAAATCGCGTAAATCAGCATATTTCCATAGCATGGGAACGGAGGATGAACGGGGTTCCCAGGGTTCGATGTCGTTGGCAACGGTCCATAAAGCACCCGCGCCAAGGGTTTCTAATTCTTTGTAATACGCTATTAATTCGGGCGAATCTTGCACTCTTGCACGACCCAGTTGGTCATCTGAATGATTAGTAGTATCCATTTATTTTGCAATTATTACTTATTAATTTTTCATTTTTAATTATTGAACTCCTCGTGATTATCCACAAATGTAATCTTGCGCGTTGGCGCAGTATTTACACGCAAATCGAAAATATCAAAACGATTATAATGTCCTAAAATGTCATGCATTTGTTTGGGTTGGATACATTTGGCCAAATCAATTTCGGCATAAATGATGCCTTCTTCATCAATGAGTGGTTCTCCAATAACGGCTCCATTTGGACCAATAAATCCAGAAAATGCCGAGTTTTCTCGTGTGAGTAATTCGTCAACATTGGGTACATCAGCGCGCAACGCATCTTTTATTTCTTGCGAAATGGTCGAGCAGGAAACGATGGTAAACAATTTGCCTTCAAATGAATGTGCTGCAGCTCGAATTTTGATGGCTTCGGCCATGTTGTAATCGGTAGGGGCAACCGGCAAGGAAATGTAATTGGCTATATGAATCAATTCACCTTGAGATAGTAAAGTAAAACGGGCCAGGGTATTGGTATTTTCGCCACAGGCCAAGGTGCCAATTGGTCCTACTTCGGTGTCGTATACTTTTAAGGATGAACCGTCACCGGAAGTCCAGGTGAGTTTTTCGGCCCAAGTGGGTACCAATTTTCGGTGTTTTCCAACCAAGTTTCCTTGCGCATCAATAATTAAATTGGTATTGTAAATTTCGCCATACGATTCGCCGCGTTCGTTGATGCCAATCACCACGTGCATTTGATACTCACGAGCCGCTTGAAACAAAGGCTGCAAACTCGCATCATTTACGGAAACTGAATTGCGGTACAATTCTTCGTACCATTTGCTGCCTTGTACCGGCGTCATGATCCAATTCCAATAGGGATATCCGGCCACAAATACTTCGGGAAAAGCAATGAGTTGCGCCCCATTTTCATGCGCTTCTTTGATGAATGAAATCGCTTTTGCAATCGTTTTTTCAACGTCCAAAAAAACGGGAGAAGTTTGAACTGTGGCGGCCTTGAATTTTTTGAAATCCATTTTTTCTAATTATGAATTATAAGTTATGAATTATGAGTTGTACTGTGAGAAAATCCTAAATTGTATATTTTAATTGATTGCGAACTTCAATATTATTAATTGTCTTCACTAGAGTTATTTTATTTATACTGAGATAATAAATTTTAGATAACATAAATAAGTATGAATTAGTAGTAACTTTTTTAAAAACTCATAACTCATAACTCAAAATTCATAACTCATAACTCCTAATTAATTCCTTCATTTCCTCGGAAAATGGCTCCGCTTTGATGCCGTTTCGTTCAGGGTTGAAGGCAACGTTTACCAGCGTTACTTCTCCAGATAAAACGGTGTTTTCTGATTCGTTTACAAATTCAAACCCACAAATGATTGACGAGTTTTTTAATTCAATCACCCATAATTTTTTGGTTAAGATTTCACCCAATCGCGCCGCGTTTTTGAATTGTACTTTTAAATCTACCGTGGGAATACCATTGGTTTCGTGCATTTTTGAAAATGGACGATCCAAGGCTTCTTCAAACCAATCTTCGACCAGGCCATTAAGCATCTCTAAAAACCTTGGATAGAATACAATCCCTGCATAATCAACGTGTTGAAACCGCACTTTCTCTTGTTTGATAAATTGACTCATATATATCTTATCTACTTAAATCTTACTACTATTTCAACTTAAACCGCTGAATTTTTCCTGTCTCTGTTTTGGGTAATTCGGCCACAAAATGAATCACCCGCGGATATTTATAGGGAGCTGCATTTTCTTTGAACCACTGCTGTATGTTATTTTTTAATACTTCCGTTGCACTGCTTTGATCTTTTAGCACCAAATAGGCACAAACCAACATGCCACGTTCTTCATCGGGTAGGCCCACTACTGCACATTCTAGTATGGACTCGTGTTGTAAAAGTACACTTTCTACTTCGATCGCCGCAATGTTATAGCCCGACGAAATAATCATGTCGTCGCCACGGGCTACAAACCAAAAATAATCATCTTTATCTTGGGTAAAGATGTCGCCAGTGATGTTCCAACCCTGCTGCACATAGTCGCGTTGTTTCTCTTCGCGATCAATGTATTTGCAATTGGTAATTCCTCTGACGGCCAATCGACCAGGAGTATTACGTGGGAGTTCGTTGCCCAAGTCATCTACAATTTTGGCTTCATATCCTGTAATGGCTTTTCCGGTGGCACCCGGTTTCATATTGGCTTCATTAGAAGATATGAATATATGGAGCATTTCGGTAGCGCCAATTCCGTCAATGATTTTAAGTCCGGTGGCATCAAACCAATCTTCCCAAACTTTGAGCGGCAAGGTTTCGCCGGCTGAGACGCATTTGCGCAAAGAACGGATATCATATTCAGCTACTTTGGTGGTGATCACGCGCCACGCCGTGGGAGCAGTAAAGCAAATGGTGATTTGATGTTCTTGAATGGCTTGCAACAATAGATCAGGGCTTGGTTTTTCGATTAAAAAAGTAGAAGCGCCATAATACATCGGAAACAAAACCAATCCGCCCAAACCAAAGGTAAATCCAAGTGGTGGACTTCCGGTGAAAATATCGGTAGGCTTGGGTTGTAAAGAATAGGCCGGAAAGGCTTCGCATATGGTTAAAATGTCTTTGTGAAAATGTGCCGTCATTTTGGGTAATCCGGTGGTTCCCGAAGTAAATCCAATAAGGGCAACGGCATTGGCATGTGTGGGAAAGTTTGTATTGGTTGTTGTAAATCGGCGGGTGTGCAAATCAAAATCAGCATTGCCAAAATAGGTGAGGTGTTTGATAAAAGGAGAATGCACTAATCGCATCTCATAGGCCAAATCGGCGTGACACAACACATGTGAAATTTCGGCACATTCTACAATGGTTTGCAACTCCTTGGCACGCAATAACGGCATAGTAGCTACAACTATTCCACCTGCTTTTAATACACCAAACCAGCAGGCCACCATCAGCGGGTTATTGGCTGATCTGATCAACACCCGATTTCCAGGAATAAATTCCAAATCGTGTTGCAGCAATTGGGCAATTTGATTGGCTTTATTGAATAGGTCTTGGTAGGTCCAAACTTCGTCAAATGTGCGCAAACAGGGAGTATCGCCACGTCCTTCACGGATGTGTCTGTCCAACAAATAATCGACACAATTGAGTATTTCGGGAAATTTAAATTGAGGCAAATCAGTAAAGGAATACTGCGCCTGCAAGTTTATATGCGGTAACCGATCTTCGGCAAAGCTGTCTTGGTAATACGTCATTTGAAAAATAGTTTTATGGGTTATATCTAGTTATGCTTCAACTTTTTGTTTGGGTGTAAATTATTTTTTATTGCTTTTGGGTTTTAAGGCTTTTTTCATTTGATCCACTTGCTTTCTGTCGGCTTGTATTTTGGATGCCGCTGTTTTTAGCGCATTCGAATATACTTTTGGAGCATCGGTTGATTCAATCTTTTCATAGGCTTGGGCTTCGCGCACAAAATACGGATTGGCCAACAAGGGTTTACCTAATGCCACCAAATCGGCTCGGCCATTGAGTAGCAATGTATTAATTTGATCGATATCTTGAATAGAACCAACTGTTATTGTAGGAACGTTAACGCTGTTTCTAATTTCATCCGAAAAAGGCGTTTGCCACATGCGTCCCAATTGAGGTTGTTGCTGGGCAACGGTATTTCCTGTCGAAACGTGAATGATATCAGCCCCAGCAGCTTTGAAGGCCGCACAGCAATACAGCATATCTTCGGCAGTAATTCCGCCAGTAGCCCAATCGGTGGCCGAAACCCGAACGCTCATGGGTTTGTGCACTGGAAATGCAGCGCGCATCGCTTGAAAAACGCGAAGCGGAAATTTCATCCTGTTTTCGATGGACCCGCCAAATTCGTCTATTCGCAGATTGGTTAATGGCGAAATAAAGCTGGCCAACAAAAATCCATGATGGGCTTGTAATTCGATGAGATCAAAACCTGCGGCCTCCGCATTTATAGTAGCTTGTACAAAATCATCGACTACCTGATCCATCTGATTTAAGTTCATGGCGCTTGGTAAAGTTCCACTAAGCAAAAAAGAGTGTGCCGATGCGGCCACTAATTCCCAAGGATTTTTCAAGGGCAGATTTTGACCTTCCCAAGGCAGTTTGGTCGCGCCTTTGGGTCCGGCATGTCCCAACTGTATGCCTATTTTGGAGGCTGAATTGGTGTGAATAAAATCTACCATTGATTTCCATTTAGTAGTTTGATTTTCAGTATAAATACCCGGACAACCTAAAGTAATACGAGCAGAATCTGAAACAGCAGTACATTCAGCAATGAGTAAGCCCACGCCACCAAGTGCTCTGCTGCTGTAATGCACGCTGTGCCATTCGTTAATCTCACCATCAACGGCACAATACTGTCCCATCGGCGCCATCACAATGCGGTTGGACAGCAGCAGATCGCGCAATTGAAAAGGAGTAAAGGCAGGAGAGGGGCAAGTGTTTTGGTTTATTTGTTGAAACTCTTCCAACACTTTTTGGGTAAAACGGGGGTCACGCAACTGTATGTTTTCATAGGTAACCTTTTTAGATCGCGTCATGCAACCAAAAGCAAAACTGTAAAAAGGATGTTGGCTGTGTCGATCCATGTTTTCAAACCAATCGAGCGAAACCAAGGCAGCATACTGTATCATCTCTACCGTATTTCTGCGGCTGGCTTCGTATTGAGCAAAAGCTACTTGTACATTGTTCGGGTTGGCAATCACCGCATCTGATAATCCGATGGCACTATCCATGGCCAATTTGGTTCCAGATCCAATAGAGTAGTGGGCGGTTGCTTTGGCATCACCGAGTAAAACAATGTTTTCGTGAAACCATTTTTGATTCGTCACATGCGGGAATTGTCGCCAATGTGATTTGTTGGATATCAATCCATGACCGTCCAATTCGGCTGCAAAAATGGTTTGAATTTTGTCTATGGTATCGGTCTCATTGGTGACTTCAAAACCATGTTTTTTCCAGGTTTCGTTGCTGCATTCAAATATCCAAGTACTTTTTCCCGCTTCGTATTGGTAACTGTGTGCCACGATGATCCCGTGCGGAGTAGATCGGAAAAAATAGGTAAAAGCATCCAAAGGTTTGGTTGAGCCCAGCCACACAAAGCGGTTGGATTTTAATTCAATTTTAGTCCCAAATTCGTGCTCATATTGACTGCGAATGCCGCTGGCAATTCCATCAGAAGCAATAATTATATCAGCTGAGGAATAAGCCTGAAGATCATCAATAGTCTGTTCAAAATGCAAATTGACGCCTTCTTCCCGACAACGTTGGTGCAACAACTGCAACAAGGTTTTACGTGAACAGCCACAAAATCCATTCCCGGCGATATTCACCTGTTGGCCGTCACGCGCAATGACAATATCGTCCCAATAAGCAAATTGATCGCGGATGAGTTCGTAGGAAGCCATGTCGCGTTTCAAAAATTCGCCCAAAGTTTCGTCTGAAAACACCACGCCAAAACCAAAACTGTCTTCTGGTTTGTTGCGTTCGTAGACATCAATTTGGCAATGGGGCATTGCTTTTTTGGTTAAAATCGAAAAGTAAAGTCCGCCTGGACCACCACCTATAACTGCTATTTTCATTTACTTTCTTTTGATGGAGAAAATTTCTCCTTGCTCGCTGTAGTTGGAACCGCCAAGACGAGCAATGGGTTTGTATAATTCATTATTTATTCTTGCTTCATCGAGTAGTAATTCATCGGTTATGTGAATCATGACCACACGACCGATGAGCACACAGGCACCACCTTGCTGGTGATCTTCTAAAAAATAATGATGCACCAATTCGCATTCCAACTGTATCTGACTTTCGGCCACGCGCATGGGTTTTACTTTTACAGATGGAATAGGCGTAACGCCCACCAATTCAAATTCATCTACTTCAGCAGCAACAGTTGCAGACGAGGCATGCATGGGTTCGGCCAAGTCTTTGGTAACCATGTTGACCACAAATTGGTGGGTCGCCAACACATTATTCAACGTGTCTTTGTTGCTGTTGTTGTCTCTGCGTGTTGAGAACATCACGTGCGGTGGATCGTCTCCCACCATATTGAAATAAGAAAAAGGCGCTAAATTATTAATCCCATTTTCACTAATCGAAGACACCCAAGCAATGGGGCGTGGAATAATAATCGAAGTTAACAGGCGATATACTAAAGTATTGTCAATTTTAGCTGGGTCAAATTCCATTATATGTAAAGATAGATACACAAATAAACTAAAAATATAATGAATATATATCAAATTAGCCACTAAATATTTAGGATAAAATTTGAGTAGAATTTAGTGCTTTTATTGGCTGAATTATGGAGTAATTTATTTCCTTGAGTTGAGTATATTTACCGCTATAATCCAATTTCTATACATGAGCTACTACAAAATTCTGAATTTAGAAAATTACTTTAAAATGTATAAAAAGTCAATTCGAGAACCCCGTAAATTTTGGGACCGAATTGCCGACGAAAATTTCACTTGGTACCAAAAATGGGACAATGTATTTGAGTTTGATTTTGAAAAAGCAGAATTCAAATGGTTTGTGGATGCCAAAGTGAACATTACTAAAAACTGTATCGACAGACATTTAGCCAAAAGAGGCGAGAAAACGGCCCTAATTTTTGAACCCAATAATCCAGCCGAAGAAGCCCAACACATCAGCTACAACGAATTGTATATACGTGTATCAAAAATGGCCAATGTATTGCGCGAACAAGGTATTCAGAAAGGGGATCGCGTGTGCATTTACTTGCCTATGATCCCCGAATTGTCGGTAGCGGTTTTGGCTTGTGCCCGAATTGGTGCCATTCATTCGGTGGTATTTGCCGGATTTTCGGCGTCGGCTGTAGCTGCGCGAATTAACGACAGCGCATGTAAATTGGTTATTACTTCTGACGGTGGCTTTCGCGGAAACAAAACCATTGATCTCAAAGGAATTGTAGATGAGGCTTTAGATAAATGTCCTTCGGTGAAACAAGTATTAGTTGTAAACCGAACCAACACTGCGGTAAATATGAAAGAAGGACGCGACGTTTGGTTGCAGCCGTTATTAGACGCCGCTTTAGACAACAATGTGGCCGAAATTATGGATGCTGAAGATCCGCTGTTCATTTTGTACACTTCGGGTTCAACAGGAAAACCCAAAGGCATGGTGCATACTACCGCCGGCTATATGGTGTATACGGCCTATACGTTTAAAAATGTATTCAATTACGAAGAGAATGATATATTTTGGTGTACGGCCGATATTGGCTGGATAACCGGACATTCCTATATTTTATATGGACCGTTACTAAATGGTGCTACAACAGTTATATTTGAAGGCGTTCCGTCCTATCCCGATTTCAGCCGATTCTGGGAAGTAATCGAAAAACACAAAGTTACTCAGTTTTACACGGCGCCAACAGCCATTCGTGCCTTGGCCAAAGAAAGCTTAGATTACGTACAACCCTTTGCGTTAAAAAGTTTAAAAGTAATTGGATCGGTAGGAGAACCCATCAACGAAGAGGCTTGGCACTGGTACAACGACCACGTAGGAGGGAAGCGTTGTCCCTTAGTTGACACCTGGTGGCAAACCGAAACGGGTGGAATAATGATTTCGCCTCTTGCCTTTGTAACACCAACCAAACCTACCTATGCATCCTTGCCGTTGCCCGGAATACAACCGGTACTTATGGACGAGCAAAAAAACGAAATTGAAGAGAATCAAGTAACTGGTAATCTGTGCATTAAGTTTCCTTGGCCGTCCATTGCCAGAACTATTTGGGGCGATCACCATCGATACAAAGACACTTATTTCTCCGCATTCCCCGGTAAATATTTCACTGGCGACGGGGCTTTGCGTGACGAAGTAGGCTATTACCGTATTACAGGAAGGGTAGACGATATTGTGATTGTTTCGGGGCATAACTTGGGAACCGCACCAATTGAAGATGCCATCAACGAACACCCAGCCGTAGCCGAAAGTGCCATTGTGGGATTCCCGCACGAAATCAAAGGAAATGCGTTGTATGGTTATGTAATTTTGAAAGAAACCGGAGAAAGCCGAAACCAAGACAATTTACGTACCGAGATTAATCAATTGATATCGGATCAAATAGGACCCATTGCTAAATTGGACAAAATTCAATTTGTATCGGGCTTGCCCAAAACCAGATCCGGTAAAATTATGCGCCGCATTTTACGCAAAATTGCCGAAGGTGACTTTAGTAATTTTGGGGATACGTCTACCTTATTGAATCCCGAAATTGTGGATGAAATAAAAGAGGAAAAAATATAATAGTAAATCGCAGATTTTAGCGAATACCTAAACGAATTTTTAGTTTTAAAAACAATAAAGCCAGTGAATATGCTTGCAAGGCGGTATGTGTAGGATGTAATTCGGGTACTTTATACAGGGCTAAAAGTTGTGGGGCAGGAATAGAAACTTCGGATAAATCTTGCAATTTTCGGTGCATAATTTCCAAATCGAGTGCCTCATTTCTTAATCGACCACACCCCATATTGGCCAATGCGATGTTCATCATCTCTAATGTATTATTAATTCGATAACCAACCAAAATGGCATTACCTAAGTAGTCTACAAAATTCTGAATTGCTTCAGCTTCTCCCAATTTGGGCAGTTCACTTTCGATAATGTAGGCATTGGAAAGTCCATTTTCATGTAAAAATTTATACTGCTGCAACACCATTTCAATTGATTCCTTCACGATTATTGCGTTGTGCTCAACGGCAACAGCGCCCAAAGAAAGTAATACATCGTTGCTTGGACTTGTTCCAGTAGCCGCAGCACTTATCACCACAAATCGGTTGGATTTTTGAGCAAACTTGGCTAAATATGACTTCCAAAATTCGGGATGATCGTTGTGCATATATTTAATCCAATCAAGCATACTTAGGAGAATTTAGTTAATTGAAAGGTATCTTTAATGAGGTCTTCTAAATCCTTAATGGGTTGCAAAGTATTTTTGAGTTTTTCTTTGTCTGCTTTTGATAGTTCGTCCAAGATCACAAATTGACCGGTAGAATCATTTTTTAGCCCTTCAATGGTGCGAATGCGAGAAACAACTATAAAGGCTTCTGCGCAATTTAAAAATAACTCCGAATTTTTCACATCAACCATCGCTAATTGCTTGAATCGCATATAGGTGTTAGAAATTCCGCGAATATTGTGATGCAAAATAAAGAGTCTTGCCCCGTCAACCAAGGCCATTTGCACGCGGTTTTTTATGTCAAATTTATCTTTGTTGCTTCCGGATTCTTCTACAATATATTTTTTGAAAAAACTAAGGGCCGGCGGCTTCCGCAACGTATCGTTTCCTAAGAAATCAAAAAACAATTTGTTTTTAAAAGTGAGCTGAAACACAGCATCTGAGACAGTTTCCTCAAATTTTGGCTCACCATACACAAAGGTTAAATCAAAGAAAATGGCGTTAATCTCATTTGAATTTTCACCTGGATTTTTAATCCAATTTGTATATTGTTTTGTCCAGTCTGTCAATGACTTAGACCAAATAATGTTTGAAGAATTGTGTTGATTATCACAAGCCGGATAACCGATGTATTCTAAAAAAGACAAGGTCTTTTTCGACAAGCGGATAAAATATTCTTTTACGTCTCTAAAATTTTCTTCGGCTACATCATCAAACACCAAAATATTATCGGTATCGGTGAATAACAATTGCTCTTTACGCGCCTGACTGCCTGTGCTAATCCAAGCAAAACGTGCAGGAGGGGAACCCAAATCTAAAATAGCCAACTCAATAGAACGCTTCAGTAAAGCCGTGGTAATTTCGGCAGAAATATTGGCTACCTGAGAAAGGGGAATATTTTTTACTATTGAAGTCTGTATCAATTCGGTGAGCTTTGATCGCACGAGTTTTAACGAAACTACGTCTTGCGAACGCTTAATTTCTTTGATTAAAACCCCCGGGTTACTGGCTTGAGCCAATATTAAATCGTGTTCGCGGATGATGCCCCGAATAGCTGTTTTGTCTGTACCGTCTTGAGTGACACACAAATGGCTTACATTGTGCTTAAGCAACAACAATTGGGATTCGGCAAGGGACACATTTTCGGGCACGGTAATTACCGGACTGCTCATTATTTTATCAACAGTAACGTCTATAGAAAAACGGCCTGTAGCAATTTTTGTGCGCATATCGGTATCGGTAACAATACCTATTGGAAAATTGTTTTGCAACACCAAAACACTATCCAACACATTGTCTGTCATGAGCTGAGCGACTTGTTTTACAGAAGCAGAAGGCGAACACACAAGAGGTGTTTTGCTATAAACAAGGGATTGAAACAAATGTATATCCGATTGTTGATTACCTAAAATCACATTGTCTGATAACAGTTTGCCTTTAGTTTCTATATCACCCGGATTGGTCGAATTGGTAGCAAAACTTTCCAACAAGAAATTAAGCACTTCTGAATTCTGTGCCACAAACGGACGAAACGTGGCAATAGGTATAGCGTAGACCAAACATTCTTCACGGGCTTTGGCTGTCATCATGTAGTTGTTTTTGGCGAAAAAGGGCCGCAATCCAAACACATCGCCAGCGGTACATTTATTTAGGAAAGTTTCTTCGGCATCAGAGATCACCGATAAATTAATTATACCAGTTGCCACAACATAGAAACTGTCGTGTAATACATCATTGATGCGAAATAAGGTTTGGTTTTTTTCTAAGTGAATAACCTTAATATGTGTGGCCACCGTGAGCATTTCCAAATCAGACAAAATGCTGAATGGCAAATAGTTTTTTAAGAAAACTGCAAGTTGATTGGCAATAGGGTTCATGTACACATTATAATAGGTTGGTAAATTTAGCCGTTATATTCATACAAAACAAGCTAGACTTAGGGTACATCTTAACAATTTTCTGTTTTACATAATATAAATTATAGTTTTTATTATAGTGTATATTTATGTGATAGCTGATTTCAACTATTTCGATAAAAGATCCTTAGATCCTTACTGTTATAGTATAAAGTGGATTTGAATTTTGTTACAGAGCTCAAATTAAATAAAAAAATTTTATATTTAAATAATTCAGCCTATCTGTGTTGCTTATAAATTCTTATGCTTAATTTCATCTTGGATACACAGATCTCCAAAATGGAACAGATTTTTTATAAAGTAGATTTTATATATATTTATAAAGTAGATTTTATAGATTTAAATAATTCATCTAATCTGTGTTACTAATTATATAGTTAAAGTAATTAAATCACACTACTATTATGATTCCCAATTAATCAACTAGTTGCTCGCGAATGAGCTTTCCGATAAGGAGTGTTAATTTTAGCTTGTAATCTTCAATCAGCCATTCGCGGTAATTTTTAGAACAATGGCTCAAGCAATTGGCATAGCGTTTCATGCGGCTTTCAATATCGGGCGCTAATTCCTTGGCCAAACCTTTTGCTTCGAGAATTCCAGCTGAATTATCTACACACATGGCGGCATGCTGAGCTAACGATTTTTCGAGTACAATTTTGGATCGTAAATTTTTGGCGATTGCATCTTTGTGTTCGGCATCGACATCAAAAGAAATATCAAGGGTGTTTTTGAATTTGGCCCGCACTTCGGGTGGCATTTGGTATTTAAAATGCAGTTCGATGTCTACATCATCGCGCAAATTTTCGAGGTAATATTCTGGCGATTTAAATATGTGCTGCCAGTCAATTGGTTCATTCCATAACCCAAAACGGGCGGCATTATTACCCAAATCAATCACCGTAAAATCTGATTTATTGGGCAATTTTCTGGATCCTCTACCAATCATCTGAAAATACAACGTAAGCGATTTGGTTGCTCGGTTCAGAATGATGGTTCTAACAGTGGGTTCATCAAATCCGGTGGTTAAAATTCCCACTGAGGTTAATACCGCATCGGGCGTTTTTTTAAACCAACTCAAAATCTCTTTTCGTTCTTCGCTAGAACTCGTATTGTCTAAATGCCGAATTGCATAGCCCGCCTCTTTAAAGGTTTCGTATACGTATAATGAAGTGTTAATCCCGTTATTAAAAATTAAGGTTTTAGTGCCAATGGCCTTTTCGGTATAAGCGTGGAGCAATTTTTCTTGCATCGCCATGTTTGAATACAAATCATCGGATGATTTTACGGTGTAATCCCCGTTGATTCCCACTTTTAAAGAGGTGAGCCCAACATCATAACTGTAGGTAGTGGCTTTGGCGAGGTAGCCTTTTTGTATCAAAGATTCTATAGGATCACCCACAATGAGTTCGTCATAATTATCGTGCATTGGCATTTTAATGTTAGAGCTCAGCGGTGTAGCCGTAACGCCAAGGATAAAGGCATTTTTAAACGAACTCAACAATTTTCGAAACGAATTATAGTGCGCCTCATCAATAATTACGAGCCCAATGTTATCCAAATGCAATTTATTGTCGTTAATCCTGTTTTTCAGGGTCTCCACCATAGCTACAAAACAAGAATAGTCGTTTTGATCTGGTAAATCTTTGATTTTGCTATTAATTATTTTATTGCGCACATCAAACCCGTTGAGCATCTTTGAGGTTTGTTTGCACAATTCAATGCGGTGCGTAAGTACAACTACTTTTTTTGAGCTTTGGGTTAAATACCGCCGAACAATCTCGGAGAAAATAACAGTTTTTCCGCCACCAGTAGGCAATTGATACAGTAAATGATAATTGGTATTTTGGTTTTCAAAGCGCTCAAAAATTGCGTCAATATCGCCTTGTTGATACCCGTAGAGTTCCTTTTTTTCTTCTAATTCTTGTGCGAAATGAGCTGACGGCATTGTGATTGGTAGATTTTTGCAAAACTACAGTATAAAACCGATTAGCCCCTACTCTTTCCGGAATATGTTTGAAAATTTAATCTAAGCTTGTTGCTATTGCATCAAAAGCATAGTTGTTCGGCCAATTTTGCTCAGAAGTTGCCTGACAAATTTTTAGTAGTCTTGCTTTAAACTCATACAAAATTCCTTGTTCGGACATAAAAGCAAGCGCTTGATGGGAAGCCAACAACATACTTTTATAAAATGCCTCTTGTTTGCTAGGTTTGTCAGCGGTGTAGGATTGGGCGATTTCGATAGAAAACAACATTAAATCGGCAATTACAAATGGGTCAACACCCAAGGCAATAAAATGCTTGAGTAGTTTTTGCGCAATAGATCGACGTAATTTCGGTTTTTTGGTAGAACTCGGGAAATACTCTTGGGCTATTTTTAGCCGCGCATCGTTGGCCAATTTTCGTTCGTTGGGATTAAATACAAAATCATAATAGATTTTCACTGCTGGAAATTTATCATACAGTACAAGTAGCTGTTCTTCCAGTTGAGCCTTCGTGAGTTCTTTTGTGTATTTTTTTAAATTGGTTCTACTCATTTTTCTTATTCAATAGACCGGCGAGGTGGCTTTTAATTTGTCTACTATTTGTGTATTTTCGCCAAAAAAAACATGAATAAACTATTTACCAAAATTGCTAAATTGGAAGGGATTTCCCTGCTAGCCTTGTTGTTTTTTGCCATGCCTTTGAAATACATTTTTCACCAAGAAATCCATGTGCGCTATATTGGAATGGCCCACGGTATTTTGTTTATTGCTTATGTTTTTTGGGCAATTTACTTAAAATTTCAAGAAAATTGGGGCGTTAAAAAAACAATTGTTGTACTCCTGGCTTCTGTGGTTCCATTTGGCACTTTTTACGTAGAGAAAACGTATTTCAAAAGAAACTAATCACTGCAGATATAGTGTACTGAAAATAACTCTTTAGCGTTCAATGCTATATTAATGTAAAAAAAATGTGATTTTTACTGCTATAAACTTGTTTTCAACACTTTTCTTTTATATTTGCATTGAAATTTTCATACTTAAAAGAATCTAAATTTAACTCTACAACATCATGAATAGAAGTTTATTAGTACTTTCAATCGCATTGCTTACCTTGACAAGTAGTTATTCCCAAAGAAAACAACGAACAGAAGAAGAATTAAAACCGCTAGTAAAAGCTAAAGATACAGCTTCATATAATATGTGGTCAATTGAGTTCTCTTTAGGACAAAGTAAAGGGGTCAATCCTTACACTACAGGCTATTTTAGCAGCAACCCTAATTCTGAGTTAGGCTCTTTAAAGGTAAACAACTTCAATTTGGCATTTCGTTACATGATGACCCAAAAATTTGGATTTAAATTTGATGTGAGTTCCGATCGTTTTAAAAATAACAGTCCTGAAAGTCTCCCTTTTGATGTGCAACAATACCGTTTAGGTGTGCAAGGAGTTATTAATGCCGTTCGTTTGTTTAATGCTGAGCCCCAATTTGATCGTTTTGGATTATTGTTACACGGAGGATTTAGCTACGCTAGAGTAACACCTAAATATGATTCACCTGTTGTTGGTGAAATTGATAATTTTGGTAAAACAGAAAATACCTTTGGAGTGATTTTTGGATTAACGCCACAATTTAGAATTTCCAAAAAAACCAGTTTGCAATTAGACGTTAATATGATTACTAATTTCAGACAACACTTTGCCTGGGATGGACACTACTCTGAAACTCAAAATAACCTAGCTGGTAAATTATTAAATGCATCCTTTGGAATAAGCTATTCATTCGGAGACAAACCTGAACATGGAGATTGGGCTGTAATTCCAAGCAAACAAGTTAAAGAAATTGAGGCACTAGAAAAACGCATCGGTGAAATGGAAACATTGACGAACGATACCGATAAAGACGGTGTTCCAGATTATTTAGATGTAGAAAATAATTCTGTTGCTGGTGTTGCTGTTGATACAAAAGGTAGAATGGTTGATTTGAATAACAATGGTATACCTGATGAAATGGAAGCTACTTTGGCTCGTTCTTTTGCAAGCAAAGACAGCGTAGCCAAAACAATAGAAGTAAGTACCAATTCTGCTTTAGTAACTAGGTTTATCAACGACGGCTACATTGCAACATTCTTTGATGTCAACAAATCAAAACCAACTAATGTTTCTACTGAAGGTATAGATTTCATCTTAACCTATTTACGCAATAACCCAACAGCTTCAATTGATATTATTGGTCATGCAGACGAATCTGGCGACAGCGTTAAGAATGTTAAATTGTCCAACGACAGAGCCGTTAGCGTTAAAAATGTATTGGTTAAAGGTGGTATTAGCGCAGATCGTTTAAATGTAGTATCAGCGGGTGAAGACACCAGTGTTGATGGAACATCAGCTGAGGCCAAAACCTTAGTGAGACGCGTTACTTTTAAAGTAAAATAATTTTTCCCACATACAAAAAGCCCCGAGAGTATTAAACTTTCGGGGCTTTTTTTTTATTAATTTAGCTAATCAATCCTCGTCTTGCTCTGCGTTGTTCCCTTGCTCAGCAGAATTTGTTTGCTCTTGATTCGCATTTTTTCTGATTTCAGTATGTCGAATTTCACCACCAGACGTTCCAACTTCTTTACCCAAAACAACCGCTATTAGTGCTAAAAACAAGGTACAGTAGGCTGCTATTTTTGCGAAGCTATTATTTTTGAGTTGCAAAAACATGGTGAGCAAGGACAGCGAACCCAACACATAAAGTACCAAAGCAAATTTCTCTGCAAGTTCTTCGTGTTCGTGAATAATTTTTTCGCTAACAGTTGGGAAATTCTCAACCATTTCTTCGGCCCCTTCACCCGTATACATGGATAAAAATCCTGTGAGTGCTGATGCTATAAAAAGCACATAGGCGGTGTTTTGCAATAAACTTCGTTTCAGTACAAGTCCTACAAGTAAAATTCCTAAACCAAAAATAGTTCCAATAATTGGAAAATGGTTAATTACTAAGTGATAGTGGGCGTCATTCATGGAGTTTGATTATTAAATTAGTAAATAAATATATAAAGGTAAAGTACAAAAATAAGTAAGCAATAAACAATGACAAATATCAGCTAAATCAGTTTCTGCAATTCAGTTTCATTTCCCTATTTTTGTTCAAAATTAGCACGATGAATTTCATCAAAAAATCAAGCCCGTTTTATATACTTACCCTTTTTTACATGGCAGTAAGTGTCATTTCGCGAATTGTTTTGCTTTTTCACCCCATAACCCAGTCTAGTTTCTCGGGATTAGAATTACTCAAGATCTTTTTCGTAGGTAGTCTTTCAGACGCATTGGTTTTTGTGGTGGCGAGTGCATTTTTATGGGTCTATTTATTGTTTTTGTCCAACAACAAATTTAACAAACCCTATGGTTACATTATCTTTGGTTGTTTGTCAACTCTTTTACTCTATGTTTATTTTTTTAACACCATTCTAAATGAATACGGCGGTTCCTTACCCGAAATTGGCACTTCGTTCATCGCATTAAAAACAATCCTCTTTGGTCTGCTGTTGTTTTTACCTAAGTACCGCAGCCAAATCAGATTGGCCTTATTTTCTTTTACTATTTTTCTTTTTGTGCTGCTAATTGTACAAAATGCAATCAGCGAATATTTCTTTTGGAATGAATTTGGCGTGCGCTACAACTTTATTGCTGTTGATTATTTAGTTTACACCAACGAAGTAATTGGCAATATCATGCAATCCTACCCAGTAGTGCCCATTTTTGGTTCCCTTTTTGTTGTAACAGCAGGTATTACCTATTACATCGTGAACCTGTCCAAAAATTACTTGGATAACCTACCATCCTTTATTGAAAAAATTAAATTAATAGGTGTATATACCTTGTTGGTTGCACTTGCTTTTGTTGGTATTCCAAAGTTGGCGTCATCTGAAAATTCTCAAAATATTTTTACCAATGAACTTCAAGCCAATGGATTGTATAAATTTTACATGGCATTTACGAACAGTGAATTGGATTACTTTAAATTTTACAAAACATTACCGGAACAACAAGCAGAACAGGTATTGGCCGCCCATAATCCGATTGGTATATCACCTCTAGCTTCTGTCCCAGAATTACACAAAAATGTAGTGCTGATTACGATTGAGAGCCTAAGTGCTGATTTTATGCAAGCCTACGGCAACGACAAAAACATAACTCCATTTCTCGACAGTTTAGCAACCAAAAGTATGATGTTTACCAACCTCTATGCTGTTGGTAACCGCACTGTGCGAGGCCTAGAAGCCGTAACCTTATGTCTCCCTCCTACACCTGGCGAAAGTGTGGTGAAGCGCAAAGACAACAAAAACAAGTTTACAACAGGATCGGTATTTGCACAAAAAGGCTACACCGTAAAGTATCTATATGGTGGCGATGCTTTTTTTGATAATATGGAAGATTTTTTTGGTGGAAACAACTACGGAATCGTAGACAAGAAAACACTGCTGTCAACTGATATTAGCTTTGCCAATGTGTGGGGCGTTTGCGACGATGACATGGCCAAAAAAGCGATACGGGTAATGAACGAAGAAGCCAAACTAAACAAGCCATTTTTTAATCATTGGATGACGGTGAGCAACCACCGGCCTTTCACCTTCCCCAATGGAAAAATTGACATTCCGGGCGATGCAAAATCTCGCGATGGTGGAGTAAAATATACTGATTATGCGTTGCGACAGTTTTTTAACGGAGCTAAAAAACAAGCCTGGTACACCAACACCGTTTTTGTGATTGTATCTGATCACTGTGCTTCGAGCTCGGGCAAAACAGAATTGCCGCTAGACAAATACCGAATTCCTGCACTAATTTTTAGTCCAGAATTGGTTGCGCCCCAACACTACACCCAACTCATGTCGCAGATAGACGTGATGCCTACCTTATTTGGACTTTTACATTTTTCTTTTAGCAGTAAATTTTACGGACAAAACGTATTGGACAAAAACTATAAACCCCGTGCCTTAATTGCAACCTACCAAAATTTGGGACTCATAAAAGACAATGTGCTCACCATACTTTCGCCTAAACAAGCCGTGAAACAGTTGAAGTTGACGCCACGTTTTGATAAAAAATTAGGCGATGCATTTCAATTAAATTTTGATCAAGAATTACTCAAAACACCACGCGAGGATTTGATCAATGAAACCATTTCCTATTACCAAACGGCTTCCGCCCGATTAAAAAACAAGCGTTACAATGCCAAGTAGTTTGGTTATAACAAACCGTTGTATTTGCGGATAAACCACTCAAGGGCCAGTGTAAACACAAGGAAAATCAATAAATACACCCAATCCAATACCGGTGTTTTTTGGGTGACTTCTTTTTGGATCTTTTGGTAGTTTGGATCCTTCAACAGTTTATCAATAAGTAGATTGAGCTGAGCAGGATAATACAGTTGTCCCTTAGTTTGAACAGCCAATTGGTTCAACTGCTTGCGATTTGGATTGACAAATTGTTTTTCGATTTGAAAATCCAATACCTCAAAACTTCCTTTATAGGTAGTGTTGCTTTGGGTTTCTTTTACGGTTAACGTATATTTACCCGCCCCCAAACCTTCTAAATTTGCATTAAAATAGGAAGCTTGCTTGAGCATTTCCAAGGTTTGTGTTGCTTTTGTTTTGGTATTGATACATTGCAATTGCAGTTTTGCATTTTCGTCAAACTCAAAATTTTTAGTAAAATATTGTCCCGTGATTACTAATTCCTCGCCTGCATTATAAAAGCGTTCATGATCAACTACCAAGGATTTTCTAGCAGCCGTGCTAGCCAAGTATTGCATTATTTTATCAACAAACACATCATATTTGTCGTAAGATTTGTTTTGAACATGATAGTGCATCCGCCATTTCCAACTATTCTCTCCCAATAAATAGGCCGTACGATCTTCGCCACCACCAAAACACAACAGCGGTTGTTGAGTATCAACACCTTGAATTTTTGCTCCCAAAGATACCGTAGTTGAAGCCGCAGCTGAAATTGTTCCAAATGGATTTTGCAGCGGAGGAAATTGGTCGAAGCCCAAATCATCTGATGCAAACAGCGGGAATTGATCTTTAAATTGAGGTAAAAACTCTTCGGCTTGGGTACTCATTCTACACGTCAAATCAGACTGCTGTTGATTTAAAAAAGAAAAATCAGTTTGCATACCGGTCACCACCATATGCGGTATTTTGGCCCGTTTAACATCGGCATAAACGGCTGCAAATTTGATAGTTGGCTGATACAAAATCACCACAGCATAATCAGCTAAGGAGCTAATATCTGCAGGCTTTATAATTTCAGCTTTGGATTGGCCATTGTGCTCAATTGACCGTTTTAAAGCCGAAATATCTGGATGACTTATAGACGAAACAATTGCGATTGTGCGGCGTTGATCAAGTACGTCGACCAGAAATATTTTGCTGTTATTGATGCGGTTTTTTTCGGGTTTGGGCGATTGAACCACAACCTCATAAAGTTGTAGTCCCAATTGGGTAGCGGGTACCAAAAATGAAATCATTTGCGCTGCTTGATTGGGCTGTAAAGTGACTGTTTGGGTGTACACTATTCGTTTGGCTTGTATCAACTTGAGTTGGGTAGTACAGGCTTGGGTTCCGTTGTAACTGAGCTGCACTTCTACCGGAAATTTATTTTGATAAAAGGCATATTTGTTCGCTTGAACCTGATCTATTTTTAAATCAAAAGAAGTAATGGTATCGCCCAAAACTATAGGATAAACAGGATTTGAGTTGCCAAAACTGTACACAAAATCACTACCGGCAGTTTGGTTTCCGTCGGTAACAAATAAAGTTGGGTAGTTTTGGTTGCGGTACAATAAGTTGAGCTGTTTTCCGGCCTCATCCAATCGCGATTGTTTGCCTGTAAAATTGAGTTGTGTCAACGGTCCGCATTCGGCATCCACGCCCAAATATTGAATGGCAAATTTATCCGACAATTCTTTGGAACTCTTGAGTTGAGTAAACAAATCTTGTGCTTGATTACCAGCCTTTAATTCGGGAATTGAACTCGAATTATCAAAAATAATGGGCAACGGCGTTTTATATTCCTCATACTTGGTTGCGTTAAACAGGGGATTCCACAACAACAGCAACAAGGTAAAAACACTGCAAAAACGCAAAAAAGCCAAAAACAAAATCGTTTTTGATTTGCTCTTGGCTTTATATAAATAGTGATAATAGGAAATCCCTACCGCAACCAAAACTATTCCGATAAGAATAAAAAAGGAAGATGAAATCATAGGGTTTTCACTGGAATATCAGCGGAATTAATAGGTTAATAAACCTCCATTTACGTGCAGCACTTGACCAGTAATGTAGGAACTCAAATCAGAAGACAAAAACAAACAAGCGTTGGCAATATCTTCTGATGTTCCTCCGCGTTTCATCGGGATTCCATCGCGCCACCCTTGCACTACTTCGGGATTTAGTTTGGCCGTCATTTCGGTTTCGATAAAACCAGGCGCAATCGCGTTACAACGAATGTTTCTTGATCCCAATTCTAAGGCCACCGATTTGGTAAATCCAATGATACCGGCTTTAGAAGCCGAATAATTGGTTTGTCCGGCATTTCCTTTTACGCCTACAATCGAACTCATGTTGATGATTGATCCGGCTTTATTTTTCAGCATTATTTTTTGAATCGCTTTGGTCATGTTGAATACCGATTTTAAATTGACATCAATTACTTGATCAAAATCGTCTTCGGTCATGCGCATCAATAAATTATCTTTCGTAATTCCTGCATTGTTTATTAAGATGTCAACGGTACCAAATTCGGCCAAAACAGCATCTACAAATTCTTGGGCTAAAGTAAAATCGGCAGCATTTGATTGGTAGGCTTTGGCTTTTACGCCATAAGCAATTAATTCTTTCTCGAGTGCCAAGGCAGATTCGGCCGAAGCGCTATAGGTAAAGGCTACATTACAGCCATTTTTGGCAAATACTTCTGCGATTCCCTTTCCGATACCTCGACTGGCTCCTGTGATAATCGCAACTTTTCCCTCTAATAATTTCATGATACTACAGTATTTTTGAGTTAATAAAAATCGGTCAAATATAGGAATTATTTGCTTGCTTTTTTTGGGATTATTTGAATTGCCGGTGCAAGAATCGAATAGAAGTTTCGTCTAATTTTGAAATTGAAATGCAGTATATTTAAAAAAAAATAATGCGCCTACATGCAGCATAAAAAGGAATCTTTTAGATTGTTATATAAACAGCACCATTTTATGGTCTATCATATTGCCTATCAGTACCTTCAGAATCAGGAAGACGCCGAAGAAATTACCCAAGATGTATTTGTACAAGTGCATCAATCGATGGCTAAATTTAAAGGTGAATCAAGCATAAAAACTTGGATTTACCGTATCAGCATTAACAAATCATTGGATTTTATCAAATATAAAAACAGTAAAAAACGCTGGTTTATTTTTGGAGCTAAAAGTCAAAATGATCAAGAATCACATTCGGTTGCAGGTACTGATCATTCCGATAGGCTACTAGAAAACGAAGAAAAATCGACCATTTTATACGCACAAATAAATGCCTTGCCTGCCAATCAAAAAACAGCCTTTATTTTATCTAAACACGAGGAGTTGTCTCATCGGGAAATTGCTGAAATTATGGAGCTAAGTATTTCATCTATTGAATCTTTGGTGTTTAGAGCTAAAAAAACACTTCAACAAAAATTAGCCGAAAAATTTGATGAATACCACAAAAAAAACAATTCCTAAATTGGATATACTTATGGAAAAAGAAACATTTATTGACGCGGTGCTTTCCAGTAATTTAACAACACGCAATACTGCGCCTGCTGGAAATTTATTCAATAAAATTGAATGCAAATTAAACGAAGAGCTAGTGAGTTTTCGGTGGTCGCTTCCGTTGGCCGCTACCATTGCATTACTCGTTATATTTAATATGGCCTACCTAAACAGGTACCTGCTCAAACAAAATCAGTGGAAAAAATCCACCGCACAACACGCTTTATTTACATCTAATCAACTGTATTATCATGACAAAAACTAACGTATTATATGGCATTGTTTCCTTATTGGTTGCGCTAAACATCACCGTTTTGTTGATCGTGTTGGGCATGCCAGAACCACCAAAGGAGTTTGGTCACAGATCACCGAATTTAGGCAGATTAATTGAGCAGGAATTGCATTTTGACGCCCAACAAACAGAAAAATTAGGAGAGCTTATTGATTCCCATCGAGCCCAAACTAGGAAGTTGGATGCGCAAATTCAGAAAATTCGCGTTACGTATTACGAAAGTCTCGCAGACAATCAGTATACTTTGGCCCAGCAGAATCAGTTATTGCAGCAATTGGGACAACTACAAATGCGCATCGAAAAAAGGCGTTGGCAACATTTTATGGCAATCAAAAAACTATGCAGACCGGATCAGTTGGATGATTTTTCGGAGCTAACCAAAGAATTAGTCCAGGTATTTCCTGGAGTTCGTCGCCCGCCTCATCGTCCAAGACATGACTAAATTTAGTTTCCTATACCTATTTATTATACTTCCCTTGGCCTTATTAGGTCAGGAAAGCAAATCGTTGTTTGTGCAAGTCGACTATAACAATTCACCGCTTACACTAGGCAAAACCTATGTTTCGCAAAAAGGGGATAGTTTACGTATCAACAAATTTAAATGCTATTTTTCCGACTTGAAACTACATTTCACCGATGGGCGTTCAGAAACAATTGGTAAAAAATATACTCTTTTGGACGCAGATTCCTTGGCAACTCCAGTATACAAAATTGCTGATTTCAAAAATTCTTCGCCAGTATACTTGGAACTATCGATCGGGATAGACAGCATTCCCAACACGCAAGGCGCACTTAGCAACGAACTTGATGTACAAAATGGCATGTATTGGGCCTGGCAAAGTGGTTTTATTAATTGGAAGATTGAAGGAACAAGCAGCAGTTGCGCCACACATAAACAACACTATACTTTTCACGTGGGCGGCTACAAAGCCAAACAAAATGCCTTGAGAACAATTCGATTGCCTTTTCTGCAAAACGCCAAGAACATCTTGCATATCGATTTGGCTGCATTTTTTAATGAAATTTCGTTAAAGACTACGCATACCGTTCAAATCCCAGGTGATGCGGCGATGCTGTTGGCTAATTTATTTACCAAATCCTTTTGGCTGGAATGAAAAAACGATTTTACTTACTAGGAATAGGATCTTTACTGGTATTGACTGGCTTTGTCGTTTATCAAACTACACCCATGCCCGTACAAATTCCAAATTTATGGCCGAAACCCTACTATGATTTCGCACACAATACGCCAACGGTAGAAGGATTTGAACTGGGTCGAAAACTATTTTACGATCCTATTCTATCCAGAGATTCAACCATTTCTTGTGCCAGTTGTCATTTTCAAGCTACTGGATTTGCCCATGTTGACCACGAATTGAGCCACGGAATAGAGGGAAAAGTGGGCAACCGAAATGCCTTGGCTTTACAAAATCTAATCTGGTCGGACAATTTCATGTGGGATGGCGGGGTAAACCACTTGGATGTTCAGGCGTTAAATCCGATAACAAATCCACTTGAAATGGATGAAACGATGGGGAATGTTATACGTAAACTCCAACAACACAAATCCTACCCGGAATTATTTAATAAAGCTTTTGGCACATCTAAAATAACCGGGCAATTGCTCCTAAAAGCCTTGTCTCAATTTGTCATTCAGCTCAATTCGTACAATGCCAAATACGACAAAGTAATGCGCAAAGAGGCTGCTTTTAGTGTTCAAGAAGAAAATGGCTATCGATTATTTACTACACATTGCAGCAGCTGTCACCAAGAACCTTTATTTAATTCAACCACCTTTGAAAATAATGGTTTGCCGCTAGATCCGTACTTGAACGACCTAGGCCGAGTGAAAATTACAGGAAATCCTATCGATTCCCTGCGATTCAAAGTGCCCAGTTTGCGCAATTGTCAATTTACTGCGCCTTATATGCACGACGGTAGATTTACTAGTTTAACAGCGGTTATAAAACACTATAACCAATTGATAGTCAATAAAAATACATCCAAAAAACTTCATTTACCCATGCAACTCTCAGACAATGATCGCGTGGATTTGGTTGTCTTTTTAAAAACACTCACAGACACCGAATTTTTATTTAATAAAACTTTTGCCAATCCGCAGCCAATAGAACAAGGAAATTAAACAATTGGCGTCTAATGTAATGTTGTTTATCCTGTATATTTTTAATATAGTCTGCTAAACCTTAAAATATTTAAAAAAAAAGTAATTTTATAACCATTCAAATTTCACGATACTATGAAAAAAATTGTTCTATTCGCACTTGGATTATTTTTCTACCTAGCTGGGAAAGCCCAATCCTTGTATGATGAAAATACCATTCAAGACATCCGTATTGTATTTGCCGAAACCAACTGGGATGCGTTGTTGGATGCCCAAGCTGCTACTACAGAAAATTATATTCCGGCAGTTTCGGTGACCATAAATGGAACTGTTTTTTACAATGTGGGTTTGAAATACAAAGGAAACAGCACCTACAATCCCAATCAAACTAAAAACCCATTTCATATTGAACTGGATACCTATGTAAATCAAGATTACCAAGGGTATACTGATATTAAACTAAGTAATGTGGCCAAAGACCCTTCGTTTATTCGAGAAGTACTTTCCTACTCCATCTTGCGCCAATACATGCATGCTCCCTTATCTAATTATGCCAATGTCTATGTGAATGGCAATTTGATGGGCTTATATGTCAATTCAGAATCAATATCCAAGAAATTTGTAGACAAACATTTTAATTCCAATACCAATGCGTTTTTTAAATGCAACCCCATTGGTGGGGCTGGCCCGGGAGGAAATAGTTATCCCAATTTGGCCTATTTGGGTACCAACAGTGCTAGTTACACCACATCCTATGAAATGAACTCCTTGGCCGGTTGGGATGATCTTATCAACCTAACCAATACCTTAAGCAACAACGTAGCCAATATTGAAACGATTTTGGATGTGGATCGCGCCTTATGGATGTTGGCTTTTGATAACGCTTTAGTGAATTTGGACAGTTATTTGGGGACCTTCAAGCAAAATTATTACCTCTACAAAGACAACAACGGTCGTTTTAATCCAGTAGTTTGGGACTTAAACATGTCATTTGGCGTTTTTTCGCAAACCGGGACAATTTCCTTGAACACTACAACGCTCAAAAAACAAATGACCCATTTGCTTCACAATGCTGATGCTGCCTGGCCTTTGGTGCAAAAACTGTTGGGTGTTCCCAAATACAAACGCATGTACTTGGCGCATTTTAGCACCATTATGAATGAAAATTTTGCCAGCGGAACTTTTGCAACCCAAGCCCAATCCTTGCAAAGTTTGGTGAGTTCGGCGGTGCAAAGTGACGTAAATAAATTCTATACATTTGCCCAATTTCAATCTAATCTAACTACTGATGTAGCAGGGGGAATGGACAGTGCTCCGGGTATTGTAAGCTTAATGAATGGCCGAAACACCTATTTGGCAGGCTTAACAGATTTTACCAATACCAAACCCAGCATTACAAATGTGGTACCCGTAATTGCTACTCCATTGATAAATACCGATGCTTACATTAACGCGACTGTAACCAATACCAACACCAATGCTGTGTATTTGGGCTATCGTGCAAGTATTAAATTGCCGTTTACCAAAGTACTCATGTATGACGATGGTGCACACCAAGACGGTGCGGCTGGCGATAATGTATATGGTGCGGCCATGAACATGAGTAACATTTATATGCAATATTACATCTATGCCGAAAACAACAATGTAGGAAAGTTTTCGCCAGAACGCGCCGAACACGAATTTTACACACTCCACGCCGGCTATCCAACAATCAATCCCGGAGATTTGGTGATTAACGAATTGATGGCGCAAAACACAGCTACAGTTACCGACCCATTTGGAGATTACTCCGATTGGATAGAATTGTACAACACCACCAATACGACCTTGAGCTTAGACAATTTATTCATGAGTGACAGTAATACCAACCTTATCAAATGGCGTTTTCCCGACGGGATCACTATGGTGCCTCACTCCTATTTAATAGTTTGGGCTGATCAAGATTTAACCCAAGAAGGCTTGCATGCCGATTTTAAATTATCGTCAACAGGTGAGAGTGTTTATGTTTCTTATGCCAATGGAACGACTATTGAAACTGTAATCTACGGCCAACAAACAGCCAATATGGGTTATGCTCGGGTTCCGAATGGTACAGGGAATTTCGTAATTCAAGGCCCTACGTTCAATGCCAATAATGAAGCATTAGGAACCAGTCACCAAGATTGGGCATCCTTCGTAAAAATCTACCCCAACCCCAGCAGCAATTTCATCAGCATCCGTTCTGACTTAGTGAATATCAATTGCGTTTCTGTCTATAATTTACAAGGACAACGTTTACTCGAACAAAATCCAGAAGCTCAGAGCACTGTTGAATTAGATTTGCAATCCTTGGCCAACGGAATCTATTTTGTAGAAATAAATAAATCAATAAAAATTAAAATCATTAAAAACTAAGATGAGAAAATTAGCATTCATTAGCGCGTGTATCCTTTGTCAAATAGGCTATGCACAAACCAATCCTATTATTACCAAGTGGTTGCGCAACACCACCGGGATTACGGGTCGTCATTATGTTTCGGGTAATTCAACACCTTTCAACGATGCAGTTTTGGCCAATGTACAAAGTGTACAATACAGCGCCAATTGGGTGTACATGAGTACAAATGGTATTCCATCCTACATTACTGGGCCATTTTTAGATGGGAACCCCTCATTGGCTTCGGCGCAGAATGCTATATTTAAAATGCCGTTAGTTCCACAACCAAATACGGGAATCTTGAGTCCTACAACAGGCGGAAATATTGGCCAATTTATTAATGGAGTGGCCCTGTTTGATTACCGCGATGGCGTAGCCTGGAATGCAACATCCAATTCCTTGTGTGGCCCCCTACCCGGCATGTCGCAATGCCCAGGTGGTATGGGCACTACTCAAGCATGGAACCGAGATGCGGTATTGGCTGAAAAAGGAGGATTTGATTGTGCCAAAGCACATCCGGCAAATGGAAATTACCACCACCATCAAAATCCCAGTGCATTCAATCTAGATTTAGTAGTTATTTCTACCGTATGTAATTTATATCCAGCCGATGGATTGTATGTAATCAATACTGCAGAACATTCGCCCTTACTTGGATTTGCAGCAGATGGTTACCCTATTTATGGAGCCTACGCCTATGCGAATACCGATGGAACAGGTGGGATAACCCGGATGAAATCGAGTTACCAATTGCGCAACATGACTACCCGTACCACCTCACCAACTGGGGCGACAGTTTCTAGTGGACCGTCCGTGAGTACCCAATATCCCTTGGGTTATTTTAAAGAAGATTACGAATATGTGGCGCATCCGTCAGACCCAACGTATTTGGATATTCACAACGGAAGAAATTGCATTACACCCGAATATCCAGGAGGGATTTATGCCTATTTTACCACTGTTAATGCCAACCACAATTCAGCCTATCCCTATGTAGTTGGGCCTACTTTTTATGGTATAAAGAATGCCACCAAAGTAACCAGCATCACCGAGACAACTACACCCTACAATCCTGCCTTGGCTTCTACTCAATTTGATATACAAGAAAATGAGCTATTGGTTTACCCAAATCCTGCTGCTGATTTTATTGCCGTACAGCTGAATAAACTGGTGGTAAGTAATCAGACCATAGAATTGACAGATATGCTTGGGCGTATAATCGCCTCAACTCAAGTAGTACAAGGCAGCACCTTGTGTTATTTTGATACGTCTAGTTTATACAACGGAATCTATTTTGTGCGCATTGCTTCAAGTAAAGAACCACAAAGTGTAAAAGTGATTATCAGTAAATAAAAGCACTAGGTGAAAACACCTTTTTATTTTATTACTACTTCCCCTGATTAATTTTGGGTAAACCAATCTAATAATTATGAAATTTTGATTTAATCCATCCAAATACTATTTATGAAAAAAATATATTTCTTACTATTATTTTCTTTTTTTGGGAAAGCTATCTGCCAAACAGTTGGCTTATCTCAACACAGTGCAGGAACATTAAATGATGGATATGTATTATTCGCACCTAACAATGCGTATACAACCTATTTAATTGATAGATGTGGACGTCAAATCAAAACATGGAACAGTGCTTATAAACCAGGCCAATCTGTATATATTCTTCCTGATGGAACCTTACTTCATACCGGAAATGCAAACAATACAACATTCAATGCGGGTGGTAAAGGAGGTATTATCGAGAAAATAGATTGGAACGGAAATGTTACTTGGAGTTATACAATTTCAGATGCTACTAAATGCCAACATCATGATGCCAAAATATTGCCAAATGGAAATGTTTTAGTTATTGCTTGGGAAAAGAAAACAAACACAGAGGCTATAGCTGCAGGTAGGAATCCTTCATTAGTACCGAACACTTTATGGAGTGAACAAATTTTAGAAATTCAACCCGTTGGTTCAAATGGTGGAAACGTAGTTTGGGAATGGCACTTATGGAATCATTTAGTTCAGGATTATGACGCAACTAAATCCAATTTTAATAGTGTTACCGCTAATCCACAATTAATGAATTTAAATTACAAAGCAAGTGCCACAACTACTGATTGGATACATTTAAATTCAATCGACTATAACGAGACTTTAGACCAAATTATTCTCAGTTCTCACAACACGAATGAAGTTTGGATTATTGACCATAGCACAACTACTACTCAAGCTGCAAGTCATACTGGCGGCAATTCAGGAAAAGGTGGTGATTTTTTATACCGTTGGGGGAATCCATTAACTTATAATGTGGGAACTACAACTCAATTGTTTGGGCAACATAATGCTCGTTGGATAGAAAGCGGGTTTCCATTTGAAAATCAGATTATGATTTTTAATAATGGTGTTGGTAGAACTGGCGGAAATTATTCTACTGTTGAAATTATTAATCCTCCGGTAAATGGTTATAACTATCTAGCAGCATTGCCTTATCAGCCTTCTACAACTTCTTGGAATTATAATTATGGTAACTCCAATGCACTATATGCTATGAACATTTCTGGGGCACAACAATTATCTAATGGAAATGTATTGATTTGCAATGGCCCAAGTGGAATATTTACCGAAGTAAATAGCGTTGGCACTACACTTTGGAAATATGTAAATCCGGTAGGAAATACAGGAATTGCTGCTCAAGGTTCTACTCCAACTCAAAATACTGTATTCCGATGCAATTATTATCCAAATGATTATAGCGGATTTTCGGGGCATACTTTAACTGCTGGTACAACTATTGAAAATTCCAATACAGTTTCAGCTTCTTGTAGTTTGACATTAACTACTTTAGAACATAATTCAGCTGAGGCTTTTAAAGTCTATCCCAATCCAGCGAGTGATTTTATAGCCGTGCAACTCAACGCATTGATAGCAAATAACCAATCGATAGAATTAATTGATGCGTTAGGACGCGTAATTGCCACAACCCAAGTTTTACAAGGAAGCACCTTGTGTTATTTTGATACTGCAAGTTTATATAACGGATTGTATTTTGTGCGGGTAGCATCGGGCAAAGAACCATTACCCGTTAAAGTGATCATCAATAAATAAAAGTACTATGAAAAAATACCTTTTTATTTTATTACTCCTTCCCTTAATAAATTTTGGGCAAACCAATCCAATCATTACAAAATGGTTGCAAAATACTAGTGGGATAACTGGTAGACATTACCGTATCAAAATTCCAGTAAGTACTGTTGTGCATGATTCATTAACTGCGAATATTCAGCAAGTGAGGTATTCATCTGTAGATTCGAATACAGCCACTGTGTATATTAATACGCAAGGCATTCCGGCCTATATTACGGGCCCTTTTTACAACAACCCAAGACCTGTAGCAGGAAATCAGAATGAGTTGTTTAAATTGCCCTTATATCCAATTGTCAGTACTTTGGGAAATATTCCTTCGCAAGCAACTGGTGCAGCAACTATAGCTGTCTTAATAAATGGGGTTTCCTTGTATAGTTACGGGGATGGATTTTCCTATAAATTAACCACAAATACTGATGTCCCAACGCAGGCTGCAAATGGCGGAAACGGAGTTTGGAACAGAAATGGTGTATTGGCTGAAAAATTAGGTTTTGATTGTTCAAAAGGACATCCGGATGCCCAGTGGCGTTACCACCACCACCAAAACCCTAGTGCATTCAATTTGGATTTACTCACCTTATCAACCGTTTGTACGCCCTATGTGTCTGATGGATTGTATGCTATTAATCCCAATGAACACTCCCCTTTACTCGGTTTTGCTTTTGATGGATTTCCTATCTATGGTCCCTATGCCTATAGTAATCCACTCGACCCTTTGAGTGGAATTACACGCATGAAATCAAGTTACAACACCAGAGCCATCACTACCCGAACACAGT
>CAMBOW010000005.1 GCA_945869365.1 Flavobacterium psychrophilum | reverse complement strand
AAGAGCACAAATGCGCCAATCTGATGTGCCAGTCCCAACCAAATTGGTACTCCAAAAAGTAAGGTAAACACGCCTAAACTAAATTGCAAAAACACCACCACAAGCACCGTATAAATTCCTTTTTGTTGCTGTGTGTCGAGCGTGAATTTTCGGCTGCGATAAACCAATAATCCAATCAGTCCCATCACTACATAAGCCAAAGTTCGGTGTACAAATTGCACGCCGCTTTTTCCTTCTACCAGATTTAGGAACAGCGTTTTTTGCTCGATAAAAACACTGTCGTGTATAAATTGCCCGTCGCTCATGAGTGGCCAATGGTTGTGTATGAGTCCTGCATTCAATCCTGCTACAAACCCGCCATATATTATTTGAATCAACAGAGACACCAGAGCAATTCGGGCTAGGTTTCGCAATTGGAGTTCAACCGTTTTGCGTTCCGGAAAAAGTAAATCCAAGGCTACCCAAAGTGTATACGCAAAGGTCAAAAACGCAAAAGTGAGATGCAGCGAAAGTCTAAAGTGGCTCACGTCAGGGTTGTCAATTAAACCGCTTTTCACCATATACCAGCCAAAAAAACCTTGTAAGGCTCCCATTCCTAGCAATACATAGCATTTGCGCAAGGTGGCGGCATCTAATTTTTTCTTAACCAAGAAATACACAAACGGCACAATAAACACCAATCCAATAATACGGCCTATGAAACGGTGAAACCATTCCCAAAAATAGATGTATTGGTAGTCGGCGAGCGTAAAATTAGTGTGGCTGTTCACGAGTTGGTACTCCGGAAATTGCTTGTATTGTTCAAAAGCCTCGTTCCATTTAGCTTCCGTGAGTGGAGGAAATGTATCGGTTATCAGATGCCAATCGGTCATCGAAAGACCCGAATTGGTTAGCCGGGTAATTCCACCCACTATTACCATAATAAAAACCAACAAGCAACCCGAAAGTAGCCAAATAAGTACTGATTTGTTTTCTTTTTTCATTCTTTTTTGAAGATTTCCCACTAGATAGTCTTGGGACTATCGGGGATAGAATAATAATTTGGATGCAAATTTATTTCTTAATCAACTCAATAGTGGCTTAACAAACGTTAATCTTCAAATTCATTTTTTTGGCTTTGTTTAGCATAAAAGTATAAGCAGCGGTGTATTCGTTGGCAATTTCACCATCCAATATGGCTTGCTTGATGGTTTCTTTCAATTGACCAATCTCGCGGCAAGGACCTAGATTAAACAATTTCATAATTTCTTCCCCACTGATGGGCGGCTGAAAATTCCGCACATGATCGCGTGCTTCTACCTCGATTATCTTTTGTTTTACCACTTCAAAATTGTGGTGGTACTTCTTAAATTTTTGGGGATTCTTGGTGGTGATATCGGCTGCGCACAAAGTCATTAGCGCGTCTACGTCCTCGCCAGCGTCAAATACCAAACGTCGCACAGCTGAGTCGGTTACTTCGTCTTGCGAAAGTACTATGGGCCGCGAACTCATTACAACCATTTTTTGCACGAACTTCAACTTGTGGTTGAGCGGCATGTGCAGGCGTTCAAAGATTTTCTTCACCATTTTTCCGCCCAAGAATTCATGTCCATGAAAGGTCCATCCCTGTTTTTTCACAAACCGTTTGGTGGGCGCTTTGCCAATGTCGTGAAACAAGGCTGCCCAACGCAACCAAACGTCATCAGTGTTTCGGCAAATATTATCGACCACTTCTAGGGTGTGGTAAAAGTTGTTTTTATGGGTTTGACCTTCTATCTCTTCCACCTGGTTCAAGGCAGTCAATTCGGGTAGGATGAGATCCAAGAGTCCGGTTTTGTAGAGTAGTAAAAAACCAACAGAAGGTTGATTTGTATCTAAAATTTTATGCAGTTCTTCCACAACGCGTTCTGCTGAGATGATGCCAATTCGGTAGTTGTTTTGGCTGACGGCAGCAAACGACTCTTCTTCGATTTCAAAGTCCAACTGCGTCGCAAACCGAATGGCACGCAACATGCGCAATGGGTCATCAGAATAGGTAATGTTGGGATCGAGTGGAGTTTTGATGCGCTTTTCTTCCAGGTCTTTTCTTCCATTAAACGGATCAAGTAATTCACCATAATTAGTTGGATGTAAAGAAATTGCCAATGAATTTATAGTAAAATCTCTACGGTTTTGGTCGTCGGTCAAACTGCCAATTTCCACCACGGGATTGCGGCTTTCAAATTGGTAGCTTTCTTTTCTAGCGCCTACAAATTCGATGTCGGTATCCTCATACCGAAGCATGGCAGTACCATAGTTTTTGAACACCTGTACCCTAGGATGATACGGAATCAGTTCGGCTACTTTGAGTGCCAAATCAATGCCCGAACCTAAAGCAACAATGTCGATGTCTTTTTTGAAATCGCGTTGCAAAATATAGTCGCGCACAAAACCACCAATCACATAGCTTTCCATGCCCAATTCCTGGGCAGCTTGAGAAACAATGCTAAATATGGGATGACTGAGTGCTGCGGTGTACTTCATGCTATATTTTTGTAATTTGAAATTGTTTTTCATTTCCATCCCGAAGCTTCGGGACCAAATCTTTATCCCGAAACTTCGGGATCAAATTCCTATTTTCTAATCACTTTTACTTGGGCGTCGAGTGTCAATTTTATAATCGTTGACGGTCGTCCGCCGGTTTTTTCGCGGTCCAAATTTACAACATAGTCTACGCCTTTTATTATTTCAGGGCTTATTTCTTTAAATGTCATGGGTGTAGGAGCCCCGCTGATGTTGGCCGAGGTTGAAACCAGTGGTTTCTTCATGCGCTCCATCAACTTGAAACAAAAGGGAATTTTCACGATGCGCACGCCCAAGGTGTTGTCTTCGGCAATAATATTCGGGGCTACATTTCGGGGTTTGTCCAAAATTAAGGTGGTGGGCTTTTCAGACAAGTCAATGATTTGCCAGGCCGTCTCTGGGATATCATTAAAGACGTTATACATCATCTTTTCGCCGTTCATTAAGCATATCATGCTTTTGCTTTCTTCGCGTTGTTTTAGGGCATATATTTTGGCAACGGCAACGGCATTAGTCGCGTCGCAGCCAATTCCCCAAACAGTGTCGGTGGGATATAAAATTATACCGCCTTGTTGAATTACTTCGAAGGCTTGGTGTACTTCGGTATTGAGGTCTGTGGTTGTCATGTTATAGGGGTAAAGTTTTTGGTAGTTGTTGATGCTGTAGCGATTCAGAAAGCGGCGCTCCTTTCCAGATGAGGCCAAATAAGTCTCGGTTTTTGGCTTTCACCAAACTACTCAAACCGTATTTGAACAATAAAAACAAACGCACTTGCTGCATGCTCCAGTTGCCATAATGCTTGCACAGTATATACAGCAGCGAAATTTTAATTTCTTTTTTGATGGCCATTGATTTACCTGTACTCGCTCCATGGTGATGAATAAATTGGGCTTCAGGTACTAAAAAAGTACTTTTTCCTAATTTTAACAAACGCAAACATAAATCGGTCTCTTCGTAATACAAGAAAATTGCCGGATCAAATTGGCCAGCTTGATCAAAATCAGCCGAGCGAAGCAGCATAAAACTGCCTGGAACAAAATTTACTTGAATTGGGTTTTGGTGGTGTTTTTTGCGTTTGGGATGTGTGACTGGGGAAATCAGTTCCAAAAAATTCCGACCTAAAATTTCCCGTGTTGGCGAGGCAAAATGATCGAGTGAAACCATGAAGTCACCATTTTCCTTGAAGGCCTGAGCGCCCACCATTCCTACTGTTGGATGTTGTTTCAAAAAGGAAATCAACAAGCTAAAACAATCATTGAGTACTAAAGTATCGTTGTTTAAAAAAGCGACATAGTTGGCGTTAGCTTGCAAAAAACCAAAGTTATTGCCGCGTCCAAATCCGCAGTTGATGTTGGTTTGGTAACAACTTAAATTCGGGAAATTTGATGATTTACAGTAGTCCTCCACTTTTTGGTAGTCTTCATCTGCCGAGCAATTGTCTACAACGATGACTTGAAACGACAAGTCAGGATTTATTTTTTCGTAGATTTTCTCCAAACAAGGAATTGTAAATTCACTCGAATTGTAATTGATGAGAATAATGGCTAAATCAAACATTAGAGGTATTGTTGTACTCCTTTTTCAATAAAAGTGAGTTTTTGAGACTTGGTTTGTGCTTCAATTTCGTTGTTAATCGCGATGTGCGATTTGGATTGTTCGGGGTGGTAAATGTGATAGGCCAATCCAGCAAATTTGAGTCGCTTTCCCAAAACACCACTATTGTGCAGGCGTTCGATCATTTCTGAATCATCGATGCCCCAACCCACTAAATTCTCGTTAAATCCGTTAATTTTAATAAAATCTTCGCGCCAAAACGACATGTTGCAACCCCGCAATTTGGATGAACGTGTCGCGGTAATTTGCGCCCAATTCATCATAAACGGCATGCGAATGGTACGTCCCCGTTTTTTGATTCCGTGCGAAAGAAAATGAAATTCAGTTTGCTTTTGGGCAAAAAGTTGGGGCAAATGCGCTTGGGTGATGTTGGCTCTAGATCCAAATAAATAATGGCCTTTTTGGGCAAATCGCAAATGATCTTCTATAAAGTGTTTGTGGAGTATGATGTCTCCGTCAATTTCGATGATGTAGTCAAATTGCGCTAGGGCAATGGCCTTGTTCATGATCATCGGTTTGCGGTTTTTGATGTCTTCGTGCCAAACATGGCGCAAAGTAACCGGAAATTTGAGTTGAAATTCGGCGATTAGGGCTTGGGTATCTGCTCGTGAACCGTCATCGGCAATAATCACTTCGTTGGGTAAAATCGATTGATTGAGAACGCTTAAAAGCAATAATTCTATAGCCTCTGGCCAATTGTACGTTGGAGTTATGAGCGAGCAACTAAGCGGGTGTATCATGCCAAAAAAATAATGAGGCAAGTTAGGATTAATTTTTATATTTGTGAGAATTATTCCTCTTTACTGCGCATCCTTTTCTTAAAAAAAATCCTATAAATCTCAATGAAATATTACGAAAATAAGCCACAAGGATACTACGATAATGTGCGGAAAGAGATGTTAAAATACTTGCCAGATCACGCAAAAAAAATTTTAGATGTCGGTTGTGGAAATGGAGCATTTGCCTCAGTAGTGAAACAAAAAAATGAAGCTGAAGTTTGGGGTATTGAGTTAATGAGTGAAGAAGCAAAACTAGCCCAAGATGTTTTGGATACCGTTTTTGTAGGACCATGCGAAAATCATATTTCAGGACTTCCAGAACACTATTTTGATGCAATCTACCTGAATGATGTTTTGGAACACTTGGTCGACCCTTACTCTGTCTTGGAGATTTTGAAGTCTAAGTTGGCGCCCAACGGTGTCATTATAAGTTCAATTCCCAATGTTAGATTTTACAGAACTTTCTCAAGAGTTTTGTTTTCTAAAGATTGGAAATATGAGGGTCATGGTGTAATGGATAAAACCCATTTGCGATTCTTTACCGCAAAAAGTATTAGAAGAATGTACGAAGATTTAGGGTACTCAATTTTAATTCACGAAGGAATTAACAAAACCAAATCAATCAAGCCACTTATTTTTAACATCCTTTTTCTTTTTACACAACTGGACATTAGAAATGTTCAATACGCTACTGTTGCTTCCGTAAAAAGTTAAATAAAATGATGAAAGTTTTTAGTGCAAATTTCACAGGTAATCAGGAACAAATTACTGCCTTCATCAAAAATTTTGACTCTGCTGGAGTTGTATTTGGGGACGGAGATCGAAATAAAATAAAATTATTTGAAGTTGAAGGAAAAACACTTAATGTAAAATCCTTCAAGATTCCAAACTTCATAAATAAGCTTGCCTATAAATACCTCAGAAAATCAAAAGCAAACCGCTCATTTGAGTTTGCCACAACCTTATTGAAAATAGGCATAGGAAGCCCTCAACCCATCGCTTATTTTGAGAATTACAATTGGCTTGGGTTGCAACAGAGTTACTATGTTTGTGAGCACCTAAATTGCAATTTAACTTTCCGTGAATTGGTCGAAATTCCCAACTATCCCGAACATGCGATTATTTTGCAACAGTTCATGCATTTTTGTTTTGAACTGCACGAAAAAGGTGTCGAGTTCTTAGACCATTCGCCCGGAAACACTCTGATTGTCAATACAGCTCCTGGAAACTATCAGTTTTATCTAGTCGATTTAAATCGCATGCAATTTCACGAAGAGATGTCGTTTGAAATGCGCATGAAAAATATGTCGCGCCTCACACCCAAACCAGACATGGTGAAGCAAATGAGTGTATTTTATGCTGAAAAGTATTTGGAAAAATCAACAACTGAAATAAACGAACGCCTGTGGTTTTATACCCAGCAATTTCAAGAAGCCTTTGCCCGTAAAAAACGGTTGAAGCAACAGTTTAGTTTTTGGAAATAGTTGCTTTTTGCCAAATTTTACGCAACTCTTGGTAGCGAATATATACGCTGTAGGCATTTAAGTGACAAATGATAATTCCTTTTATTCCGTCTAGAATTCCCAATCGCACCAAGTAATTGTACGAAAAATTATAGGCTGGATGCAAAATTTGCAACAAAAAGCTAGGCTTCACTTTTTTATTGAATTTTTCTATTGCTTTCAGTTTTCCGTATTGGTACATTTTTGATTTATATGCAGCGTAATCCGAATACGAAAAGTGGATGAGCTTGTTTTTTAGTGTGCCAATACTCCCATTTACATCTAGTTTTTCGTGCACCAACCGCTCGGTCGTGTATTTTGCAAAATGCTTGTTAAACAGCCTAAAAATTCGATCAGTTTGCCAACCGCTAAAGCGCAATACGGCTTGCTTGAACATAAATTTGCGGTAAAACAAATAGGCGTTATCTGGTTTTTCCAGCTGAACGGTTTGAACAATTTCGGCTTTCAGTTCGGCCGTAAGGCGCTCGTCGGCATCCAGAAATAAGATCCAATCATTTTTGGCTTGGGAAATGGCAAAATTGCGTTGGGCGGTGTAATTTTCGAAGCGGTTTTCGATGAATTTCACATTGGCAAAAGTAGTTGCAATGGCTTTGGTTTGGTCGGTACTAAACGAATCCACCACAATTACTTCGTCTACAAACTGCAAATCGTTCAACAATTCCTGCATATGAATTTCTTCATTCAAGGTAATGATCAAGGCCGAAATCGCACGATTTGTATTTAAATCCATTTAGAAGTACTTGGCTGCAAATATAATTTATTAACTACTTTTGTCCCTAATAAAATCAAAAATTTATGCGTACGGCAGTAATTATGAGTACCTACAATTCAATCGAATCGCTCGAGAAAGTCATTTGGGGTTTTAGCGTACAAACGATTACTGATTTTGAGCTGATTATTGCCGACGACGGATCTACCTCCGAAACCAAACACAAAATTGATGCCCTGCGCACTGAATTAAACCTCTCGATTATTCACGTTTGGCACGAAGATCACGGCTTTCAAAAAACCAAAATTCTCAACAAAGCCATTTTGGCCAGCACAGCTGATTACCTCATTTTTACCGACGGCGACTGCATTCCACGCGCTGATTTTGTAGAAACCCATTTGCGCTATCGACAAGCCGGCTATTTTTTGTCGGGCGGTTATTTTAAGTTGCCGATGGCTACATCTTTGGCAATTTCAAAAATCGATGTGCTGCAACAACATTGTTTTCAATTGGCCTGGCTCAAGGCCCATGGACTTTCGTATACGACTAAATCTTTAAAACTATTCGCCAAAGGTTTCTGGGCTAATGTATTGAACGCGCTCACGCCCACAACTCCTTCTTGGAACGGACACAATGCTTCGGGTTGGAAAGCCGATTTATTGGCGGTGAATGGCTTTGATGAAGAGATGAAATACGGCGGAGAAGACCGCGAATTGGGCGAACGCTTGTTTCATTACGGCTTGTTGTCCAAGCAAATTCGCTACAGCGCCATTTGTGTGCATTTGGATCACGCCCGTGGCTATGTCTCGGATGAAGTGTGGAAAAAAAACAATGCTATTCGCGCCTACACCAAGGCCAACAAAGTTGTTGAAACGCCAAACGGCATTCGATCTTAGTTGATTTTCAAGTAGTTTTCTAAGTCAGACTTCCACAAACCCGGGGTAAATTGGGCATATAAGTTCAGGGCCGCGTCTTTCATCTCTTTGGCGTTTTTGTCGCCATACAATTCCGGTTTTACCTCTTGCAAATGCACCGATACGTGTTTTTTGCCGTCTTCAAAAAAGTTCCAAGCCGCTTTGATGATCCAAGGAGAAAAAATAGTAAACGTAGGTTTTCCTAACGCTTTGGCCATATTTACCGCGCCGCCTTCGTTGCCAATTAAGGCATGGCAATGATAGGTGATTGCCAGAAATTCCCGAATACTTCCGGGCACCAAATCAATGTGAATGTGTTGCTGTGTGCTGGGTTGGCACAAATCAAAAATGGCTTGCGCTTGGGCTTGTTGGCTGGGCGTGTAATTAAAGAGCAAACGCGCCCCCGTTTGGGCCACAATAGTGTCCAATACTTGGGCCATGTAGGGAAACGGATAGGTTTTGGTCGTGCCGCTGCCCAACACGCCTATCATGTATATTTTGTTACACTGATCCAGTTGGTGTTTGGCCAATAGCGCTTTGCCTTGTTCAATTTCGGCCTGCGACAAAAAGATTTTGGGTTCATTGTCAATTGGAATTTGTAGTTGTAAAGGCTGCAATAAATTGAGTCGGTTTTCGATGGCCAAACCGGCATTGGTTTTGGGCGTGCTCAATTCTGGAATGGCATGTGTATACAGGAAGTTTCTGTATTTTTTGGCAAAGCCAATTTTGGTTTTTGCGCCCGAAAAAGCCACCACCAATTGGCTTTCTACTTTTCCGTAGGCATCAATTACCAGATCAAAGTGGGCTTTTTTGATGTGCCACAAAAATTTCAACAAAGCGATTTTACTCTTGCGGTATTCGTCTTTGAATAAAATAAGCTCGTCAATATTGGGATTGTTCTCGACCACAGGAGCCGTAAACGGATAAATCAAATAGGCAATGTGCGCCTCGGGATAGGCTTTGCGCAGGTTGTTGCAAAGTACCGAACTCACCAAGACATCGCCAATCATTTTTTGTTGAATCACCAATATTTTCATAACAGCAGCTCGCTTAGGAGTAGGGAATCGTTTTTATACCGCCACATCATATTCGCGCAAGGCGTCGTTGAGCGAAGTCTTTAGATCAGTTGAGGGTTTGCGTTTGCCGATGATGAGTGCACAAGGCACTTGGTATTCGCCGGCTGCAAAGGTTTTGGTATAACTGCCGGGAATCACTACCGAACGGGCCGGAACGATGCCTTTCATTTCGATAGGAGTAGGGCCTGTCACATCAATTATTTTGGTCGAGGCGGTGAGACACACATTGGCTCCTAATACCGCTTCGGTTTCTACGCGCACGCCTTCAACCACAATGCAACGCGAACCAATAAACGCGCCATCTTCAATAATTACAGGGGCCGCTTGCAAAGGTTCTAATACGCCACCAATGCCCACGCCACCACTCAGGTGTACATTTTTTCCGATTTGTGCGCAGCTGCCTACGGTGGCCCAGGTATCAACCATGGTACCTTCGTCAACATAAGCGCCAATATTCACGTAACTCGGCATCAAAATTACGCCTTTTGAAATGTAGGCGCCGTGACGTGCTACCGCATGTGGCACCACGCGGATGCCTTTTTCGGCATAGCCTCGTTTCAAGGGAATTTTGTCGTGGTACTCAAAAATGCCCACTTCAAACGTTTCCATTTTTTGAATCGGGAAATACAATACCACTGCTTTTTTTACCCATTCGTTTACCTGCCATCCATTTGCAGTTGGCTCGGCTACCCGCAGCGTACCGGCGTCGAGTAAATCAATCACCTCGCGGATGGCGGCTGTGGTTTGTGGTTCTTGGAGTAAAGCTCGGTTGACCCAAGCAGCTTCTATGGTAGTTTGTAAGGAATTCATCTGTAAATTTTTTGGCAAATATAAGGGCAATTTTTTAAACTACGGCTTGGTCAAGCAAGGCAAAAATTGTGGTCTTGTTGCTTGGGTTGCGGTTGAAATTAAAGTTATACTTTTGAAAAAAAAAACAATGTCACGCATACTTGCCATCGATTACGGAAGCAAACGCACGGGCCTCGCGGTTACCGACGACTTGCAACTCATTGCCTCGGGACTCACCACGGTCGAGACGCCGCAGCTCATGGGCTATTTGCAGCGCTACTTTGCCGCCGAAAACGTGAGCACGGTACTCATAGGCGAACCCAAGCAAATGAATGGCTTGCCCTCGCAAAGTACTCCGATTATAGAAGCTTTTGTGACGCAATTTGCGCAGCAGTTTCCCGACAAAAAAGTAGTGCGCGTAGACGAGCGCTTTACCTCCAAAATGGCTACGCAAACCCTAATTGACAGTGGCCTGCGCAAAAAACAACGGCAAAACAAAGCGTTGCTCGATGAGGTGGCGGCTACGATACTGCTGCAGGATTATCTGTTACGCTACAAGTTCTAGGATATTTAAAGTATCAAAGATTTAAAGATTTGACCACGAATACACGAATGAGATTGCTTCGTCGTTCCTCCTCGCAATGACGTTCTTAGTATACTTATAAAACGCCCCACTTCCCACTTCAAGCCATCAGCCTTTCTTAGTATACTTCTTTAAATTGGAATTTGGAATTTCAGTATTGGAATTTCTTAAAACAGTCTCTTCACATTTTTTCCTACATTTGCCGCATTAAAAAACTACTCCATACAACATGATACTACCTATAGTGGGCTACGGCGATCCGGTGTTGAGAAAAGTGGGCGAAGACATCGCTGCCGATTATCCCAACCTGAAAGAGCTAATTTTTAATATGTTTGATACCATGTACAACGCCTACGGGATTGGATTGGCGGCTCCGCAAGTGGGTTTGCCTATTCGCTTGTTTGTGATTGATATGGTGCCGTTTAGCGAAGACGAAGACATGAGCCCCGAGGAGCAACAAAAGCTCAAAACTTGCAAGAAAGCCTTCATCAACGCCAAAATCTTGAAAGAAGAAGGCGAAATGTGGAGCTTTAACGAAGGCTGTCTCAGCATTCCCAATGTGCGTGAAGACGTGTCTCGTCACGAACGCATTACGGTACACTACCAAGACGAAGATTTTAACATACATACCGAAGTGTTTGACGGACTTACGGCCCGCGTGATACAACACGAGTACGACCACATTGAAGGTGTGCTGTTTACTGATAGAATTGCGTCCCTTAAAAAACAACTCATCAAGAAGAAATTGCAAAACATCATGGAAGGCAAAACCAAGGCCGATTACAAGATGCGTATTTTCGGAAAAAAAGGCCGTTAATAAACGCCAGCATTTGCCAACAATAAATATATTTGTGCTTCCAAAAAAAAGAATACTATGAATGTAGATAAAATATTAGCGATTTCAGGAAAACCCGGATTGTATGCCTTAAAAGTGCAAACCCGTACTGGCTTTGTAGCCGAGTCTTTGCTTGATGGCAAACGCATCACCGTTGGTTTGCGCAGCAATGTGAGTTTGTTGTCTGAGATTTCGATGTATACGCACACCGCCGAGAAACCGCTAGTTGAGGTCATGCGCGCCATTGCGATTAAAGAAAACGAAGGTCCTGCCATTTCGGCCAAGGAAGATCCCGCCAAATTGGTGGCCTATTTTACCGAAATTTTGCCCGATTACGACCAAGACCGCGTGTATCCTTCCGATATCAAAAAGGTAATCAACTGGTACGGCATTTTGCAAGCCAAAGAATTAGTGTCTAAAGAAGAACCTAAAGTTGAAAACGCCGAAAACATCAAAGAGCAGGTGGTAGAAGAAGTGAAAAAAGAAAAAGCCAAAGCGCCAAAAAAAGCTCCTAAGAAAGAGGCATAATAGTTCCCATAAACCAATCATAAATCCTATTTCTACACACAGAGGTAGGATTTTTTTTACCAACAAAGTAGCCCTATGAACACCCGCCAACAACAATTGCAAGCCTTTGAACGATTGCTCGACGTAATGGACGATTTGCGCGCCCAATGCCCGTGGGACAAAAAACAAACCATGGAATCGCTGCGGCACCTCACTATCGAGGAAACCTACGAACTGGGCGATGCCATATTAAACAACGACCTAAACGAGGTAAAAAAGGAGTTGGGCGATGTGTTGTTGCACATCGTGTTTTATGCCAAAATAGGCAGCGAAACCCAGGATTTTGACATCGCCGATGTGTGCAACGAATTGTGTGAGAAACTCATCTTTAGACACCCACACATTTATGGCGACGTGCAAGTAGCCGACGAAGAAGAGGTGAAACGCAACTGGGAAAAACTCAAACTCAAGGAAGGAAAAAAATCAGTATTAGAAGGCGTCCCCAAAGGATTGCCGGCGCTCGTAAAAGCCAGCCGCATTCAAGACAAAGCCAAAGGCGTGGGCTTTGATTGGGAAGAACCGCAACAGGTGTGGGAAAAAGTGCAAGAAGAATTACAGGAATTGCAAGCCGAAGTGCAGGCCAATAATCAGGTTGCACTCGAAGCCGAATTTGGTGATGTGTTGTTTTCGCTCATCAATTACGCCCGATTTTTGAAGATCAATCCGGAGGATGCCTTGGAGCGCACCAACAAAAAATTCATCAGTCGATTCCAGTATTTAGAACAAAAAGCAGAGCAATTGGGCAAATCCTTGGCCGATATGACCTTGGCCGAAATGGATGTTTTTTGGAACGAGGCCAAGAAGTTGTAGTGCTTATTCTGAAATGCGTTTCAGTTTGGCTTTGTCAACAATGGTGATTTTCTTGCCAGTAAATAGATGTAGCCCGATTTATTAAATTCCGACAACAAACGAATGCAACTCTCGGTAGCGGTGCCAATCATGTCGGCTAGTTCTTCGCGCGACAATTGAATTTGCAACGAGCCGTCCGGGTGAGTACCAAAATTATCTTCCAGGTACAACAGCGTTTCGGTCAAGCGTTCCTTTACGTTTTTTTGCGCCAACGAAACCATTTCATAGTATACTCCTGAAACCGAAAACTGAGAATAAATAACTCACAACCTAAAACACACCCCCGACCCCTCTCGAGAGGGGAGTTTGGTGAAGTTCTTTATGTTTTAGATTATAGACTGATAGATATGAGATGAAAGACAGTTCTAAAAAAACGCATAATTCATAACTCATAACTCTTCATGAGTTCTTAGTATACTTCTATACCTAAAACCTAAACTATCTCTCTCAATTTTTTCAACTTATCACGCAACACAGCCATTTCTTCTTTGTGTTTCTCGATGTTTTTACGCACTTCGAGTACAATGGAGTTTTCTTTTTTGGCATTTTTGGTGTTGGTAAAAAACTGGATGTTGTTTTCCAATTGAAAGATTTCGGCTTGCACTTCTTCTATTTTGCGCGTCAAGTAAATCTTTTCGCCTTCTAGTTTGCTCGTGTCGCTAGAATCAGACAAATGATCCATGCGGTTGGTGAAACGCATCATGTCGCCCTCTTTTTTACTGAGGCTCAATTTCTCAAACAAGGCGTCTAATATTTTATTGAATTTGCCCTCAATGTGACGGCGCGGGAACGGAACTTTACCAAAGCTTTTCCATGCTTCGATGTGGGCTTTTATGGCATCTAAATCGGTTTTGTGCACGCCGGTGAGTTCAAAACTACGCAAGGTTTCCAAGTAGGCTTTTTTCTTTTCGAATGCTTCTACTTCTTCTAGGTTTTCTTCTTTTTTTTGTGATTTAACCGTTTCAAAATAGGTGTTACAAGCAGCTCTAAATTCGGTCCACAAGCTATCCGAATATTTGCGCGGCACATGCCCAATGGTTTTCCAATCTTCCTGGATTTTTTTCATCAGAGGAGTGGTCGCCACAAAATCGGTGCTTTCGGCCAAGGCTTTGGCTTGTGCAACCAAGGCTTGTTTTTTGGTTAAGTTATCGGTTTGGTCTTTCTTGATTTCTTTGTAGAAGGAGTTTTTCAAGACATTAAATGCACGCACGGCCTGTTTAAACTGACTCCAAGTGGCTTCGTTCACCTCGGTTGGTACTTTGCCGGCGGTGAAAAACGCATTGCGCAAGGCTTCTACTTTTTCGATTTGTCCCAACCAAGCGGCATGCGAATTTACTTTTTCTTGAGCCAAACTTTCCAACTTAGTAATTAAAGCTTGTTTGGTAGCTAAATTGACGGTTTCAACAGCACGAAGACCTTCAAATAATTCTTCGCGTTTGTCGTGCATTTGCTTGGTCAATTCGCTAAAACGCGTCCAGATTTCTTCGCGGTAATCTTTAGAAACCGGACCAATGTCTTCTTTCCAAATGCGGTGCAAATCTTGCAATTCGCGGAATGATTTTGAAATATCAGTTTCATGAACCAACTCCTCTACACGGGCTATGATTTTGAGTTTCAACTCGAGGTTGTGCTTAAAATCGATGTCGCGTGTTTCGCGATCGAGGTGCAAATAATCGTAAAAATTTTCGATGTGAAAATGGTAATTATTCCACACGTGGTTGTATTTGTCTTTGGGAATTGGACCTGCATTTTTCCAACGTTCACGCAAATCGTTAAATTGCTTCAGTGTGTCTTTGATGTTATTTTGTGGGTTGATGAGGTTTTTTAGTTCTTCCACTAAAGCCAATCGAACCGTTAAATTGTGTTCTAAATTGGTCTGTAAATTTTTGAAATGGGTGTTTTTACGCGCTTTGTATTGGGTATATAATTGATCAAATTTGGGTTTAAGCGGGTGTTGGTATTGAAATGCTTCAGTAGAATCTGGATTTTCGGCCAAAAAGGCTTCTTTCTTTTCATCCAACAAATGATAAAATTGGGCTAAGAATGATTTTTTGAGCTCTTCCACGTGATCTTTTACAGCCATCACGGCATCAGTAGCCACTAGACTTTCCAAGTTGTCCACCAATTCTTCCAAGGTCATGGTTTCATAATCTTGCATCGGAATTTCAGCGCGGATACTGTCGTCTTCACTGGCTTCGGCGTTGGCGTTGGCAATTTCTTCAATCACCGCATCATGCTGGGTTGAAACTTCGGGTGCTGCAAGGACTTCCACTGCTTCGGATGCAACTTCTATTTCGGTTTCAACATTAATTTCTTCCAATTCTACAGCTTCCTCAACAGCTGCTTCAACCTCAAGTAATTCTTCTGCATGTTCAATGTCTTCTGTATCTGATTCTACAGTAGATTCGATAGCTACTGACACTTCAGCAACTACAGCTTCCACTTGTGTATCCTTTTCAACCTCAACCTCAACCTCAACTGTTTCCTCCAATTCTAAGGCAGTATCAGCTGTTATTTCTTCGTGATTTTCAGTTGCTTCTGTTTGAATTTCAGTCGGTTGAATTTCGTTTTGCTCTCCATCTGCTTGTGGCAGGTTATCATTCTTTTCTTCTAACATCGTTACATGTGTAAGGTTTCTACTATTTTGAGGGCGAAAGATAGTAAACCAACACTAATATTCAAAAGGTTTCGGCTAGAAATTCGCCCTACCTGCTTGATTTTTAGCCACTTTATTTATACTTTTTTGAAGGTGTTAAAGTATTGGATTTTTTTGATTGAAGTTGTACATTAGCCATTCAAATTTTTAGTTGTAACACCTATGAAAATTGTACTTTTTATTTTTTTGCTATCTACTTTATTTAACGTACGATCTGTTTCTGCCCAAGAAAATCCGGCCACAACACCAGCTCCGGTGCCGGTTGTTCAAGACCCGTTGCAACTCACCAAAGAGCAACAAACGCCTTACCGCGAAATCATAAAACGCTATGCGACTTTGCTGGGTGAATTGAGACGAAGTGTATTAACACCCGAAGAAAAAAAACAAAAAAAAATAATTTTATCGTCTCAAAGAGAAGCCGAAATCAAATCGATGCTAAGCCCGGAACAATTTGAAATCTTTCAGAAACAAGAAGCCGACAGACAAGCCAAACAAGTTAATTTGCGCAAGCCACCGGTAAAAATACACTAGCCAAAAATCAACGTGAAAAGTTTTTTATTTTATTTTTTCCATATTTTCCAACTCGCATCGGCCTGCAATACTAACATTTCGTAGCCGTTTTTTATTACGGCGCCTTGTGCTTTTGCTTTGCTTAAAAAGGCTGTTTCTTCGGGGTTGTAGATGAGGTCAAAGGCAACGTGTTGTGCGCCTAAGAATTCATAAGGAATATCGGGAAATTCAGCTGTATTCGGACTGGTTCCAAGCGGGGTGCAGTTGATCACAATGAGATAGTCGGAAAGGACCTTTTTTGTGAGTTTAGCATAACTTAACTGCAAGCGTTTGGGTGTTCTGGAAACCACTTTGTAGGAAATTTGTAATTCTTTCAAGGCATATTGCACCGCTTTTGACGCTCCGCCTGTTCCCAATACCAGGGCTTTTTTATGGTGTGGTTCCAACAAAGGCAATAGTGATTTCATAAAGCCATAGTAGTCTGTGTTGTAGCCTTTTAGGGTTCCGTCGCTTCGTTTTTTAATTACATTAACCGCCCCAATACTTCTGGCGTGGGAGTTTAGTTTGGCTAAATAGGGAATGATTGTTTGTTTATAAGGAAGGGTAACATTTAAGCCCAACAGTTCTGGGTTTTGATTCCAAAGTGCTTCGAAATCAGTAAGGGAAGAGAGCGGAAAATTCTCGTATTCAAAATCTGTAATGCCTTTGGCGGCAAATTTATCTGTAAAGTATTTTTTTGAAAAGGAGTGTTCAAGGTGTTTTCCCAACAACCCAACTATTTTTTTTTGCATGGCGTGTAGGCAATAATTAGGGTTGGGTTGGGTATTTTTTAATTTGATTTTGCACTTTTTTTTGTAACCAAACTACCGGAAAAAGTTCTTGAATAAGTGTGTGGTTTTTGAAGCTTAGTCGAAGACCATTGCTTAAATGAAATTGCCCTTTTTCGGTTTCTAGTAACATATAATACAAGCCGGCTAAGCGGTATTCAATTTCAAAGGCTTCTGGGAAATATTCGGCAGCTTGCAAAAGCGTAGTAATAGCGCTATCAAATTCGCCCAAGAATTGCAATAAATCTACCCAAAACAACCAGGTGTCTAATTGGTAATCGCCAAATTCTACCGCTTTGCGATAGCCAAACTCGGCTTCTTCAAAGAAATTTAATTCTTTATTAATTGCCGCATAGCGCTTCCAATAAAATCGGTTTTGGTTGTCAATATGTAAGGCTTTGTTTGCATAATGTAACGCTTTTTGGAAGTTTTTTTGGCGTACATAAAAATCAGTAATGGCTATCCAGCCTTTGTCTAATAAGGGATCTTCGTGCACTGTTTTGGTAAAAAACTCAAGCGCCAATTTTTTATGTCCTAATTTTTCATGGCATTTCCCAATGCGCAGTAAGGCATATGAAGTTGGATCATCTAGCTCAATGGTACGCGTATAGCATTCTATTGCTTCATCATAACGTTTGAGACGCTCCAAGGTTTTGGCTTGCTCCATAAAAGCGCCCAAAAAGGCCTCATCTATAAGGGTGGCATAATCAAAAGCATATAATGCTTCTTCGTATTTTTTGAGCCCGTAGTTGAGGCGCCCCACCTGGTGCCAAGCGATTTCACTGTAGGGATTTTGTTCAATGTAGTTCATCAAATAATCTATAGCCGCTTGGCTTTGGTCTAAAAACTCAAAACAATACACCACATTATACAAGGCCGATTGGTCTTCGAAGTCTTCTTCCAAACAGCTGATGAAATTTTCTTTGGCCAATTCCAATTGGTCCATAAACAAATATTCCATGCCAATTAAATTGTAGACATCCGCAAAATCATCGGTGTATTGCAAGGCCGTTTTTAGGAGCTCTACAGCCTTTTCGTGCTGGTCACGTTTGGAGTAAATGTTGGCTTTTTGGATGTAAATTTCTTCGTTTTGCGGTTCAATGGCATACAAGTCATTGAGCATTTTCTCGGCCTGGTCGAGTTTGTCTTCAAAGATCAACATTTCTACCTGAACCAATTTTAATCCGGTGGATCGTGGGTGCTGATCTAAAGCCAATTTGAGTGCTTTTTTAGCTAAAGTAGTTTTGCCAATATCTAAGTAATGCAAGATAATTTCTTCAAATTCCTCCGAATCAAAAAAGAATACCTTGTTGGTTTTCAACATCGATTCAAATCGAGACAAGGAAATATTGTGTGCTTCTTCTTCGTCGCTTATAGGCATAAGATTCGCTTTTTGTTGGGCACCTTAAAAGTAAGGCTACTTTATCCTAAAACGGGCCGTTTAGAGAATTGTTGTGAACAAAATAATTAACAAAGGCTCTCGAGTTGTTTCAGGTTTCAAGTTGAGTTGGCTTGCGCCAATTTTGAGGTTTAAGGTTTCAAGTTGTGAGAATTATACTAAGTACAATTAAATATAAATTACTATAGCGAAGCGGAACTATTTATTTTGTGAAACCTAAAACTTGAAACCTGAAACAAATTTTAAACACTTTAGCGAAGCGGAACTATTCATTTCCTGAAACCTTAAACTTGAAACTTGAAACAAAAATCTGAGTACTATAACGAAGCGGAACTATTTATTTTGTGAAACCTGAAACTAAACTAAACTATCCAACACCTCCAACAAGATTTTACAACCTTTTTGAATTTCTGATTCAGAAATCGTGAGTGGTGGGGTAATGCGGATGGCTTTGCCTTCAAAGAGGAGCCAAAATAAAATTAAGCCGCGTTCTTGGCAGGCCAAAATGGCTTTGTTGGTTATTTCGGCACTGGGCATCATCGCTGCTAGCATGAGGCCTCGGCCGCGTATTTCGGTAATTAGCGGATGTTGTAAAAGCGAACGGAACAGTTGTTCTTTTTCGAGTGCTTGTTCCATGAGTTGGGTTTCGGTAATTTCTTGCAAGGTGGCCAAACAAGCGGCGGCAATTACGGGATGTCCGCCAAAGGTGGTAATGTGTCCCAATTTGGGGCTGTGGCTCAACAAATCCATATGGGCTTCGCTGGCAATAAAAGCACCAACGGGCATGCCGCCGCCCATGCCTTTGCCCACGATGATAATGTCGGGAACAATACTAAAATGTTCAAAGCCAAATAGTTTTCCCGTACGACCAAAACCGGGTTGAATTTCGTCAATGATGAGTAGTGCGCCCACCTCGTCGCAACGTTGGCGTATTTTGCGCAAAAAGTCGTTTTCGGGCTGTATAAATCCGGCGCCGCCTTGTATGCTTTCTAAAATAATGCCTGCGGTTTGGGTAGTAATTTTTTGGATGTCGGCTTCGTTATTAAACGTAATAAAATCCACATCCTCCAAGAGCGGTAAAAACGGTGTTTTGCGTTCTTCAAACCCCATCACACTCATGGCGCCCATGGTATTGCCGTGGTAGGCGTTGTAGCAAGAAATGAGTTGCTTGCGACCGGTCACGCGTCGGGCCAATTTGAGTGCACCTTCGCAGGCTTCAGTTCCCGAATTGACTAAGTATACTTTGTTTAACGGCTCGGGCAAAAGTTGGGCCAATAATTTGCAATATTCCACCGCCGGGCCTTGGGCATATTCGCCATAGACCATCACGTGTGAGTAGCTGTCCAATTGTTTTTTGATGGCATCATTCACTCGCGGATGTTGGTGTCCCAACGCACAAGCCGAAACGCCGGCTACAAAATCCAAATAGGGTTTTTGGTTGCGGTCATAAATATAGGATCCTTTGGCATAAGCCACTTCCATGCCCAGCGGATAGGGCGAGGTTTGGGCTTGATAGCGTAAAAAATCTTGATTTATGGGTTGTTCCATATGGGTAAATTACTTTACTGCAGGGTTTGGTTTGGGGTTGTTCTTGTCGAAGTTTAGGGTCTCCTTGCGAATTTTCATCGGCACATTTTCTTTGGCCAGTTCGGCTTTGTGCAAATTGATTAAACGTTCGTTTTCTATGTTTTCTTCGTCGGGAAAAATACATTCTTGGTCTAGGATGCGCTCGTCTTCTCTCCAAATAAAGCCTTTGAGTTTTCGCGCGTTTTCGGGTAATTCATTTTCGGGATAAATATCGCCATCTACATCGGTAAAAAAGGTCATCGTGTTGATGGTGTTGCCCTCCATGGTCATGTTGATGCGGCTGCTCACATTTTTGTTGATGCCAATGAGCTCTTTTTGGTCATTGCGCAAAAAATACAGCACTTCGGTATTTTTGATCACATCGACTTCGTAGAGTTTATTGTCTTTGAATTTGCCAAATAAGTTTACGCCTTTCACTTGATTATAGCCCGTTCCTAGCGTATCCCGAGATGCAATAAACGCATTGTTGAGTACTTTTAAGGAATCGAGTTTTTCGGTTTTGTCGTTGCCAATCAGGTGCATCACATCACCGGTCATTTGGTTGTCAAAATTCCACAAGATGGGTTTGCCGATCAGCTGGGTGAGGTTAGTTTTTTGGCTGGAATGAATCGAATCGCATTTGCCACTCAAATCTTTTTTGAAAAATCGGGCGTTGGGGTAGGCGCGTACCACGCGTTCGTTGGGCTTGCCGGTTACCATGAGTAGTTTTCCGTGGATGTAAATGGAGTCATTTTCCACCAAATTGATAGCTACCGCGCGTTTGGTGACAAACATAGAATCCTTTTGTTTGTAGAGTTCGGCATAATGGCCTTTTACGATCCCTTTGTTGATGGAATCCGTGATTTTTACATTGCGGGAAGCCGAGGCAAATTCCTTGGTGCGGTTATAAAACAAACTATCGCCTTCAATGCGGCGGTCTTTGTATTTGATGTAGGATTTGCGCAAAAAGTGGCCTACATTTTTTCGGCTGTCGTAGAAGCCTTTTTCAGTATAAATAAAATTTTCTTTGCTGGTTATGGTCGATGGCCCAAACAAATAGGAATGTCCCGAATTGTTGTAATAGTCCAAGTGGTTGGATTTCACCACATACTTGGGATTGGTTAACGTAACAGCCGTGAGAAATTGAAATTTTTTCTCGCCTACATAATAGCGTCCCGATTTGCTTTTCAACACGTTTTCGCGGTTGGTAATCACGCCGTTGCAGGTGTAATAGGCCTGCTGGCTGTTTCGGTCAAACCGCAGCGTATCAGTAGCGAGATTCATATCGGGTGAGCGCAGGTTCACCTTTCCGGTGGCGTAGGCTTGCTTCACGTTGCCGTTGTATTCGGCGTATTTGCTGTTCATGAATAAGGTGTCGCCTTGTATCATTTGCACCTCACCAAAAGCTTTCACGTAATTTTCTTTTTGAAAGTAATAGGCTTTGTTGCACAAAAACCGCACGCCTTCGTGGTTCATTCGCACGTGGCCAGAAAGCAGCAAGGCATCGGGAATTTCGGTTTGGTTCACGTCGGCAAAATCGGCATATTCAATGACAATTTTCTTGGCTTCTTGTGTCCAACCCTTTTGCGAAAAGCCAAGTAGGAAAGTCAATACAATACAAACAACTGCGTTTTTCAAAAGTTGGAATTTTGGCCAAATTTAAGAAAATCCACCCAAGGAGGACGGTATTTTACAATTAATTATCAATCGGAATTTACTTGGAAAAACTGCGCTTCAAAAACAAAAAGCCCAAGATACCAGCTGCGGTTGAAGCCAATAAAATTGCAATTTTGGCGCCTTCAATATTGGCCTCGTTTTGAAACGCCAATAGGCTAATAAAAATAGACATGGTAAACCCGATTCCGCCCAGCATTCCTGCGCCCAAGAGGTGTTTCCATTGGATGTCGTGGGGCAAACTACAGTATCCGAGTTTGGTGGAAATGTAGGCAAATAGAAAAATCCCCAAAGGTTTCCCAATAAGTAATCCTAAAACAATCCCAATACTATACGAATTCAATAAGGCCTCTCCGATAGCACCGCCCAAAGGTAAAGCTGTGTTGGCCAAGGCGAATAAGGGCAAAATAAGAAAGCCTACAGGCCAATGCAAATGGTGTTGAAGTTTGATAGATAAGCTGCTTTTATCGCCTTTTCCGAATGGAATGGCAAAGGCCAGCAATACCCCAGCAATGGTGGCGTGGATGCCCGAATGCAGCATAAAATACCACATCGCAATTCCGCCAATTGCATAGGGCCAAAAGGAATGAATACGCAAGCGGTTACACACCAATAACCCCCCAAAAATTGCTAGCGCAATGGCCAAATTAAAGAAGGCCAAACTTTTGGTGTAAAAAATAGCAATCACGAGTATGGCACCCAAGTCGTCGACTACGGCGAGGGCGGTAAGAAATATTTTGAGTGAGGTGGGTACTTTTTTTCCCAATAATGACAAGGCGCCTACTGCAAATGCAATATCGGTTGCCATGGGAATACCCGCTCCCGATTGCGCAGCAGTTCCCCAATTGAACGCCAAATAAATTCCGGCGGGAACCAACATGCCACCCAAGGCGCCAAACAAAGGCAGGCTGGCTTTTTTGAGGTTGGACAATTCTCCGGCATATATTTCGCGTTCTAATTCGAGCCCAATGAGCAAGAAAAAAATAGCCATGAGTCCGTCGTTGATCCACTCCACCAAGCTGTGGCTCCCAAGGGACATTTTCCAAAAGTGGATATACGACTCCTGAAATACGGAATTGGCCAAAAAAAGCGAAATCAGGGTAACCGCAATGAGCAGCAAACCGCTGGCTTTTTCGTTGTTGAAGAATTCGGTAAATACCTTTGTTGCTCTCATCTAGAAAAAAAACGCCTTGATTTCTCAAAGCGTTGGGTTGTTATTTGGTTATGGTTTGTTTTCTGTCAGGACCTACCGATACAATTTTAATCGGAACGCCTAGTTCAGCTTCTATAAACGCGATGTACGCTTTGAGTTCAGCTGGCAGTTCTTCGTAGCTGTGCATTCCCGTAAGATCGGCTTTCCACCCTTTGAATTCGGTATACACCGGAGTCACGTTTTCGGGTTCGATGGTGTAGGGCAAGTGTGCAATTTCTTGGCCGTTGTATTGATAAGCCGTACACACTTTTAAGGTTTCAAAACCAGAAAGCACATCACCTTTCATCATCATGAGTTGCGTTACCCCATTGATTTGCACTGCATATTTCAAGGCTACTAAATCGAGCCAACCACAACGTCTTTTGCGCCCGGTTACCGAACCAAATTCGTTGCCTACTTTGGCCATCACATCGCCGGCTTCTTCAAAGTCTTCTGTAGGAAATGGTCCGCTGCCCACACGAGTGGTATAGGCTTTAAAAATTCCGTATACTTCTTTGATTTTATTGGGTGCAATTCCCAAGCCAGTACAGGCTCCCGCAGCTGTTGTATTAGAAGAAGTGACAAACGGGTAGGTGCCAAAATCTACATCGAGTAAGGATCCTTGCGCGCCTTCGCACAAAATGGATTTGCCCGCTTTTTGCGCCTGAAACAAGTATTCTTCACTGTCGATGAATGTCAATTTTTTGAGTTCTTCGATGGCCGTAAAAAATTCGGCTTCAAGTTCTTGTAAGTTGTATTGAATGGCCACTTCATAATAGGAAATCATGGCTTCGTGTTTGTCGGCAAGTGCACGGTATCGTTCTTGAAAATCAGGAAGTTCAATGTCACCCACTCGAATCCCGTTTCGTCCCGTTTTGTCCATATAGGTTGGGCCAATTCCTTTTAGGGTTGATCCAATTTTGGCTTTTCCTTTGGCCGCTTCTGAGGCGGCGTCGAGCAAACGGTGCGTAGGTAATATCAGGTGAGCCTTGCGGGAAATAAATAATTTTTTGGTGATGTCAAGATTGAACTTGGCCAAGCCGTCAATCTCTGTGCTGAAAACTACTGGATCAATCACGACGCCGTTGCCAATAATGTTGATGGAGTTGGGATGAAAAATCCCCGAGGGAATGGTGCGCAACACGTGTTTGATGCCGTCAAATTCTAGCGTATGTCCGGCATTTGGTCCGCCTTGAAAACGAGCAATAATATCGTAATTGGAAGTGAGTACGTCAACGATTTTTCCTTTTCCTTCATCGCCCCATTGCAATCCGAGTAGTAAGTCTGCAGTCATGTGTAGTTATCTAGTTGTTGTTGTTATGTGCGTTAGGGATTGAAACGGAAATCCTTTTTGCGTGAAGCATTGGCGAAAAAAGATTGGGAGTGAAAAGCCCGACCGGTAGGGAACGCCCCATCCTAAAATTATTAATTATTCATTTTTAATTACCTTTTTGTTTCCATAGAGGTACAGCGAGTGGTTGTGTATTTCGATGTCAAATATTTCTTCGATGGTTTTTTTGATCAGTTGAATGCGCGGATCACAAAACTCTATCACTTCTCCGCTGTCGGTCATGATGATGTGATCGTGTTGTTTGTCAAAATAGGATTTTTCGTAATGCGCCTGGTTTTGACCAAATTGGTGTTTGCGCACCAAGGCACAATCCAACAGCAATTCAATCGTATTATACAAGGTGGCACGACTCACGCGGTAGTTTTTGTTCTTCATTTTGAGGTACAAATTCTCGATGTCAAAATGCTCGTCGCTGTCGTAAATTTCACTCAGAATCGCAAATCGCTCGGGTGTTTTTCGGTGGCCATTTTTTTCAAGATAGAGCGTAAAAACATTCTTTACGATTTCCTGATTGGAACTATTATCTTTCGCTATTAAAGTCATGCCGCAAAGATACTTTTTTTATCAAATTGACGAAATATAATCATTGGGTGGTTTCAAGTTTCAGGTTTTAAGTTTCACGAAATGAATAGTTCCGCTTCGCTATAGTACTTTATATTTAATTAAACTTAGTATAATTCTCACAACTTGAAACATGAAACATGAAACTTGGCGTAAGCCAACACAACTTGAAACATGAAACTTGAAACTTGGCGCAAGCCAACCCTTTAATTCTTATACACCCGCGTTACTTTCTCAATCCCATCAATCTTCTTAATGTTGTCAATGAGACGTTTCAGGATGTTGTTGTTGCGCACAATCACCGCGACTTGGCCGTTGAAGATGCCTGCTTCGCCGCTCAAGGAGATGCTTTGAATGTTTACGTGCATGTTGTTGGAAATCACTTTGGTGAGTTCGTTGGTGAGTCCAAGCGTGTCCATGCCGGTGATGTTGAGTATGGCTTTGTATTCTTGTTGACTTGAATCAATCCATTTGGCCAAAATAATGCGGTAGGCATAATTCGATTGCAAGCTGATGGCGTTCGGGCAATCTTTTTTGTGCACTTTAATGCCGTCGTTGATGGTCACAAAACCAAACACATCGTCACCCGGAATGGGGCTGCAACAGGTAGAAAGCGTATAGTCTAATTTATCTTGATCAATTCCAAAAACCAGCATGTCATAGTTGCTACTAATCTCGGGTTTGTGTATATCGGCATCGGCGGTATTTGGTGAAGAACGTTTAATTTTGTTCTTAAAGAAATTCATCAAGGTATTGCTCTTTTGTGCCGCGTAATCTTTGAGCTGTTGATTTTCTATCGAGCCAATTCCCATGCGGTAAAACAAATCCAAACTGGTTTTTAGTCTAAAGTAATTCACCATTTCGTTAATCACCTGTTCGTTTAGTGTGATTTTTAGGTGTTTGAGTTTGCGTTGCAGCAACTCTTTTCCGTCTTCGGCAATTTTTTTGGTGTCTTCGTTTAATACATTTCGGATTTTATTTTTGGCCCGCGATGTGGTTACATAATCCAACCAGTGCATCGTGGGTTTTTGATTGGGCGAAGTAATCACCTCGATTTGATCGCCACTTTTTAACTCGAAATTCAAGGGAACCAATTTGCCATTTACCCGCGTACCTCTGGTTTTGACGCCAATTTCGGAGTGAATACTAAAGGCAAAATCGAGCGAAGTAGCCCCTTTGGGCAAGGATTTTATTTCGCCTTTGGGGGTAAATACAAAAATCTCTTTGGCATACAAGTTCATTTTGAAATCTTCGACAAAATCAACTGCGTTGCTTTCGGAGTTTTCGAGTGCTTCTTTGAGTAAATTGAGCCACACGTCCAAACCACTTTCTTCGGTGGCGCCTTGTTTGTATTTGTAATGTGCGGCATAGCCTTTCTCGGCAATTTCGTCCATGCGTTCCGAGCGAATTTGCACTTCTACCCAGCGGCCTTTCGGGCCCATTACAGTAAGGTGAAGCGCCTCATACCCAGTCGATTTTGGAGAAGATATCCAATCGCGCAAACGGCTAGGGCTGGGACGGTAATGATCGGTTACAATCGAGTAAATTTTCCAGGCCAGAAATTTCTCGTCGTTGGGTTTGGAACGATACACAATCCGCAGGGCAAATTTGTCGTATACCTCTTCAAAACGCACATTTTGGTTGAGCATTTTTCGGCGAATGGAATAGACCGATTTGGGTCGTCCTTTGATTACATAATCTAAGTGTTCTTCGTCTAAGGATTGTTGAATTACCTGAGATATATCGGCAATATAGGATTCTTGTTCTTCTTTAGTCTCTTTCATTTTGCTCAAAATCTCATGATAAATGGTAGGTTCGGTATACTTGAGACCTAAATCTTCCAATTTCATCTTGATGTTATACAAGCCCAAGCGATGGGCCAAAGGCGCATAAATGTATAAGGTTTCAGAAGCAATTTTTATCTGTTTATTCTCGGCCATGGCTTCCATGGTTTGCATGTTGTGCAAGCGATCGGCCAGTTTAATTAAGATCACCCGCACATCATCATTCAGGGTAAGTAACATTTTTCTAAAATTCTCTGCCTGAATCGAAACATTGAGGTCCTTTTGAACCTGAGAAATTTTGGTCAATCCTTCAACGATTTGAGCAACTTTTGGATTAAATAAAGTTTCAATATCCGACAAGGTAATTTCGGTGTCTTCAACCACATCGTGCAATAAGGCAGCAGCAATTCCAGTGGCGCCTAACCCAATTTCGGAGGCCACAATTTTAGCCACCGCTATGGGATGAAAAATATAGGCTTCCCCCGATTTTCGGCGTTGATTTTGGTGGGCCTCAACGGATACATCAAAGGCTTTACGGATGAGTTTTTTGTCATCTGCACTCAGTTTTTGGTAACTGATGCGCAGCAACTCTTTGTATTCTTGCGCAATGGCTTTGTTTTCTTTCTCGATATCTAGTTCTGCCATAAGAAGGGGTGCAAATCAATGCTGAAAAGTACGGCATTGCTTCGAGTTATGCAAGTGCGAAAAGTTTTTTGAACTAAAAACCGCGTTGGCGTTTGGCTTCAAATATTAGGATGGCCGCGGCTACTGATACATTCATGCTGTCAATGGCGCCTTGCATGGGAATGTGTATGTTTTGGGTGGCGGCCTCCCGCCATTCCTGAGTGAGTCCGGTTGATTCAGTTCCTACAACTAAGGCGGTTGCAGCAGTGAAATCCTGCGTATAGTAGGGCTCGCTTTCTTGCAAAATGGCACTAAATATAGAGATGTTATTGGCTTGTAAATAGGCAATAATTTCAGCCGAACTACCTGCAGCAATTTGGTTGGTAAAAACCGTGCCCACACTCGAGCGGATGGTATTGGGGTTGTAAATGTCATTTTTGGGATTGGCAATGAGCACGGCATCTACCTTGGCCGCATCGGCGGTGCGTAAAATAGCACCAATATTTCCGGGCTTTTCAGGAGCTTCGGCCACGAGTATCAAAGGAGTTGTTCCCAATTGCAAATCGGCTAGGGCCAAGGATTTGGATTGTGCCACGGCCAAGACTCCTTCGGTGGTGTCGCGATAGGCTAGTTTTTGGTATACTTCGGCCGAGATTTCAATCCATTCGGTGTCTGCCGAAATTCCATTTTCTATATCCCGTTTATCGAAAATGTTGGGGTCAAATAAAATCGTTTCTAGGAAATAACCTCCTATTAGTGCCAATTCAATTTCGTGAAAGCCCTCAATGAGAAAGGTGCCGGTTTCTTTTCGGCGTTTGGCTTTTTCTTGAAGTTGCACCAACGATTTGATGTAGGCGTTTTGACTGGAGCTAATTTGTTTCATAGGAATCTCGTTCTAAATGGAGGCGTAAAAGTAAACAATTGTGCGTTTAATGGGTGAGGTACACAAAACCAGTGAGCGGTTGTGGATTGTCGGAGTCATTTAAATTGATCACATAAAAATAGGTGCCGTCGGGTAAATTGGTACTACCGATGACTACATTGGTATTGCTTGTACCATCCCAGTCGGCAGTATTGGCTGATCCTGTCCACACTTTTGTACCCCAACGGTTGTAGATGTCAATGGTATATTGCAAGAAAATATTTCGCAAATAATCTACGCTAAAGCTGTCGTTGTAGGTGTCGTTGTTTGCCGAGACATAATTGTACACCCGTGGCGGACAATTTTTTATGATTAATTCTATGGGTGCAGTTTGGTAGCAGCGTCCGTTAGAAACTTCGGCATAGAGCGTGGCTGGTGCAACAGCAGTGTAATTTGCCAAATTTTTTATGGCATTGGTTTGAGCAACCCAATCGGTTTGGCTGGGATAAAATACTACGGTATTGGTTCCGGATTGTTGCAATTGAGTTGCAGTTGAGGCCAACGAAAAAGTTCCTTGGCTGAAACCTTCATTACACGCTTGCAGCGAATTTAATTGGGGTAAAACGGCCGCTGTTTCTAGGCTAAGGGTTGTTTGTGCACTGTTGTTGGTTTCGTTCAATTCAATCACCTGTGAAACACCGGTTCCGTCATCATCCACCACAAATTTCAAATCAAAGGGGCTGGAAATTCCAGTAGGCAAGGTCAAGGCGATGCTACCGGTTTCGCTGCCATCAATTGGAATGACCGTTTGAGTGCTTGCCGATTGCCAATAGACGCCATTCAAATATATCGCAATCGGAACGCCAGCAGGCAAAGGATCGGTGCAATTGTTGTTGTGCACCGCATAATTTACACGAAAATTTGGGCTGTTGCATTCCATCAGCGCTCGATCGATGGTGATTGTTGCGTCGGGCAATTGGCTGTTGAACTTGGTGACAATGGTGTTGATCATCACAAAATCTTGGCCCGAACTCAACTGAATTTGCGCCGAAGTGTCCCCAATTTGAATGGTGTTTTGTATCGGATACACGTCCAAATCCATGTTGTACAAATCGGTGGCGCCGGTAAAACTGTTGGTGCCATTAAACGCATTGGTATTGGGATTCAAAGGGGGATTGCCAATGAGAATGTTGTTTATTTTGAGCGATTCATTCACGGCCAATCCGCGATCGCCTTCCCATGCCACAAAGCCAATGGCTGCATTTTGGTTGTCTATGACATTCAAGTTGTTTAAGATGATGGAGATGTCCGTCGGTACATAATCCAATCCATCATAGACATTCAACTGATTGAGCGGTAAGCTCGAATCGCTGTAGACTATAACCAAAGCCCAGCCGGCAAAATTGGTCCCATTGTTGCAGTAAGCGCTTGGAGTCAGCACGTCGGACACGTCTAGATCAGCTAAAGTATAGAGGCCATTTCCAGTGGTTTGCACCAAGTTGGTCACTTCTACAAAGGCGCTAAAAAAAGGCAGCCCCGAAGTGGATTGTGTGAGTCCAAAGGTGCGAGAAGCGGTAAGTGCAGTGCCATTTAAGTTTACCTCAAAATCGCCATTGCCCGATCCGGCCCAATACAAATAGGCTTTTTCTATGGTTGAGCTAGCATTGAGCGTTAGCGTGGCCGATGAAATGCTGTTAATTACACAAGCGGCACCGGTTCCGTTTTCGGCCAAATTCATGGTATTGCCCACAAAAACAAAATCATAGCGTCCGTTAAATTGGCTATATAACTCAATAGTTTGGGCTTTAATTGGCGCCAAACTCAAGAGTATAATACTAAAAACAAGAAAATGGAGTTTTGTTTTCACACATAGTTCAATAGGGGCTTAAAAGTAGCAATTTTATTTCAACTCCCGAAAGTGAGTTTGATTTCAAAATATTTGCCTAATTTTCGACAGTTTAAAACAATTTTGTGAAAACCTATTCGGTACAACGCTTTCAGCCAACCCTTGCAGCCACTTGGAATGCCTTTATTGGGCAGGCCAAAAATGCTACCTTTTTGTTTCACCGGGATTTTATGGACTACCACCGAGATCGCTTTGATGATTATTCGTTGGTGGTTACCGAAAACGAGAAATGGGTTGCTGTATTACCTGCCAACAAAATAGACAACGAAATCTATTCGCACCAAGGTCTTTCCTATGGAGGTTTATTAGTATTACCCAACATCCGAACAGTAGATTATTTTGCGATTTTCTCTGCACTCTGCCAGTTTTTGATTGAAAATGAAATAACACAACTCAACCTCAAAGCCCTTCCACGCATCTACGAGCAAAGCTTTTCTGATGAATTGTACCAGGCTTTATATATAACCAAAGCGCAGCAAACCCGCAGCGATTTGTTTTTGGTGGTAGATCATAAGGAACCCTACATGCCCAACCGCAACCGCAAGCGCGCCTTAAAAGTGGCGCAGGATTTGGGCATCAAAATCAAAGAAGAAACCCAGTATGATTCCTTTTGGAATGAAGTACTCACGCCCAATTTGCAGCAGCGTTTTGGCGTAAATCCGGTGCATTCCTTGGTCGAGATTACCCAATTGGCCGCTGCTTTTCCGGATCAAATCAAGTTGTTTAACGCCTATTTAGACGGCACACTCAAAGCCGGATGCGTGCTGTTTGTGATGAATAATGTGGTGCATTTTCAGTACAGTTCAGGCACCGATGACCGCATGGATACCGCTGCTCTCGATGTGTTGTTTGATTACGTGATTCAACGCTATCACCCAAAGCATCACGTCAGTTTTGGAAATGTATCCGAACAAAACGGAATGAAAACCAACCAAGGATTGGCCTACTGGAAAGAAAGTTTTGGAGCCAAACCCATCGTGCAAACCTATTGGATTATCCAGTTGCAGCAGGCACACTTACTTGACGCTTTATGAAAATCCCATTCTTAGACTTACAGCAAATTAATGCGCCCTACGAAGCCCAGTTTCATCAGCAATTGCAAACGCTATTGGACAAAGGCTGGTATATTTTGGGCGAAGAAGTACAACAATTTGAGCGCGAATTTGCGGCCTATTGCGGAAATTCACACTGCATAGGTGTAGCCAATGGCTTAGATGCCTTAACGCTAGTATTTCGTGGCTATATAGAATTGGGTCAATTGCACAAAGGTGACGAAGTGTTGGTTCCTGCCAATACCTACATTGCTAGTATCTTGGCGATAATCGAAGCGGGTTTAGTACCGGTTTTGGTTGAGCCTAATCCCGACACTTTTTTGGTTGAATCCAACAGATTGGAACAAAATAGAACTTCAAAAACCAAGGCTGTCATGGTAGTGCATTTGTATGGGCAATTGCCCGATATGGAAGCCATCAGTTCTTGGGCTAAATCAAATCATTTATTGCTCTTCGAAGATGCAGCCCAAGCCCATGGAGCCCAATTGCCTTCGGGCCAGAAAGCTGGAAATTTGGGTGATGCGGCTGGATTTAGTTTTTATCCCGGAAAAAATTTAGGCGCTTTGGGCGATGCCGGAGCCGTGACCACCAACGACCCTCAATTGGCTGAGGTAATTCGGCAATTGCGCAATTATGGCTCGGCCCAAAAATACCACAACGCTTACTTAGGCGTAAACAGCCGTCTCGATGAATTGCAAGCGGCTTTTTTGCGGATAAAACTGCCACAACTCGATCGTGATAATGCTTTACGAAGAGCCATTGCAGCGCGCTATACCACTGAAATAAACAATCCAAATATTCAATTGCCAATCTATACCGGTCAAGCAGATCAGGTGTTTCATTTGTTTGTAATTCGCACAGTGCAGCGGGACAAGCTGCAAGCCTATTTGGCCCGGCACGAGATACAAACCTTAATTCATTATCCAATTCCGCCGCACCAACAAAAAGCCTTGGCTACTTGGAATGAACAATCGTTTCCTATTACTGAATCCATTCACCGCGAGGTGTTGAGTATACCAATCAGTCCAGTCATGAGCAATAAACAAGTAGACCGAGTAATAGCGGTATTAAACGGTTATAATTAGTGGAATTCCTTCGCCGCATAGCCCGTTTGCCTTTGTTCAAAATCACTTCTTTGAACAGTTTGAGTGTGCTGGTCAAAATTGGAGTAGGGGTTGTCAGCTCAAAAGTAATGGCGGTGTTTGTGGGACCCTCGGGCTTGGCCTTGGTGGGGAACTTCCGCAATTTCATTACCTCTATTGAAGCCTTATCTACTTTGGGCTTGCAAAATGGTGTAGTAAAATATGTGGTCGACACCAAAGACGATGAAGCCGCACTCAAAAAAGTATTGGCCACCGTGTTTGTGAGTTTGGCTGCCATGGTACTAATCATAAGCGCAAGTTTAGTTGTTTTTGCCCAGGTTTGGTCGAGTTGGTTGTTTGGCACAAACTCCGATTTCAGCACCATTTTCCTCGCGCTGGCTTTGGCCTTGCCTTGGTATGCCGCCAGTATTCTATTGGTTTCGGTACTCAATGGCTTGGGGCAGTTCCAGCAGGTGATCCGCGTAAATTTGTGGGGAAATATATTGGGATTGCTCGTTTCGCTCGTGTTGGTTTGGCAACTGCACACCCAAGGGGCCTTGTTGTCTTTGGTGATTCCGCCGGCTTTGTTAATTGTAGTTGTGTGCTATTATTTGAATAAAAAAATACACTTTAGCGATTTGCTTTCTTGGCAGGCATTTGACCGCCAGCTCTTGTGGCAACTCAGTTCGTATTCGCTTATGGCCTTGGTGGCTACCGTACTCGGACCTTTGGTGTATGTGCAGGTGCGAAACTTGGTGATTGGCCAATTGGGCCTCGTGCAAGCCGGCTATTGGGAAGCCATGATGCGCATTTCGTCCTATTATTTCTTGTTTATCGCCACCTTATTGAGTGTCTATTTTTTTCCCAAACTCGCCGAAGCCAAAACCAATAAAGCCACCCAACAGGTATTTTTTACTTATTACAAAGCGGTCTTGCCTTTATTTATTTTGGGCTTATTGGCCTTGTATGTAGGCCGGAATTTTTGGGTTCCCCTCTTGTTCTCCAAAGCTTTCGCGCCGGTAACCGACTTGTTTTTGTGGCAAATGTCTGGCGATGTGTTCAAAGCGGCTTCGCTGATTTTGGGGTACCAGTTCTTTGCAAAAAAAATGACACTCGCCTTTATCTTGTGCGAATTGGTTTCCTTGAGTGCCTTTTATGTCGCTACACTCATTTGCTTGCCCAGATTCCAGTTGCAAGGCGTGGTCATGGCACAAGCATTCGCTTATGTGGGGTATTTTTTCTTGCTCGTTTGGGTGTTTAGAAAGCAATTAATAGTTCCCGCAAACTAAGGTAAATCCAACAGGATGAAAGGGTTAATTGCCGCCGTGTAAAATAAATGAGCATTCCCTAAAAAAATGTTTTCGTAGTCTAAAAAAGTTTCTATATTTGCCACCGCAATCAACGGTTGCACGACTTATTGGAGAAATGGCAGAGTGGTCGATTGCGGCAGTCTTGAAAACTGTTGACTGTAACAGGTCCGGGGGTTCGAATCCCTCTTTCTCCGCGGATAATCTCCATCATTTGGAGCAAAAATCTTAAGAAACCCTTTAAACATCAGTGTTTGAAGGGTTTTCGGTTTTTTGGTCCAAGGTCAAAAATCACCTAAAAACACCCTTTTTTGTATACCTATTTCACACCTATGCCAATTTTGGCAAAATAGGTAGCAAATAGGTATACAAAATTTACGCTGTCCCCTGAGAATTCCCTGAGTCACGCTATAGTAGGATAAATAATTAGTCAATTGCGCTCTTTTAATTTTAATACTGTAAATCGTCAGCAAAAAGTGGACTAATTTAAGTCAAAACTAAGAGAGTGTTTTCTAAATCCTTAAATTTGAAATTATGAGAACACCCAAGAAAAAAACAGCAGAGAATTTCATCAAAGACATTCGTAGAAACACACGAAGAATCTTTAGTTCTGAACAGAAAATTCAGATTGTTATGGAAGCTTTACGAGCAGAAATGTCAGTTGCAGAATTATGTCGTAAGTATTCTATAAATGAATCTCAGTTTTATAAGTGGAATAAAGAGTTTTTAGAAGCTGGTAAAAAGCGTTTAGCAGGCGATGTAACAAGAGAAGCTACGAGTGATGAAGTAGCAGAACTCAAGAAAGAAAACCAGGCATTAAAAGTCATGATTGCCGATTTGGTTTTACGCTACGATATTGTAAAAAAAAGCTTGGACATGCTGGATTAACTGAAAAGTTCAAGAAATATATGAGACTTACAATATCCGAAAAACAAGAAATCATTCACATGGTAACTCGTTCTGAAATTGGTGTTAATCGAACGCTTCGGGAGATTGGAATCAACAAAAGCACTTTTTACAATTGGTATCATGCTTATAGCGAAAATGGTGTTGAAGGATTGATTCCAACCAAAAGAGCATCAAACAGACAATGGAACAGCATTCCGCAAGAACAGAAGAATTTGGTTGTAAAATTAGCTTTGGATTATCCTGATTTATCATCTCGAGAATTGGCCTATAAAATGACAGATGAGCAGCAAATATTCTTATCAGAATCCAGTGTTTATAGGGTTTTAAAGTCAAGAGGATTAATCACTGCTCCAGCTCATATTTTTCTGAGTGCTGGAAATGAATTTACGGATAAAACAGGCTTTGTTCATCAAATGTGGCAAACTGATTTTACGTACTTTAAAATACTTGGTTGGGGTTGGTATTACTTGAGCACGGTTTTGGATGATTACAGCCGATATATTGTGCATTGGGAACTTTGCTCAAACATGAAAGCTGATGATGTAAAACGAACTGTTGACACGGCAATTAAAAAAGCAAAATTAATTACCAAACAAAAGCCAAAACTCTTGTCTGACAATGGTTCGTGTTACATTGCAAACGAATTAAAATCGTATTTAAAAGACAATTATCAAATGCAACAAGTGCATGGTAGACCCAATCATCCACAAACACAAGGAAAGATTGAACGCTATCATAGAACCATGAAAAATGTTGTGAAACTTGATAATTACTTTGCTCCAGAAGAATTAGAAGCTGCTTTAGAAAAATTTGTTTATCGTTATAACAATCAACGCTATCACGAATCATTAAACAACTTAACCCCAGCAGATGTCTATTTTGGTAGAGGTGAACTGATTTTAAAAGAACGAGAACGATTAAAGAAAATTGCAATTATTAACCGCAGAAATGAGTACCAAAAAATAAAATTAAAAACAAATCAAAACAAACATTTATCTTTGAATTATTAACAAAATACTCTCTTAGGAAAAGTCCACTTTAGTTTGAAGACATACAGTTTAAAGAAGGTGATCCTGAAGAAAATCAGTATGGAGAAAACCCAATAGAAAATAAAACAAAAGTATAAGGCTTCAAATCAAATCAATCAAAGCGGCCAATTTGTAATCCAATTCGGTTATTTTACCTTGATCGTGTGTGGTCAGCTCCATTTTCATTTTACTGCATTTATAAATCGATACATCAGGATGATGTCCAACTGTATCAGCTTGCTGGGCAACTTTCAGTAAAAATTCACACAATTGTGTTTGGGTTTTAAATTCAAAGTGTTTTGTCAATCGGTTATTCTCAATGATCCAATCCATAGATAATTTTTTATTTTTAAAAGTACCAAATATAATTAAGCAAGGTCTTAATTTGTTTCGTTTAGAAAGTACAACTCGAATAAAATTTTCAACAGTTTGTTTGTTCGCAACTATTTTTCTCTACATTTGCCCTGTATTTCGAACCCATTAAGGGTACCAACCGAGTGAAGACACCACGGTGGTAAAACAATACGGGCCCGTCCGGTCAAAATAAACACAAGTTTCCAGACACCTATTTATCGAAATACAAATAACGATTGTTTAACTAAATCTTTATTTGTATGAAAAATTCAGTACAAATTTTCTTGAAAGACCAAGCCGTAATTCACTACGAGGCTACGGTCAAAAAAACAACTCACATTTTTGTGAATGTGCACGAATTACAAGAAGGTAATTCGCCACTATTTCTTGTCATTGAACACCAACAAACCAACTCGGTTTTAGAACTCAGTAAGGTTTCGCCCTTTGCGGTTTTGTATTTTGACGATGAGCTACATTTTGGGGGAGCGGCCTACAGCCTCAACGGATCTGAATCTGCATTTGGAACCGGTACGTCCTATAAAAATGTACTGCTCTTGCCTTACCCCATTCCTTTTGATTTGGCGAATGTTTCACATCTCATTATAGGATAAGCCTGTGCTTAGGGGAAGTATTTTAATCACAATCAAACAACAAAAAGACAATGGAAAACAAGATAAAAAACCTAGACGAAAAATGGTACGAACACCGCCAATTCCCAAAAGGATATGGGCAATTTCCGTATTTAATTTTAAAAACTGGCCATGCCATGTTTATGCAAATACCAATTCATTTTAACACGCATGGTGACTACGCCAATTACCCAGGAGCAAATATTGAGGGCATAAGCGAGCAAGAATTGGCCGAGTATGAATTAAAGAAATCCGCACCACTGCATGATAAGATCATGGAAAAATGCAAATGGATCAAAAACAAGATTGAAACGGATAAAAACAAGCCTTGTAGAATTTGTTTGGTAGAAGATCCAAATACAGCCTACTATTTTGAAGAAGATCAAATTACTTTTTCGAACAGACCACCTCATGGCGGTACCTTGCTCACCCAACAAAATCAGGTTATCGCAATGAATGTGCAACATTATACATAAGAAATATGGAAACGAATGTACACCCAATGTATGCCCATACACACGCTAGTCTGCGAGAGAAAGTTGAAATTTTAGCCACAAATCCATTTCGGTATTATGTAGCACCCAATCTTTGGATTGGTCAAAACGCAAGCCGAATCAAGGAATTGGATAACTTGTTGCACCAAGCAAAACTAGAGGCTGATGAATTACTTTTCCAACGAATTTTAGAGGTTCAAGAGCAACTTCGAGTAAATTATAAAATTGAAATTTAATAAATCAACCCCCGAGCCCTTTGCTCGAACTGGCGAAGCAATCATCAATCAAAAATCATCAATCAACAATCGTTAATCAATACCCTACATACTCCGAAATCTCCAAACCATACCCAATCATTCCGACGCGTTTGGCTTGCATAGAATTGGAGATAAGACGTATTTTGGAAATGTCTATGTCATGTAAAATTTGGGCCCCAATACCAAAGTCTTTGAGGTCCATTTTTATTTGAGGAATCTTGGCATTGCCTTCGGTTTGTAATTGTTTGAGTTCGGACAATCGATTCAATAAATCAGTCGAATCCAATTCGCTGTTGATGAAGATTACCGCACCTTTTTGTTCTTGAAGAATCAGCGAAAAAACTTCTTCCATCTTTTTGTCTCGGCTGTCGGTGAGGCTATTCAGGATATCGTTGTTGGCTTGGTTAGAAATGATTTTAGTGAGTACTGCTTCGCCGCTGTTCCAACTTCCTTTGGTGAGGGCTATGTGGACTTGTTTGTTGGTAGTTTGTAAATAGGCGCGCAAACGGAACTTACCAAAACGGGTTTCCATTTCAAAGTCTTCTTTTTTTACGATCAAACTGTCGTGTTGCATGCGGTAGGCGACCAAATCTTCTATAGAGACCAATTTCAAGTTAAATTTCTTGGCCACTTTAACCAGTTCGGGCAATCGGGCCATTGAACCGTCTTCATTCATAATTTCTACAATCACTCCGGCTGGTTTAAAGCCTGCTAAACGCGCAAAATCAATGGCTGCTTCGGTATGTCCGGTTCTACGCAAAACACCGCCTTGTTTAGCTGTAAGGGGGAAAATATGTCCCGGACGAGCCAAGTCATAAGGTTTGGTGTCTTCATTTACCAAGGCCAAAATTGTTTTGGCTCTATCGGCAGCCGAAATTCCAGTGGTTACACCTTGTCCTTTTAAATCGACAGATACGGTAAAGGCCGTTTCCATGTGATCGGTATTGTTTTTTACCATGGAATGCAATTCCAATTCATGGCAGCGTTTTTCGGTAAGTGGCGCACAGATTAATCCGCGACCATGGGTAGCCATAAAGTTGATCATTTCGGGTGTAACCAATTCAGCTGCAGCCAAAAAATCGCCTTCATTTTCTCGGTCTTCATCGTCAACTACAATGATAACTTTACCTTGGCGGATGTCTTCAATGGCTTCTTCGATGGTATTTAATTGGATGAGATCAGTTTTCATTTAGACGTTTTTAGAACCAGGGAATAATTTTTTAAAGGCAGCTTGTATAGTAAGTGTAATTGCATCAAAGGAAATAGAACCCAAATCAGTTGTGGCACGATAGGATAGAAAAACAGCCAAAGGCAATAATACCATAGTGGACAACCAGCATCCCAAAAAAGGCGATATGCCGTTTTCTTGTGCAACCTTTTTGCCAAAGGTATTGATGAAGTGAAAGATGATAAAAATTAGCACAGCAAATACTATAGGTAAACCTAATCCCCCTTTTCGGATAATAGCGCCCAAGGGTGCACCTATAAAAAACATTAAAATACAGGCAAAGGCAATTACAAATTTGTCAAATAGCGCAATCCAGTGGTTATTTAAATTTTTGGTTTTGGCTTCCATTTCATACTTGGAACCTTCTATCGAAAAATTGGTATTGGTAACTGTGCTAGTTGCAATCGTATAAATGTCTTTTTTTTCGTAAATATTTTGTTGAGCCAATAAATCTGGTTGGTAGCGGTAGAGTTTCAATTTGGCTTGTGCTGCAGCTGTTTTTTCGTTTAGTGCATTGCGTTGGGAAATATTGTCAGTGAATGATAGTATGTCTTTGTGGTAAATTTTTTGGAGCGAATCAATGGTGTATTTCAATTCACTCACCGTGAGCATGTTATTGGTGTTTGTTATCTCGGCTGAATCGTCTGCAGAACCGTTCAATTTGGATAAATCAATGTTAATGATATATTTTTTGAACGACGATTTGGCAAATGGTAATTTGTTGCGGTCTTCGTATTTTTTAGGAATAATATCTTCGTAATAATAGCCATCCTTGAGCACCATTTGCAAAATATTGGAATCGTTGCTGCTGATGAGCTCACCGTCTTTGGCCTTAATCACGTTTTTGCTGCCGTCGTATTGGTTTACTTTTTTGTGTATGGTAATGCCGTGCAAAAAATTTCCGTTTTCACCTGTTTTTTTATCCACTTTGATGTTGTAGAACCCAATGTCACTAAACTGTCCTTCGGCAATGGCCATGGCTGGTTTTACTTGAGCGATGTCTTTCCTAAAATTGATGAACTTATATTCAGCCAAGGGAATTACATTGTTGGCAAAGAAAAAAGCACCTAGGCTCAACAATAAAATAAAAACAGTAGAACTGCGCATCGCCCTATTGAAAGATATTCCCGACGATTTGATCGCAGCAAACTCATAGTTTTCAGCCAAATCACCAAAAGTCATAATCGAGGCCAATAAGACAGAAAGAGGAAGTACCAAAGGCACCACACTAGGCATTTTGAAGAGTAAGAACTTCAAAATCACGATTGTATCCAAATCTTTTCCGGCCAATTCAGCGATGAACAACCAAATAGTTTGCAGGATAAAAATCAGGAATAAGATTACAAATACCGAAGTAAAGGTAAACAGGAACGTGCGTAAGATGTATTTGTCAAGTATTTTCAACGGCTTAGTCTATCGTGTTGAGGTAGTAATTGGGGTATTTGTTTTTGTCAAATTTAAACTGACTTTCGGGTAATTTCTGATTGGTTTTAAACGAAACCACAGTCAAGGTAGTTTTGGTGCCGTTTTTACCCACTTCGATTAGGTTGTAAATTTGTTTGGCTTTGGTGTCAATTCCCAATAAAATTTGCTTGCGTTGGTCTTTGGCTGTAGTGGGAATCAATTTAATGTATTGAATGCTGCGGCCTTTCACGGTTTGACTAATGTCCCAAGTATATGAATAGCCTTTGTTATAAAAAGTCAACATCTTAGAAGGTGTAATGAGGTTGTCTTCCTTGTCGTTGCCTTTTGAAATCGTGATTTCTTCGTCTTCTGGGTTAATGGTATACACGCGTTTGCCGTCAAACAATTTGGTTACACCCATGAGTTGCAACTGATACTTGTTATTTTGCAACACTACCGATCCGCTGCTTTCTTGGTTTACATTTTCCTTGGCATTTTGCAAACTATATTTAAACTCAATTTTGATGGTTTTATAGGCTTTCACTTTTGAACTCACTTGGTTCAAGAGAATTTTTGCTTTTTTGTCTTGGGCTTGTAATTGGGCACTTAAGGCAAATAGGAGTGCCCAAAATATTAATTTTTTCATGTGGGATTAATCGTTTTGTTCATTACTAAAAAACTGATCCAAAGCACTCAAATCAGTAATGTTTACGTTGCGGGCTTTGCTGCCTTCAAAAGGACCTACAATTCCAGCGGCTTCCAATTGATCGATTAGACGACCGGCGCGGTTGTATCCCAATTTTAATTTGCGTTGCAATAACGAGGCCGATCCTTGCTGGGCTGTCACGATAATTTCGGCCGCATCGCGAAATAGCGAATCACGTTCGGAAATATCCATATCTAGGTGACTTCCTCCACCATCTTCGCCCACAAATTCAGGCAACAAATAGGCATCGGGATAGGCTTTTTGGGAGCCAATAAATTCGGTAATTTTTTCTACTTCGGGCGTGTCCACAAAGGCGCATTGCACACGGGTCAAATCATTTCCGTTCGAAAACAACAAATCTCCACGACCAATCAACTGATCGGCACCTTGGGTATCCAAAATGGTTCTTGAATCAATTTTTGAGGTAACGCGAAAGGCAATCCGTGCCGGAAAATTGGCTTTGATAATTCCTGTAATTACATTCACCGATGGACGTTGCGTGGCAATGATCAAGTGAATTCCAATGGCACGGGCCAACTGGGCCAAACGGGCAATAGGCGTCTCTACTTCTTTGCCGGCCGTCATAATCAAATCGGCAAATTCATCAACTACAAGCACGATGTAGGGCAAAAATCGGTGGCCCATTTCGGGATTCAATTTGCGTGCTTTGAACTTTTCGTTGTATTCCTTGATGTTGCGCACCATGGCGTCTTTGAGCAACGAATAGCGGTTGTCCATTTCTACGCAAAGCGAATTCAAGGTATTGATTACTTTGGTATTGTCAGTGATAATCGCATCACCAGAATCTGGCAATTTGGCCAAATAATGGCGCTCAATTTTATTAAATAAGGTCAGTTCCACTTTTTTGGGATCAACCAACACAAACTTCACTTCGGCTGGGTGTTTTTTGTATAATAACGAAGTCAATACAGCATTCAATCCCACCGATTTTCCTTGACCAGTTGCACCTGCCATGAGCAAGTGAGGCATTTTGGCCAAATCAACCACAAAGGTTTCGTTGGAGATGGTTTTTCCTAATGCGATCGGCAATTCCATTTCAGCTTCTTGAAATTTGGTTGAGCCAATCACACTTTTCATGGATACCATGGTCGGGTTTTTGTTGGGCACCTCAATTCCGATAGTTCCTTTTCCCGGAATAGGGGCAATGATACGAATGCCCAAGGCCGATAGCGAAAGGGCAATATCGTCTTCTAAGCTCTTAATTTTGGAAATGCGAATTCCAGCTTCGGGTACAATTTCGTACAAGGTTACCGAAGGCCCCACGGTAGCTTTAATTTGCGCAATTTCAATTTTGTAGTTCCGCAGGGTTTCTACAATTCTGTTTTTATTTTCTTCTAATTCCTCTTGGTTTATGGTAATTCCTCCGCTTGAATATTCTTTCAGCAAGTCAAGCGTAGGGAATTTGTAGTTGGACAACTCTAAGGTTGGGTCAAATAAACCAAAATCGGCTACCAAACGAGCAGCCAAATTTTCTTCGGTGGTGGCTTCTTCGGCCGCCATTTCGATCACAAAAGTTTCGTCTTGTGTGGCGATGATTTCAGGACCAACATAGGGTTTCTCTATGTGTGCATGCACTTTTGGACTGGGATCCAACTGAATCTCAGAAGCATTGGCAATGGTTGGTTTTAGTGATTCTTTGTCAATTTCAAATGCCGAAGTTTTCAATACCGGTTCGGTAATTTCTTCTTCTTCTATTTCGGGATAAATAGGTTTTTCGGGCAAATCAGCCACCGCGTATTCTTCTAAATTGTAGGCAGTAGCTGCCGAATTAGTTGGGGTTTGCAACGCATCCATATCAGCAGTAAACTCTTGTTTTCGTCGCTCAAAAAAACTTTTTATGCCGTCAGGATTAATTTTTATTTTGAAAATCAGGTAGATAAATACGGCCAACAATATCAACAAGAAAATCCCGGTGCTCCCCACATAATCTTGCGCAAACAAATTCATTTCGTAGCCTACTGTTCCTGCCAATTCGGGCATACTGTCGGCAAAAAACCCGAAGCCGATAGAAAGTACCAGTAAAGCATATAAATCCCAAAAAAAGCTTGTTTTAAAGCGTTTTAATGGTGCATCTAGCACTAAAGAAGCGCCCAATACAGCAAAAAACTTAACAAACAAAAAAGAAGCTATACCAAATCCGCGGTTGATAAAAATATCGGCCAAAACAGCACCAAATTTCCCCAATAGATTTTGTGCTTTTTCGCCGCGATCAGTCAATGCACTCAGCGTACTTTGGTCTTCGTAGCCGTGCATAAATGATGAAATAAAAGCAACCAACAAGGCGACTGCAAACAAGATAAACACGACGCCCAGTACGAGCTTATGTTGACGGGTAAATTGCCACTCGGTTTTTGGAGCAGCGCTTTTGTTGTCAGAACTTTTTACTGTTTTTGCCATGCCCAGGTATTTTTTTTGAATCGGTTAGAAAAAACGGGGTAGGTAGATCATAGACCAAATTGCAATAGCGGCTATTGCAGCAAAAAAAACGCCACCAGCAGCAATATCTTTGATAAATCCGATGCGTTTATGGTAATCCGGGTGGATAAAATCGGCAAGTTTTTCAGCCGCTGTATTTAAACTTTCTACGCTCAAAACCAAGCCAAGTGCAAGTGTTTGAAACATCCATTCATCTTTAGAAATATCAAAATAAATACCAAGAATAATGGTTACTACTCCAATAAACGTTTGCACCATAATGCTGTGTTCGGTCTTGATTAATTTGACACAGCCATTAAATGCAAATCCAATGCTTTTAAATCGACCGGTAAAAAAAGAGTTGTCTTTTTGAAATTCCATGCCTTATCTAGTTGTTTAATGCAGCAATGGCTGCGTCGTAATTGGGTTCGTCTGCAATTTCACCTACTTGTTCAGTATAAATAATTTTTCCGTTTTCGTCAATCACTACAATCACTCTAGAATGCAAACCAGCCAATACGCTATCGGCAATGGTAAGGCCGTAGTCTTGTCCAAAATGCCCGTCTACAAAATCAGATAAATTAATCACATTCTCAATTCCTTCCGCCCCACAAAAACGCTTTTGAGCAAAAGGTAAATCACGGGAAATGCAAAGTACTTTTGTATTGGTCAATGCTGCAGCTTTGGCATTAAATTGACGAACCGAAGTTGCACAGGTACCCGTATCGATACTGGGAAAAATATTAAGCACCAATTTACTACCCGAGAAGTGGGCTAAATTGGCTTTGGAAAGATCAGTTTGAATTAAAGAAAAATCAGGAGCCATTTCGCCTACTTGAGGCAGGTTTCCTATTGTGTTTATGGGATTTCCACCCAAAGTAATTTGTGCCATAGCTTGTGTTTTTTAAAGCCTCAAAAGTAAACAAATATATTGGGAATAAAAAAAGTAAAATGAGCCAGTCAGCAAAGCCATTTAGGGAATAGAACCAATCTTAATTTTTCAAGAATTTAAGCAGATAGGGTCTGTTGGCATGTTCCAATTGAATCCAATATACACCTGTTGCGATGGCTTTACATTCCATGTCGTTTTGTGTATTTCCGCTGTACACTATTCGGCCATTGCTATCAATTAGTTTGCAAGGAGAAGGACTGCTAAGGCCATTCACTTTTACGGTATCATTCACCGGATTATACACCACACTAAGTTCATATTTGATTGGATCGCTAACTCCCAATTCGCTGCAATACTGAAACACAGAAAAAACAGGTAAAGGGGTATTACTCGTATTGAAGTTGAAAAAGCTTTGGTTTTCATAGGATGACCCTTGTCCCCATGCATCGCAATGCCCTGAAGGGATCCAATCGGGCGCCCAATAAATTACGCCTAAACCACCGTAATCATATACCAATTGCACCAAATCATGAAAAAAAGTTTGTTGACCAACGGGGCTAATGGGGTAGGATAAATTCCCGTAGCTGTTTCCTATATTGGAATAGGCATCACCGGCAGCTGTGGTCCAAGGCACTCCGGTTTCCATTACGAGTACATCTTTGTTGTAGGTGTTTTTCAGGGTAGAAATAATATCGCCAAATTGAGACAAATTTGTTACAGAGGACCAAACAGGGTAAAAAGACAACCCATAAATGTCAAAGTTTGATATGCCCTTGTTGGCAAATAAGGCCGCCAACCAAAGGGCTGAGGTGTCGGTAAAATGAAGTGCTTTTTTGATGCTAGTTCCGTGCGCAGTATTAAAATCATCTACAGCCGAAAGCGCCCGATTAAATTTAGTAGCATCGGCGGGCCAAACCCAACCGTTGGTAGTAGCCGTTTCATCCACAAATCCCCAAGTCGTTTCGTTGCCAATCGCAATGATGTTGGGTAACACGTCTTGGTTGTGTAAATGGGTGAGTACTTTGGTGGTGTAGTTGTAGATGGAATCGAGCAAAACGGATTGAGACAGACCCTGCCACATAGCAGGCATTTTTTGTTTTTGCGGATCATTAAAATAATCGCCATAATGCAATGAAAGTTCCAACTGCATCCCAAAGATTTTGGCTTGTTCAAAGGTGTTAGTCACATCGGCAAGTGAACTCATCGTGCTCTGATTTCCGCAAAAATCCAACTGATTGGCTGGAGTATGAAACAAGCGAGCACGGACAATATTGGCTCCTTTTTCGGCAAATAAACTGTAGGGATTTTGCACCACTCCTTGACTGTTTTTATAGATCCCGCCATTTGCTAAAACCGAGTTAGCATAGGACATGTCAGCACCAATCAATTGACATTGACTGGTTGCTTTAACCGATAGAATGATAAGTATAACGAAAAGCAGTTTTTTCATACGGCTAAATTGAGTTTCAAAAGTAAGGAAATGTTTCAGGTTTCAAGTTTTTTGATTTGCTACAGTTCTTCAGGAATTAATTTATCATTTTTCAGTTTTCAAACCTGAAACCTGAAACTTGAAACAAATTTTAAAACAAAACAATTATTATCGTAATATTGCAATATTAAAATATAAACTCATGGGAGTTACTAAAACCGAACATTATACCGAATCGCAAAACCAATTGGCTTTGCTCTTTAAAGCCTTGGCACATCCGGCACGACTGGCGATCATTGATTATTTACTATCGGTAGATCGCTGCATTTGTGGCGACATTGTAAACGAATTACCCTTGGCGCAACCCACCATTTCGCAGCACCTCAAGGAACTCAAACAAGCCGGTTTGATTCAAGGTAGTATCGAAGGTAAATCCATTTGCTACTGTGTAAACCCTGAAAAATTTCAGTTAATCGCTTCCTTTTTTACTCATATTCAACAATCTACAGCACCAAGCTGTTGCTAAAATTAAAAAGATGACTTTACACGAATTTCAAGACTATTTAAACCAAGTAAGCGAGGTTCACTTTCAATTGTCCAACGGATTGCAGCTGCCCAAACATGTGCACATTACTGAATTGGGCTGGCTCTCCAAAAATTACATCGATTGTGGAGCCAAAATGCGCACAGAGAATCGCATCACGTTTCAGTTGTGGTATGCCAATGATTTAGATCACCGACTTACACCACAAAAAATTCAGTCAATTATTGCAGCCAGTATGCCGCTATTGCCTACTACCGATCAAGAATTGGAAGTAGAATACCAATTGGAATCAACCATTGGAAAATTTGGTTTGGAGTTTACTGCTGGAGTATTTGTATTAACCCCAACATTCACAACCTGTTTGGCGCAAGATCATTGCGGTATTTCGCCCGAACAAATGCCAACTCAAAGTCAACAAGGCACTTGGAAAGCCAAAACAAGTTGTGATCCAAACTCAAATTGTTGTTAATTATGAATGCAAAACTTAACCACTACATCAGCGACTTGGCAAATATGGTTGTGTCAGAAGAGCGCAAACTTATTTTACAGCCACTCATTGATTATATGCAAAAATGCAAAGCTGCCAATCAAGCCATTCGGCTAAATTTTATTTGTACCCACAATTCTCGCCGCAGTCATTTGTCGCAAATTTGGGCGCAAACGATGGCCCATTATTTTGGAATAGATCAAGTAAGTTGCTACTCTTCGGGTACCGAAGCCACGGCTTTGTTTCCGCAAGTAATTGAAACCTTGCTGGGAGTAGGGTTTGAGAGTACACAATTGAGTGATACAGCTAATCCTGTTTACGCCATTAAATTTGACAAAAATGAACCGCCAATCATCGGTTTTTCTAAAACCATCGATTCGCCATTTAATCCACAATCGGATTTTGCAGCCATCATGACCTGTTCACAAGCCGATCAGGGTTGTCCTTTTATTGCTGGTGCTTCTCAACGAATCCCCGTTCAATATGAAGATCCAAAGGTATTTGACCAGACTCCGCAAATGGCCGAAATGTACGAAGCCCGCAGCCGTCAAATTGCAACTGAATTTTATTATGTATTTCATCAACTTAAAAACAGCTAGTTATGCCAGCCAATACACGTTTATCCTTTTTAGACCGTTACCTCACTTTGTGGATATTTTTGGCCATGCTTTTGGGCGTTGGCTTGGGGTATTTTATTCCCGATTCATCGGCTTGGATTGATTCGTTTTCGTCGGGATCTACCAATATTCCTTTGGCCATTGGCTTGATCATCATGATGTATCCGCCGCTCACCAAAGTTGATTTCAAACTCGTTCCGGCCATGTTCAAGCAAGGAAAATTGCTTTGGACCTCTTTGTTTATCACCTGGATTATTGGGCCTTTGTTGATGTTTATCTTGGCCATTACTTTTTTGTCCGACAAACCGGAATACCTCACAGGTTTATTGATTATTGGCTTGGCGCCTTGCATTGCCATGGTGATCGTGTGGAATGAATTGGCCCAAGGCAATCGGGAACTAACCGCCGGTTTAGTAGGTATTAATAGTGTGCTGCAAGTGCTGTTTTTTAGTGGGTATGCCTATTTTTATTTAGAAATCATGTTGCCTTTGGTAGGTTTGCAAGGAGTGCATGTAGCCATTTCCTTTGTTTCAATTGCACAAACGGTGGGGATTTATTTGGGAATACCGTTTGTAGCCGCCATGCTAAGCCGTTGGGGATTGCGAAAAATCAAAGGGGATCAGTGGTTTTTTTACCTCTTCTTGCCCTTTATTTCGCCATTTACCTTAGTTGCCTTGCTGTTTACCATCGTGGTGATGTTCAGCCTAAAAGGACAAATGATTGTGGCTATTCCGGTTGATGTGCTGCGCATCGCCTTGCCTTTGGTCCTGTTTTTTGGTATCATGTTTATGCTGATGTTTTTTACCGCCAAAAAAATAGGAGCCAGTTATGCCGATACGGCAGCCGTTTCGTTTACCGCATCAGGCAATAATTTTGAGTTGGCCATTGCCGTGTCAATCGGGGTTTTTGGTCTTAATAGTGGCCAAGCTTTTGCCGGGGTTATTGGACCTTTGGTAGAAGTTCCGGCATTGTTGTTGCTGGTAAAATTTGCCGCTTGGGCGAGAAAAAAGTATTTTTTGTAGATTCGAATTACAGCCACAGAAATGCGGCATTTGCGTGTTTATTGTAGGGATACTAGGCATACATAAAATAAAAAAAGGTGGACAGTCAATTGTCCACCTTTTAATATTAATGATGTAAGCTATTAGGCCAAGTCAAAGCGATCTAAGTTCATCACTTTTGTCCATGTTGCCACAAAATCCTTCACGAATTTCTCTTGCGAGTCGCTGCATCCATATACTTCAGCCAAGGCTCTCAATTCGGAGTTAGATCCAAAAATCAAATCAACACGGGTACCTGTCCATTTTACATGACCAGTTTTGCGATCGCGGCCTTCAAAAATATCTTGTGCGTCTGACGCTGCTTTCCAAGTGGTGCCTATATCAAGCAAGTTCACGAAAAAGTCGTTGGTGAGCGTTTCCGGACGTTGGGTAAATACCCCATGTACAGAATAATCAAAGTTGGTGTTTAACACACGCAATCCGCCTACTAATACCGTCATTTCTGGTGGTGTAAGTGTTAAAAGTTGCGCCTTGTCTACCAACATTTCTTCGGCAGAAACCGAATATTTCTTTTTCATGTAATTGCGGAAACCATCGGCAAGGGGTTCCAAGACTGCGAATGAATCAACGTCGGTTTGTTCTTGCGTTGCATCAGTTCGTCCTGGTGTAAATGGAACAGAAATAGTTTGACCAGCATTTTTTGCTGCTTTTTCTATACCAACTCCACCAGCCAAAACAACTAAGTCGGCTAACGAAAGGTGTTTATCTCCTGCTGTACTATTGAAGTCGGCTTGAATTCCTTTAAGTGTATCAAGGACTTTGGCCAATTGTGTTGGATTATTTGCTTCCCAATTTTTTTGCGGTGCCAATTGAATTCGTGCCCCGTTAGCGCCTCCACGTTTGTCAGAACCACGGAACGTAGAAGCTGATGCCCAAGCTGTCGACACTAATTCACTCACAGCTAAACCTGATTCTGCGATTTTAGTTTTTAATGCAGCAATGTCGCCCTCATTAATTGGTTTATGCGTTGCTGCTGGAATTGGATCTTGCCAAATCAAAACTTCTTTTGGAACTTCAGGACCTAAGTATCGGTTTATTGGACCCATGTCGCGGTGGGTCAATTTGAACCATGCGCGTGCAAATGCATCGGCAAATTCACTAGGATTTTCAAAAAAACGTCTAGAAATTTTTTCGTAGGCTGGATCCATTCTCATGGCTAAATCGGCAGTTGTCATCACAGGAGCATGCGTAATTGCCGGATTGTGAGCATCTGGAACGGTTCCTGCGCCGCCGTTATTTTTTGGTTTCCATTGATGCGCACCCGCTGGACTTTTGGTCAATTCCCATTCAAAGCCAAATAAGTTCTCAAAATAATTGTTGCTCCATTTTGTAGGAGTTGTTGTCCAAGCGCCTTCCAATCCACTGGTAATGGTGTGTTCTCCACTTCCGGAGCCAAATGAATTTTTCCATCCCATACTTTGCTCTTCGATAGGAGCTCCTTCTGGTTCTGGTCCTACATATATATCTGGATCTGCAGCACCGTGCATTTTTCCAAAAGTATGTCCACCTGCCACAAGCGCTACAGTTTCTTCGTCATTCATGGCCATACGACCGAAAGTTTCACGAATGTCACGCGCTGATCCTAAGATATCTGGATTTCCGTTTGGCCCTTGTGGATTCACATAAATCAATCCCATTTGAACTGCTGCCAACGGATTTTCTAATTCACGATCTCCAGAATACCGTTGGTCATCCAACCATTTTCCTTCCGTTCCCCAGTAGATATCTTCTTCTGGTTCCCAAATATCTTCACGTCCTCCACCAAATCCGAAGGTGTTGAATCCCATCGATTCTAAGGCACAGTTTCCGGCCAGTATCATCAAATCCGCCCACGATATTTTTCTACCGTATTTTTGTTTTATTGGCCACAATAAAAGTCTCGCATTGTCTAAGTTTCCGTTGTCTGGCCAACTATTTAGAGGTGCAAATCTTTGTGCGCCTGCACCGCCACCGCCACGACCATCAGAAATTCTATACGTTCCTGCACTATGCCAAGCCATACGAATAAAGAATGGTCCATAGTGACCATAATC
>CAMBOW010000004.1 GCA_945869365.1 Flavobacterium psychrophilum | reverse complement strand
TAAATTACAATTTTTGAATTGCCACGAATGCACGAATTTTTTTTTTCAATAAATACAAAGTAAAATCTGTGCATTCGTGGCAAAGAAAAAAAAATCCATCCCGAAACTTCGGGACCAATTTCCAATTCTGCTGTTTAAGGTGCAAATTTTTCAATCTTTAAATCATTAAATTTTTCAATAATTTTCCTCACCACAAATCCGCAATCCGTATATTTACATCTTCAAAAAAAGCACGCAGGATACTATGAAAATATCGTACAATTGGATCAAACAATTTCTTAAAATAGACTGGAAATCCGACGAAATTGCCGCCCTACTCACTGACTTGGGACTGGAAGTAGAAGCCGTAGATAAATACCAATCGGTAAAAGGTGGACTCGAAGGAATTGTGGTAGGACACGTACTGAGCTGTGAACCACATCCCAACGCCGATCGACTCAAAGTGACTACTGTAAATGTGGGCACCGATACGCCCTTGCAAATTGTATGCGGCGCCAGCAATGTGGCTGCAGGACAAAAAGTTCCCGTTGCCTTAATTGGCATTACTTTGTACGACAAAAACGGCGATGCCTTTGTGATCAAAAAAGGGAAAATCCGCGATGTAGAAAGTTACGGCATGATTTGCGCCGAAGACGAATTGGGCTTGGGCGACAGCCACGAAGGTATTTTGGTGTTGGATGACCAATTAACTCCTGGCGCATCGGTAGCCAAAGAATTTAAAATAGAAAACGACGAGGTGTTTGAAATTGGGCTTACGCCTAATCGCGCCGATGCCATGAGTCACTGGGGAACCGCCCGTGATTTGCGTGCCGGTTTGATACAAAGTGGCGTGCAAGTAGAATTAATCACGCCCTCGGTGAGCAATTTTAGAGTAGACAAACGCACCCTAAAAATTGATGTACAAGTCGAAAACCCAAAACTGGCGCCACGCTATTGTGGGGTAACCATTTCGGGAATTTCGCTTAAACCCTCGCCCGAATGGTTGCAAAACCGATTGAAAGCCATTGGCTTGCAACCCAAAAACAACATTGTGGATGTGACCAATTACGTGATGCACGAATTGGGTCAGCCGTTACACGCTTTTGATGCCAATAAAATAAACGGAAAAATTCAGGTGAAAACGGTTGCAGCTGGAACCAAATTTACCACCTTAGACGATATCGAACGCAGTTTGCACGAAGACGATTTGATGATTTGTGACGACCAGGGACCTTTGTGTATCGCGGGAGTTTTTGGCGGAAAAGAATCGGGCGTGAGCGAATCTACCCAAAATATATTTTTAGAAAGCGCCTATTTTAATGCCGTAAGTGTGCGAAAGTCGGCCAAAAGACATAGCCTCAACACCGATGCTTCTTTCCGATTTGAGCGCGGCATTGACCCAACGATTACTGAATATGCGCTAAAACGGGCAGCCATTTTAATTCTTGAAGTAGCTGGCGGCGAAATCACCTCGGACGTAATTGATGTGTACCCCAAAAAGATAGAAGACTTCCCGGTGTTTTTGAATTTTGAAAAAACAACCAAGTTAATCGGGCAAGAATTGTCCAAAGAAATTATCAAAAAAATATTGGCTTCCCTTGACATCAAAGTAAACAGCTCTACCGATGCCGGATTAGGCTTGATTGTTCCGGCCTACCGCGTAGATGTGCAACGCGAAATTGACGTGATCGAAGAAATATTACGGGTGTACGGCTATAACAACATCAATTTTAGTAAGAAATTACACGCTACGATGGCCAATTCGTCGCGTAGTGAAGACTACAAAATTCAAAATACCATTGCCAATCAATTGAATTCCCAAGAGTTTCATGAGATGATGGCCAATTCGCTCACCACGCCCGATTATGTAAATTTGAGTGAACAACTGCAAGCCGAACACAATGTGAGTATGCTCAATCCGTTGAGTACTGATTTATCGGCCCTGCGTCAATCGCTTTTGTTTTCTGGTTTGGAAGCCGTAGCCTACAACTGCAACCGAAGAAATTCGGATTTGAAGTTGTTTGAATTTGGCAAAACCTACCACTACAAAGCCGGAAGCTATAGTGAACCCAAGCACTTGAGTTTATTTGTGAGCGGCAACCGTCACCCCGAAAACTGGACACAAGCCACCAAAGCCAGTGACTTTTTCTTCTTCAAAGGCTACATCGATGCCTTGTTGTCGCGCATTGGCATTGACAAATCCAAAACCAAACCGCTGCAATCGGATGTATTTGCTGAAGGCGTTCAGTATGCCGTTGGCAACGAAACCTTGGTTGAATTTGGCACCGTAAAAAAATCGATCCTCAAGTATTTTGACATCAAGCAAGAGGTATTCTATGCCGACATCAATTGGAATTTGGTGTTGAAATTGGTTTCGACCAAAACAAAATTCCAAGATATTCCCAAGTTTCCCGAAGTGCGTCGCGATTTCTCGATGCTCATAGACGAGGCCGTGAGTTTTGATGCGATTTACCAATTGGCCAAACAAACCGAAAAAATATTGCTCAAAAACATTCAGTTATTTGACGTGTACCAAGGCGACAGCTTACCCGAAGGCAAAAAATCGTATGCAGTGAGTTTCATTTTACAAGACAATAGTAAAACCCTCACTGACGAGCAAATTGATGCCGTAATGAACAACTTACAAGAAAAATTAACTAGCGAATTGGGCGTAAGTTTACGCTAATAAAAAAACAGAATATGGTTTATAAATTTAGAGTGATCCTCGATACCGAAGAAGATATATTTCGAGACATCGCGATTTTGGAAAACGACACCTTAGAAGATTTGCACAATGCCATTGTGAATGCCTTTGATTTTGACGGGCAAGAAATGGCCTCGTTCTATACTTGCGACGATAAATGGAACCAAGAAGACGAAATTGCCTTATTTGACACCGGCGATACACCTGGCGAACAACGCATCATGAGCGAGTATGTTTTGGCCGATTTATTAGACAAGGAAAATACCAAAATTATCTACGTGTACGACTTTCTAAACATGTGGACATTCTTGGTAGAACTGGCAGCTATTGAAGAGGTGAGCGCTTCCGAAACCTATCCGGCTACCTTGTTTAGCCATGGGTTTATGCCTGACGAAGCCGATGGCAAAAACTACGAAGCCGATATGACCGAAGGCATCTACGACGAATTTGAAGACGACCTCGACGAAGACGATTTGGATCTTTTTGACGAAAACGAAGGCGGATACGAAGACCACAGCTACGACGATTATTAGCATTTACTTGAATTACAATTCCATTCTAATAGAAAAACACTAGGCAACCAAGAAGCTGAGATTCCTTACTTCTTGGTTCTTTTATCTAAAATATTAAACGAAAACCCCTTTATGATTAATTTGTACAACACCCACATCGAAAATTTATCCATTCACCGTGTGGGCAATAAAAGCCGAAACGAAGCGCTCTTTTTATCTGACCAACCCTATAATTTAAACGACGAGCTTGTACCGTTGTTAAAAGAATATTTTTTTAAGTCCTTTCGAGACAAAGAAGAAAACTACTACCAATTTGCCCACGATGTCGATTTGGAATACAACGAAATGTACCAAATGGTCACTCAAATTTTCACCGATCCCACATCGGTGCAAGAGGTTTCCAAAAAAATAACCCAGCATTTGTTTGAGCAATCCAACCATCCGCACATCAAAAACGGAGAAGTGTATGTGGCCTATTTGAGTCATTTGTCGATCGACAATACGGTAGTCGATGCCGTGGGGATTTTTAAAAGTGAGTTGCAAACCGATTTTTTGCAGTTTGAAGAAAAAGGAACCAACCTTGAGATGATCTTGAAACAAGGAATCAACTTGAGCAAATTGGACAAAGGCTGTTTGGTATTTAACCACAAAAAAGAAGAAGGCTATAAAATTTTGACGGTAGACAGCAACCGCTACGATGCACGGTATTGGCTCGAGCATTTCTTGTCGGTGGATGCCTTTGAAGACGAAAATTTTATCACCAAAAAATACTTGAAATTTTGCCAAGGCTTTGCCAAAGACGTCGTTTTTCCGGCCGAAGACAAAAAAGAAGAAGTGATGTTCATGAATCGTTCGGTGAATTATTTTGCCAAAAACGACCAGTTTGACGAAAGCAACTTCTTGAACGAAGTACTCGACAACCCCGATTTGATTCCGGAGTTTAAAAGCTACAAGGTAGACAAAGGCGAAAAATACAGCATCGAAGACGTGACCTCTTTTCCGATTGCCAATGCTGCGGTTTCGGATGCGCGAAAATCAATTAAAAACGTAATTAATCTAGATACCCATATTCAAATAAAATTGGATTTCATCAACCCCGAAAGCGCCGAAAAATTTGTAGAAAAAGGCTGGGACGAAGAAAAACAAATGTATTACTACCTAGTGTATTTTAACAAAGAACAAAAAAGCTAAATCGCTTTAGGAGCGTGTGCCAATGAAAATATCGGGCTACTTTCGAATTCTCTTTGTCCTATTCTTGGTAATAGCGGAGGATGCCTATAGCCAAAATGTTTCTATTGACGACACCTACACCGCGCAACAATTGGTCGAAAATGTGTTGATCAACAATCCCTGTGCGGCGGTCTCCAATGTAACGGTGAGTGGCGATCCCTTTAGCGGAGCACAAAAAAGCTATGGCTACTTTGCCAACGGCGGCGGAACATTTCCGTTTGCCAACGGCGTAATTTTGTGTACCGCCCGGGCACAACGTGCAGCTGGTCCTAATACGAATCTCATTGATGAAGGACAAAACGCTTGGCAAGGCGATTTGAATTTGGAACAAGCGATCAACTTTACCAATACCTTTAATGCAACTACATTAGAATTCGATTTTACCCCCCAAAATAGTGACTTTCGATTCAACTATATTTTTGCTTCCGAAGAATACCAAGGCACTGCACCCTGCCGTTACTCGGACGGATTTGCATTTTTACTGAAAGAAGTGGGTAGTTCGGCGCCCTATCAAAACTTGGCCTTGATTCCAGGGACAACTACTCCTGTGCTCGTCACTTCGGTGCATCCGGCCATTGCAGGATCTTGTGCGGCAGCCAATCCTACATTTTTTGGGGGTTACAATGGCTCGACGGCTCCCATAAATTTTAATGGGCAAACAATAGTCATGACCGCGCAAGCTACCGTAGTTCCCGGACGAAATTACCACATCAAATTGGTGATTGCCGACCACGAAAATGTGCGGTATGATTCGGCTATTTTTTTGGGTGGCGGCAGTTTTAATTTGGGAATAGATTTGGGTCCCGATCGATTAGTGGCTACCAATAACCCAATCTGCGAAGGCAACCCGATCACCTTAAACGCTACCCAAGCCGGTACTAATTTCTACCAATGGTTTTTGAACGGAAACCCGCTGACAATCGAAACCAATCCAACACTCACCATTGCCAATTCGGTTTCGGGAACCTACAGCGTGGCCATTACCGCAGCCAGCAGCAGTTGTGCCAGTACCGGCAGTTGTATACTCGAATTTGTACCCAAACCCGTGTTGGTTCCCTCTACCCTCTTGGCTTGCGACGATAACCTTGATGGTTCGGCAGTGTTTAATCTTACAAAACTCACAACGCTTGTAACCAATAACAACAGCAGTTATGGACAAGTGCTCTATTTTGATTCGGGAACTGCAGCCCAACAATTTGATGTAAATCTGGCCATATCAACCCCTACTACATATTCATCGGTACCCAAAACCATTTATGCCGCCGTGCAAACTAATTTTGGTTGTGTGGCAGTGGCTGTAATACAATTGCAAATTTCTTCGGCTACTGTCCCGCAAAACCTTAGCTATGCCAGTTGTGATTTGGATGGAACAGTAGACGGTTTTTTTGGATTTACCTTGGCCAATATAAATCAGCTATTGTTGAATGGATTGCCTTTGGGATTGGTTGTCCAATATTACGCCAACCTAGTTGATGCTCAGGCCGAACAAAATGAGCTCCCCGCTGTTTTTACAAACACCACGATAAATCAGCAAACTATTTTTGCCAAGATTTCCAACGGCCCCGATTGTTTTGGCTTCAGCCCCATTAGTCTGGAAGTAAACCGCAACCAACCGGCAAATTTTGCCGACAGCACGGTCTATTTGTGTCCTTTGGATTCGCTCGATTTGGCCGTTGATCCTATTTTTACTTCCTATTCTTGGTCCAATGGCCCATCGATTCCTGGCATTCGCATTGACACAGCCAACACCTATACGGTAACCGTAACCGATGCCAACGGCTGTGAAGCACGTAAAAATTTCATCGTAATCAACTCGAGTGCGCCCAACATTACAGGAGTAGAAATTAATCAATTTCAAGCTAACGGCGCCAGTATTCAAATTACTGTGAGCGGAACCGGCAGCTACGAATACAGCCTCAACGGAATCGATTTTCAGAGCAGTTCGCTTTTTACCCAAGTTCCGGCAGCCGCCTATATTATTACGGTTCAAGATATTCACCGCTGCGGAAAAGACAATGAGCCCATTTATGTATTGGATTACCCGCGTTTCTTTACACCCAATGGCGATGGATTTAACGATTTGTGGCGCATTGAAAATTTAAAATTTGTATCCAAAGCAAAACTGCGTATTTTTGATCGATTTGGTAAATTGCTCAAAGAATTGTCAGAAGCCAGCGAAGGCTGGGATGGTAGTCATCTGGGTAAACAATTACCGGCTGATGATTATTGGTTTAGCATACAATTTGATCAATTCGATACATTAACAGGAAACTTTAGTCTAAAACGCTAAAAAAATTATCTTTATTCTATGAAAGTTAAAGCACTACTGCTTCTTATGGTATTACTTGTATGGCAAGGATACGGTCAATTTAGTAAAACCCATTACTTGCCGCCCTTATCGGGTTCAGACAATAATGGATCAAGCGCGCAAGAGCAATTTATCTACATCTCAACACCAAACGTTAATCCCGTAAATTTTGTAATCAAACGATTAGGAGGAACAAATGTGTCAGGAACGGTTTCAAAGTTATCACCCTATGTCTATAATGTAGGATTTGGTTCTAACACGCAGTTAATGGTTCCAAACATCCAGGCCAGTACAGTTCGAACCGACAAAGGAATAATTATTGAAGCAGAAGATTTAATCTATGCCACCGTGCGCATCATTGCCGGAAATGGAAACCAATCTGGAGCAGTAGTGTCCAAAGGAATTGCAGCCTTGGGTAAGGAATTTCGTATCGGATCATTTCTCAATCCAAACAATGGCGGCTTGGGCAACAATGTGCATACCTTTATTGCTATTTTGGCCACCGAAAACAATACAACGGTTCAGTTTGGCGACATTCAACCCGGTGTTACATTAGTCAATAATGGTGGAGGAAGCAATCCGGGTCCTGTAGTTTTAAATAGCGGCGAAAGTTATGTACTGGCTGTAGAAGGACCTACAACGGCCAACTTAACTGGATTAATTGGTTCCTTGGTTTCGGCTGACAAACCCATTGCGGTAAATTGTGGTTCGTTTACCGGATCAAATGCCTCCCAAAATTTGGACTTGGGTTTTGATCAGATTGTTTCGGCCGAACGAACGGGCAAAGAGTACATTTTCATTAAAAGTACGGGGCAAGATATTGTAGAACGAGTTTTGCTCATTGCACACGAAGACAACACCGAAATATTCCTCAACGGAAACACGACCACCGCAGCCTATACTTTGAATGCAGGAAACTACGTGGCTCTTGATGGCAGCAATTACCCGACAAATGGGAATTTGTATGTGACCTCGTCCAAAAATGTTTTTGCTTACCAAACCATAGGAGACGACAGCCGCACCGATTTTGCCAATCAAGAACTATTTTTTGTCCCGCCCTTGAGTTGTGAAACCCCACATGTAATTGACAACATACCTTTGATTAATGAAATTGGCACACGCGTCTATCCCATTGCGCGCATCACCTTATTGACTGAAACAGCGGCCACCTTGAGTTTTGAAGTAAATGCAGTTCCTTATGCCATAGGACAACTGGCATTTCTTCCGGGGGTAACAGTAAACGGGCCAATCGCTGTTGTTGGCAATACGGCCTATGAAACCTATACGATAACCGGCTTGTCTGGAAACGTAGCGGTATTTTCGTCGGCGCAATTATATTTGGCAGCCTATGGTACCGATGGCGCAGCCACTTTTGGTGGATTTTTCTCGGGTTTCACCTTTAAACCAGAAGTGAGTTTTGACTTGCTAAATGTGGCACAATCCAATTGCATTCCCAACACAACCATTTCAGTCAATTCGATTAGTCCGTTTGATGTGTTTCAATGGTACTACAATAATGTGGAGATACCAGGCGCAATAGCCAATAGTTATTTGCCTTTAGCTCCCGGCTACTATTATGTAAAGGCAACGATTGCCACCTGCAGCTCTACCTTGGTTTCTGACAATATTCCGGTGAGTGCCTGCGCCAGCAATACCGATAATGATGCCGCCAATGACAACATTGACTTGGATTGGGACAACGACGGCATTCCCAATTGCACCGAATCCTTAGGCAATCAACCCATTGATGTGTCAGATGCCAGTAGCTTGAATGTGCTCACCAGCGGGACAGCATTTCCCTCCCCTACACCATTTACGGGAACATCTTTGGGGAATTTTATCACAGAAACACCAATCGGTAAGGGAAATACCGTACAATTTACCAAAACATTTTCCCAAGTCACTGCGTTCAAATTAAGCTACCCAATTGTGGGCGATCCCACTGCCTTGTTGGATGGTAATGTAGAGTTTATTATCAATTCGGACACTAATCAAACGCTTACCGTACTGAATCCTGGTAATCAATTGCTTATAGATACCAATTACGACGGAATTTACGAAAGCAACGTGACCCAATTTTCTTCGTTTGAAATTAAATTCCGACTCAACAGCGCTACGCCCTTGGGTTTTGGAACGGCCAATTTTAGTTTCCAAGCAGCCGACAGCAGCAGTTTGCGGTTCACCCAAGTAAATTTATCCGATACGGCAATAGCCCGAGTGCAATGGGAATTGCAAGCCACTTGTGTGCCGCGCGATAGTGATGGGGATACCATTCCCGATGCTTTGGATCTCGATAGCGACAACGACAGCCTATTAGATAGTATAGAAGCATTGGCATTAAACACGGTTACGCCAGCAATTGATGCAAATTCGGATGGTTTGTATGACGAATTTGCGGGCTTGGTTGTGGCCGATACCGACAGCGATGGCATTCCCGACTACTTAGATTTAGACAGCGACAACGACGGCATTTATGATTTGGTTGAATCGGGTTGTACTATTCCCGATACCGATTACAATGGAATGATTGATGCTGCTACTATTTTTGGAGCGAACGGTTTGGCCAATTCGCTCGAAACTGCTCCCGAATCCGGACAACTCAATTATACGGTAGCAAACGCTGATCCTGATGCAGCAGCCAATTATATAGATCTAGACAGCGACGACGATGCTTGTTTGGATGCCCTAGAAGCAGGTTACTTGGACGGCAACGCTGATGGTGTGGTGGGCAATAGTTCTCCGGTTGTAGTAAATTCGTGGGGAGTAGTAACCAATGCCGCTTCCGGGTATACGCCATTACCCAATCAGAATTATACCCTTTCGGCGCCGATAAGCATAACTACTCAACCCGTTTCAATAGCCGTTTGTGCTTTGCAAAACACTTCATTTACGGTAGATTCTACGCCGGTTGACAACTACCAATGGCAACAAAATATTGCCGGCGTTTGGACCAATTTGAGCAACACGCCCATCTTGTCGGGCACCCAAACCAACCAATTGCAATTTACTGCGGTGCCAACCGCTTTTGATGGGGACATTTTTCGTGTGCTACTGCAAAAAAATGGCAACAGCTGCAATTTGTATGCTGACACTGTAACACTAACCGTTTATGCGTTGCCTGTGGTGAATAGTCTTGTAGTTATCAAACAATGTGACGACGATGCCTTGACCGATGGCTTTACCTATGTGAATTTAAAATTGGTAGAAACACAACTTTCGGCACAAGCTGCTGTAGAAACCTTCTCGTATTATACCTCACAAACAGCCGCTCAAGCCGGAAATATTGCCAGTACAGATTACATTTTGTCACCCGAACAATACTTTACCGACTCAGCTACTGTATGGGTGCGCGTGGTGAATGCCAATGGCTGTTTTAGTTTGGGTTCGATATCTATTTTGGTTTCGGCGACACAAATCCAGGCTTCTTTTTCGAGAAGTTTTGCCAAATGCGATGATTTCTTGGATACTTTTGGGAACAACAACACCAACAACGACGACCGGGATGGTATTTCGAGTTTCAACTTTAGCAGCGTAACCGCTGATGTGGCCGCCTTACTTCCAGCAACTTCGTCCTATACTATAAAATATTACAAAAACGGAATTGACGCGGCCATTGAAACCGATGCCTCGGGCAATTCGCTCGAGATTTCCCAAAATGCGGCCGATCCCAATTCGATTTTCAATTACCGAAACATTGGCTACCCCAACCAACAAGCCATTTGGATTCGGGTAAAAAGCACTATCGACAATGCCTGTTATGCCTTGGGCCCTTATATTCAACTCACCGTAGAGGCATTACCAACCCTAACAGATGTAGCGCCAGGAAATCTCATTAGACAGTGTGACGACAACCACGATGGAGATTTTTTATTTGACACCTCTGCCCTTGATTTGGCTCTCTTAAATGGACAGACCCAAGTAAGTTTGAGTTATTTTGCGGCCAATGGAACTCCTCTTCCAAGTCCTTTGCCTAATCCGTTTTTAGTAAATACTACAACAACGGTAACTGTGCGGGCAACCAATAATGTGACCGCCGATCCCAACGGAGCCTGTTTTGAAGAGGCCACCTTGACTTTTATTGTTGATGATTTACCAGAGGCATTTCCAATTAGTTCAGCCTTAACGCAAGTGTGTGATGACGAATATTATCCGACTCTACAAAACGGAACTATTGGCTTTGATTGGACGGCGATTGAAACAGCTTTGCTAAACGGACAAACTGGGCTTAACTTGCTGTATACCGATGGTGCCGGCCAAAGTATGGGCTACCCGGTACAGAACCCGTTCAACAGTTCTTCACAAACTTTGACTGTAACGCTAGAAAATAGGATAAACAACAGTTGTGCAGTTACCACTACCATACCGTTGGTCGTGTTACCTTTGCCTCAAATTGATTTGAACGAATTGGGTACCGCCAACGTACTTATCTGTTCGGATGATCCCAGCTTTACCCGAACACTCGATGCAGGCGTTTTGCCTGGCGCCAATCCCGCTGATTATAGTTATCAATGGTACCTCGACGGAAATTCCATAGCCGGCGCTACATTCTCGACATTAACGGTAAATACCGAAGGCGAGTATAGCGTTGAAGTAAAAACCACAACCGGTTGTCCAAAAACAAGAACCATACAAGTAACGGCTTCTGAAAAAGCAACAATAACGAGTCTTGTGGTAACTGACATAACCGAAATCAATTCGATTACAGTGAACACTTCGGGCTTAGGCAGCTATATTTATTCGCTTGATTACCCCGATTTTTTTCAAACCAGCAATTACTTTTACAATGTGGCACCCGGCACTCATGAAGTGTATGTGAAAGATATTTATGGTTGCGGCACTATAGGACCTGTTGAAGTAAATGTGTTGGGTATCCCCAACTTCTTTACGCCAAATGGTGATGGCAGCAACGACTTTTGGAATGTGAAAGGCGTAACAGCCAACTACAATGACCAAACCATCATTCGCATATTTGATCGTATGGGGAAATTGATGAAGGAAATTTCTCCGTTGGGAACCGGTTGGGATGGCACATTTAATGGAGCTCCACTGCCCGCCGATGATTATTGGTATGTGATCTCCTTTGAAGACCAACGCCTGGTAAAAGGGCACTTTTCCTTAAAACGATAATACATGAAATTAGCGCTAATTTGCTTGACTCTGTTGGTACTTCCTTTTGGAATAATGGCACAAAAACCGATAGTAAGCAGCGGAAAAATAGAATACATCAAACATTTTAAATCAAAATATGTAGCCAAACGTGCTATAGTAATTTGGTTACCCAACGGGTATACTCCAAATAAAAAATATGCCGTGTTGTACATGCACGACGGGCAAATGCTCTTTGATGCCGAAATTTGCTGGAACAAACAAGCCTGGGAAGTAGACGAAACGGCCAGTAAATTGCAAGCCGAAAAAAAGACCCGCGATTTTATTGTGGTGGGCATTAACAATACGCCCAAAAGACATCCGGAATATTTTCCGCAAAAACCTTATGAAAGCTTGTCGGTTGCAGAACAGCAATTCGTGACGCAAGCATTAAAAGACAAAGGACGAATTACAGACACTTTTACTCCTCTGGCCGATGCCTATTTGCGGTTTATCGTTTTTGAACTGAAACCCTACATTGACAGCCATTATGCGGTTGATCCAAAACCGGAAGCAACCTGTATAGCCGGTTCAAGTATGGGCGGATTGATTTCGATGTACGCACTTTGTGAATACCCCGAAGTGTTTGGCGGTGCCGCCTCCTTGTCTACCCATTGGCCGGGTATTTTTGCGGCGGAAGGCAATCCTATACCCGCTGCATTTTTAAGTTATATGCGCAACCATTTGCCCAACCCTAACACGCATAAAATCTATTTTGATTACGGCGATCAAACCTTGGATGCCCTGTATCCGCCCTTGCAAAAAAAAGTGGATGAAGTATTGGTAGAAAAAGGATTTGATTCGACCAATTGGAGTAGCTTGTTTTTTCCAGGCAAAGACCATTCGGAAAAATCATGGAAAGAGCGCCTGGATATTCCGCTGCAATTTTTGTTGCCGCCCAACTAGCCCAGATGGAAGCAGCATCCTTTTGAGAGGAACGAACAAAAGATACCGCGGACAGCTGGAAACAGCTTCCCATAAAAAAACCCATTCTGCAGTAGAATGGGTTTCTTTTTATAACTAAACTGTACTTAGTTTTTGAATCGTTTACGATCAGTTTCGGTTAAGTAAATTTTACGTAAACGAATTGATTTTGGCGTAACTTCTACGTACTCGTCTTTCTGGATGTACTCCAAGGCTTCCTCTAATGAGAAAATGATTGGGGGAATAATACGGGCTTTCTCGTCGTTTCCAGAAGAACGCACATTGGATTGTTTTTTCTCTTTGGTCACGTTCACACACATATCATCTCCACGAGAGTTTTCTCCAATTACTTGACCTTCATATATTTCGGCATTTGGTTCTACAAAAAACTTACCGCGGTCTTGCAACTTATCGATAGAATACGGAATTGCTTTTCCTTTTTCCATCGAAATTAAGGACCCTTTGTTTCGTCCAGAAATTTCTCCTTTAAAAGGTTCGTATCCGATGAAACGGTGTGCCATAATGGCTTCACCTGCGGTAGCGGTAAGCAATTGATTACGCAAACCAATAATTCCACGAGAGGGAATATTGAATTTTACAATCATACGCTCGCCTTTGGTTTCCATGCTCAACATTTCGCCTTTACGTAAAGTAACAAACTCTACCGCTCTACCCGATAACGATTCGGGTAAATCGATGGTGAGTTCTTCGATAGGTTCACATTTTTTACCGTCAATTTCTTTGATGATTACTTGGGGTTGTCCAATTTGCATTTCATATCCTTCTCTTCTCATGGTTTCTATGAGCACAGACAAGTGCAATACGCCACGACCAAAAACCATAAACTTATCGGCAGAGTCGGTTTCGCCCAACTTCATCGCTAAGTTTTTTTCTAATTCTTTGGTCAAACGATCACGAATGTGTCTAGAAGTAACGTATTTTCCTTCTTTACCAAAAAACGGAGAATCGTTGATGGTGAACAACATACTCATGGTAGGTTCATCGATGGCGATGGTTTGCAAGGCTTCTGGGTTTTCAAAATCGGCAATGGTATCGCCAATTTCAAATCCTTCTACGCCTACAATTGCACAGATATCCCCGGCAATTACTTCTTGAACTTTTTTACGACCCAAGCCTTCAAACGTATGTAATTCTTTGATGCGGGATTTCATGATTTGTCCATCGCGTTTCACCAACGAAATAGGCATGCCTTCTTTTAGTACGCCACGCTCCAAACGTCCAATAGCAATTCGACCGGTAAAGGACGAAAAGTCTAATGAAGTGATGAGCATTTGGGGAGTTCCTTCGGACACTTTGGGAGCAGGCACATTTTGAATGACCATGTCTAATAAAGGCTCTATATTTTCGGTTTGATTTCTCCAGTCGTCAGACATCCAATTGTTTTTGGCCGAACCGTATACGGTTGGGAAATCCAATTGCCACTCTTCGGCACCCAATTCAAACATCAAATCAAATACTTTTTCGTGTACTTCCTCGGGAGTACAGTTTTCTTTGTCTACTTTATTAATCACCACACACGGTTTTAATCCCAAATCGATGGCTTTTTGCAACACAAAACGCGTTTGCGGCATAGGCCCTTCAAAGGCATCAACCAACAAACAAACGCCATCGGCCATGTTTAACACCCGTTCTACTTCGCCACCAAAATCGGCGTGGCCCGGAGTATCAATGATGTTGATTTTGGTTCCTTTGTAAACCACGGAAACATTTTTGGAGGTAATGGTAATTCCTCTTTCACGCTCCAAGTCGTTGTTGTCAAGAATTAAATCACCGGCGTTTTCATTTTCGCGAAATAGTTGGCAATGGTACATAATTTTGTCCACCAAAGTAGTTTTACCGTGGTCAACGTGGGCAATAATAGCAATGTTTCTGATCGATTCCATCTGTGATTTTTAATGGGTGCAAATCTACACTTTATTTTTACATAAAAAACCTTTAATTCATTAAGTTAAAGGTAAGTTCATATGCGAAAAATTAACGGTAATTAGTTGGCGAATACCCGAGTCGATTTGGTATATTTTTTTATATTTGAAACAATGAAAAAGAAGTCAAATAAAATAGCCCTATATTTTCTATTTTTATTTTTACCACTGGCCATTGGTAGCTATTTTTTATTGACTTCACTGGGTTTGTCACTCGCCACTTTGTCCTTGATCTATTTTATTAAAGACCTCTTTTTTGTAGGAATAGCTGCGGCTTTTTTATATTATGTGTTGGGCAAAAACGAAACCAACAGCTTGGCCTTTATTGACACCCTTAAACAAACCGACGACGAAATAAAATCCTCTAACGAACGCTATGACATTGTAGCCAAAGCCACCAGCGACAGCATTTGGGATTGGAAAATTCAGGAAGATTATTTTATTTGGAACAAAGGAATTGAAGAAGTTTTTGGGTATAAAAAAGAAGAGGTAGGCCATACTTCGAGTTGGTGGTTTGACCGAATTCATCCAGAAGACAGTATTAAAATGTCGGTGCGACTGTATTCTTTTATTGAACAAAAAACCGAGAAATGGCAAGACGAATACCGATTTCGTTGTGCCGATGGCAGTTATAAATTTGTCTATGATCGAGGTTTTTTGGTGAAAGACGATACCGACACGGCAATACGAATGATTGGAGCCATACAAGACATTACCAAACAAAAAATAGAAGAACAGCGACTGAAACTGCTCGAAACCGTGGTTACCCAAACCAAAGACGCGGTCATGATTACCGAATCTGAAAAGTCATACCGCACAGTGCCAAAAATTGTATTTGTGAATCCGGCTTTTACCAAAATTACAGGCTTCAAATCATCTGAAGTGATTGGCAAAACACCTTCTGTATTCATGTCAAAAGATTCGGTAGCCAAAGTATTGCCGCAAATTGCCAACGCACTAAAAACAAAAAAATCGTATCAGTTTGAATCCTATAACAAGAACAAATCGGGTGAAGGCTATTGGGTGAATTTTTTAATGCTGCCCATCACCAACCAAGAAGGTGAACATTCGCATTGGGTTTCTATTCAACGAGACATTACCGCAGAGAAAAGACAAGAAAAAGAAAAAGAACAACTGATCCGCGAGCTCACCCAAAACAACACCGATTTAAAACAATTCTCTTACATTACCTCACACAACCTGCGAGCACCCTTATCAAATTTATCAGGCTTATTGACATCATTAGACGACATGCCAATTGACAATCCCGAATTGCAAGCGATTTTAGGTGGATTTAAAAAATCAACCGATTTATTGAACGAGACCGTCAATGATTTGGTAAAGGTGATTATCATCAAAGACAGCCCTTCAATACAGCGAGAAGAAGTACAGGTTAAAGATGTTTTTGAAAATGTATTCAATCAGTTGAGCTTTTTAATAGAAAGCACCCAACCCGTTTTAAAAATGGAATTGGATTTGGCCCCTGTTTTGCATGTTAATAGAGCCTACTTAGAAAGCATTCTCTTGAACTTGTTTACCAATTCGCTCAAATACCGCGCAACTCATCGGGCGTTAAAAATTAGCATTGCCACCAAAGAAGTAGAAGATCGGGTTGTGATGACCTTTAAAGACAATGGCATTGGCATTGATTTAGCGCGCAACAAAGACAAAGTTTTTGGATTATATCAACGCTTCCACAACTACCCAGACAGCAAAGGATTGGGCTTGTATTTAGTGAAATCTCAAGTGGAATCTATGGGAGGAAGTATTAGCTTAGAAAGCAAAGTAGACAAAGGCACTACATTTACCCTATCATTCACAAAATAAACCTACCCCCTATTATGGATTTACTTTTATGTGTAGACGATGACTCAATCACGATCATGTTATGCAAAATGGTGTTGACAAGAACTGCCTATGCCAAAGAAATTGTAACCGCACATAACGGAGAAGAAGCACTTGAGTATCTTGACCATTTAATTGCCAGCAGTGCAACCGTGAAGCCTAGTTTGATTTTTTTGGATTTAAATATGCCTGTTATGGGAGGTTGGGAGTTTTTGGATGCTTTCGCTGAGCCCAAATACCGCGACGTATTCCCAGATTGCAAAGTGATTGTACTTTCGTCTACCATAGATCCCAAAGACATCGAGAAATCTGAATCCTATCCGATGGTGTTGGACTTTATGCCTAAACCCATTTCTAAAGATTTATTAGAAGCGGTAAGCCAAAAGTTACGGCCATAAAAAAAGCTCCCGGATAGGAGCTTTTTTTATGTATCACTAATTTATATCATTATAACTTAGCTACGTGTTTTGTTAATTTAGATTTCAAATTTGAAGCTTTGTTATCGTGGATGATATTTTTCTTCGCCAATTTATCGATCATTGAAATTACACTTGACAATTTTGCAGCAGCGTCTGATTTATCAGTAGCCATACGCAACGCTTTGATCGCATTACGAGTTGTTTTGTGTTGGTAACGGTTTAAAACTCTTCTTTTTTCGTTACTTCTGATTCTTTTTAACGCTGACTTGTGATTTGCCATTTTATGTTTTTTTCTTAAATTATTTAATCTTGTAGCCCGTAGGGGAATCGAACCCCTCTTACCAGGATGAAAACCTGGCGTCCTAACCGATAGACGAACGGGCCTAACTTTTGTAATGCGGATGCAAAAATACAACTATTTTTTATTCGTACAAGTTGTATTCTATTTTTTTTCTATTTTTTTTAATAGGCCTTTGCAAACAAAACTCTACCAGTAGATTCGGCTCCGGTAAGCACACATTTTCCTGGGGTTAACACCCGATCTAACGCCAAACAACGTATGGTGGCTTTGGTTAATTCTTTGATTTTTTCTTCGGTTTCGGATGTGCCATCCCAATGGGCTGAAACAAAACCGCCTTTGGTTTCTAACACGCTTTTAAATTCCTCAAAAGAATTCACCTCCGTGATGTGAGTGTCTCGGTAATTTAAGGATTTAGTAAACAAATCGTGTTGCATTTGCGTCAACAAATCTTGCACATAATTCACAATAGCCGATTTCGGAACAATTTCTTTGCTTAAAGTATCTCTTCGGGCAACTTCGAATGTGCCGTTTTCTAGATCTTTTGGCCCTATAGCAATGCGCACAGGAACACCTTTGAGCTCGTATTCGTTAAATTTAAAACCCGGCTTTTGTGTAGTTCGGTCGTCGTATTTTACCGCAACTTTTAGATTTCGGAATGCAGTTGCAAGCTCATTGGCTACAGACGAAATTTCGGCCAATTGCTGATCAGATTTATAAATTGGCACAATCACCACTTGAATTGGCGCTAAGTTGGGTGGCAAAACCAAGCCTTGGTCGTCTGAATGGGTCATGACTAAAGCTCCCATTAAGCGGGTGGAAACACCCCAAGAAGTTCCCCAAACATATTCTTGTTTGCCTTCGGCAGTAGCAAATTTTACGTCAAAAGCTTTGGCGAAATTTTGACCCAAAAAGTGAGAGGTTCCGGCTTGCAAGGCTTTTCCGTCTTGCATCAAGGCTTCAATGCAGTAGGTTTCTTCGGCACCCGCAAAACGCTCGGTTTCAGTTTTCACTCCTTTGATAACGGGAATGGCCATGAAATTTTGGGCAAAATCAGCATAGACATTCATCATTTTTATGGATTCTTCAATGGCTTCTGCTTTGGTGGCATGCGCGGTGTGTCCTTCTTGCCATAAAAATTCGGCGGTGCGCAAAAACAAACGGGTGCGCATTTCCCAACGAACCACATTGGCCCATTGGTTAATTAACAACGGAAGATCGCGGTAGGATTGTACCCAGTTTTTATAGGTGCTCCAAATAATGGCTTCACTAGTGGGACGAACGATCAGTTCCTCTTCGAGTTTGGCATTGGGATCCACCATTAACTTACCGGGTTTATCCGGATCGTTCTTGAGTCTATAATGGGTGACGATGGCGCATTCTTTAGCAAAACCTTCGGCGTTTTTTTCTTCGGCCTCAAACATACTTTTGGGAACAAACAAGGGAAAATAGGCATTGCTGTGGCCTGTTTCTTTAAACATACGGTCTAATTCTGCTTGCATTTTTTCCCAAATCGCATAGCCGTAGGGCTTTATCACCATACAACCTCTAACGCCTGAATTCTCGGCTAGATCGGCCTTAACAACCAATTCGTTGTACCATTTGGAATAATCTTCCCCGCGTGTAGTTAGATTCTTGCTCATTGTTTATTGGCTCAAAAATTGTTTAACTTTTTTTAACTAAAATATTCGGCAAAACTAACTAATTTTGTTGGGTTCAACAATAAAAATAGCAGATATGAAAACGAATTATTTTTCCTCGCGCGCTGTGTTTACCTATGCTTTCTTTGGATTTTTCAATGTTTTTTTTCTGTCTTGTGGTGGCTACCAAAATGTCAACTATATTGATCGAGATGGCATTTACGGATCGGGTAACGAACCCGAACAAAACCAAGCCAAGCCTGTCACTGAACCCAACGCCTATCAAAACTATTTTGGGAGCCTACAAGAACCCCAAGCTACTCCAGAAACGTTTACCAATGTAGACCAATACAGCTCCGTTTCTGACAGCCTTCCTGCTCAACAGTACACCACTCCAACTACCGAATATGCCCAAAGCAATCCGGCTTGGGAAAACTCGGCTACTTCTATAAACTATAACTTTTACAACACCAACTGGGGCATGTCCAATTACTGGTACAATTCTTATTGGAACAATCCTTTTTTCTATTGGGGGTATGACTATTGGTTTAGCCCGATGTATATGGGTTGGGGCTATAGTCCCTATTACATGAACTTTGGCGGATATTACCCCTACAATTACTATTATTGCAACCCATACGCACCCAACTGGTATTACAGCAACAACTACTACCACGATGGCCGTCGATCCAATACCGGCCGATACACTACGCCCTATTATTACGGACAAAACTACCCCAACCGAAGGAACAACAACCCTAGAAGTCCTGTGCGCAATAACCCCAATTACAATCCCAACCCGAGAAATAACGTAACCAATCCACGCAGTGGCGTTCGCACGGAAGCTTCGGGCACACGGGTATATGAATCTCCTCGATTTAACAATGTAAACCCAAGAACAAATCCCAACGGCACCCGCGATTATCAGGCCCCACGCAACAACGTAACCAACCCGAATTCGGGCACCCGTACTGAAAGTAACACGCCAAGGTATTACAACTCGGGCGCAACTACCCCAAGAAGCCAAAGCTCACCTGTGCGGGTAAACGAGTCAAACGACACCCCTTCCAGAAGCTACACCCCAGCCCCATCCAATTCAGGAAATTACAATTCAGATTCCTACAGTTCTCCAAGCTCGGGTGGCGGAAGATCATCCGGTGGAGGCAGACGTTAATCACTTTTAATTCAACAACCCATGAAAAAATTTGTTATCCTAGTTTTTATATGTTCCGCTACAAACATTTGGGCTCAAGGAGTTTCTCAAGCTTTGCGGTACAGCATGACACAAACCAATGGAAGCGCACGGTTTAGAGCCATGAGTGGTGCTTTTGGTGCTTTGGGTGGCGATTTATCTGCGCTAAATAGTAATCCGGCAGGATCGGCGGTATTTTCTACCAACCAATTTTCGGCAAGTTTAAACAACCAACACACCAAAAACAGCTCGACCTATTTTGGCAACACCACAACTGAAAACAATATTTCTTTTGATTTGAATCAGCTGGGAGCTGCCTTTGTTTTTCTAGCTACCGATCCAAAGACCAATTGGAAAAAACTAAGTTTTTGCATCGCCTATGAAAACGACAATAATTTTGAAAATGCTACCTATGCTGTTGGAAACAATTCCAATTCAATAGCCAATTACTTTTTATACTACGCCAACCCCAACGCCAACCAAGGCGGCATATACTTGAGTACCTTGTTGAATAATTATTACGAAGATTTAAATTACCAAGACGAACAAGCCTATTTAGGGTATTATGCCAATGTAATTACCAATGACCCTAGCAACCCAAACAACGACACTTATCTTGCCAATTTTATACCCGATAGCAGCTATTACCAAGAAAATTATGTAATAAGTAGCGGATACAACGGAAAATTAGCATTCAACGGCGGATTCCAATACAAAGAGAAGTGGTGTTTTGGCATCAACCTCAACACGCACTTTACCGATTACACCAAAACCGCTATTTTTTATGAAGAAAACAATGGGGATCCGGCACGTATCAAAAAAATTCAATTTGAAAATAACATCCATACCTATGGCAATGGATTTTCGTTTCAGTTGGGTGCCATTCATAAGTTTACCCAATCATTACGAGCCGGTTTAAGTTATAAATCACCCACTTGGTTTACACTCAATGACGAAGTAAACCAAAAGTTATTTTCTAAAAACTTTACGGCCAATTACAACCCCAACAATGCGTCGGCTACTCCTAATGTGATTATGGTCTATAGTCCCTACCAATTGCGAACTCCACATGAAATTACGGGGAGTTTGGCCTATATTTTTGGCAAAAAAGGATTAGTTAGTTTAGATTACATCCTAAAAGATTACAGCAACTGCGCTTACCAGCCCAAAGATGAATTTTCGGTAGCCAATACCGCAATAAAAAGTAGCCTGAGAAATACCGCCGAATTGCGTGTAGGTACTGAATACCGCATCAAAGAATGGAGTTTACGCGCCGGATACCGAAACGAACAAAGTCCGTATAAAAACAAATATACGGTAGGCGGTTTACATAGCTATTCGGCTGGATTTGGATTTAATTTTAGCGGAACACGAATTGACTTGGCCTATGATTTGTCTCAGCGCTATTCGCAACGTTCGTTTTTTACCAATGGATTTACCGATGGGGCTGCAGTAAAAACAAATATCAATTCGTTTACCACGACAGTCACTTTTGAGTTGTAACAACCTCGCTAACGAGTAAATACACTAAAGGCCTTAATTGGCCTTTTTTAATTGAAAAAACAGCCGAATTTCATTTGAAGTTTCTTTTGAGAATTAATGTACTTTTGCAAACCAAATAGCAAAAATGAGAACAAAATCGACCAAGCAAAATAAAATCAATGTGATCACTTTAGGATGTTCCAAAAACATCTACGACAGTGAAGTGCTCATGGGTCAATTGCGCGCCAGCGGAAAAGAAGTAGAACACGAAGCATCTGCCGATCGCGAAGGCAACATCATTGTAATCAATACCTGCGGGTTTATTGACAATGCCAAAGCCGAATCGGTGAACATGATTTTGGAATACGCCGACAAAAAAGAACGCGGTTTGGTTGATAAAGTATTTGTGACGGGCTGTCTTTCGGAGCGTTACAGACCCGATTTGGAAAAAGAAATCCCCAACATCGATCAGTTTTTTGGCACTACCGAATTGCCCTTATTGCTCAAAGCTTTGGGTGCCGATTACAAACACGAGTTGTTGGGCGAACGCCTCACTACGACCCCAAAAAATTACGCTTACTTAAAAATTGCCGAGGGCTGTGACCGTCCATGTAGCTTTTGCGCCATTCCGTTGATGCGCGGCAAACACGTGTCGCAACCCATCGAAAAATTGGTCAAAGAAGCACAAGGATTGGCCAGAGACGGCGTGAAAGAACTCATTTTAATTGCCCAAGACCTTACCTATTATGGCTTGGATATTTATAAAAAAAGAAATTTAGCCGAACTCCTCGAAGCCTTGGTTCAAGTAGAAGGCATCGAATGGATACGCTTGCATTATGCCTTTCCAACTGGCTTTCCGATGGATGTCTTGGAAGTCATGAAACGCGAACCCAAAATTTGCAATTACTTGGATATTCCGTTGCAGCACATTGCCGATTCGATTCTAAAATCAATGCGTCGTGGCACCACACAAGCCAAAACCACACAATTACTGAAAGATTTTAGAGCCGCCGTTCCGGGCATGGCCATACGCACCACACTCATTGTGGGCTATCCGGGAGAAACCGAAGCCGATTTTGAAATCTTAAAAGACTTTGTACAAGAAATGAAATTTGATCGCATGGGCTGTTTTGCCTATTCGCACGAAGAAAACACACACGCCTATTTGCTCGAAGACGATGTGCCTGATGAAGTAAAACAAGCGCGCGTGACCGAATTGATGGATTTACAGTCGCAAATTTCTTGGGATTTGAACCAGGAAAAAGTAGGCAAAACCTTTCGTTGCATTATTGACCGAAAAGAAGGCGGGTATTTTATAGGCCGAACCGAATTTGACAGCCCCGATGTAGATAACGAAGTATTGATTGACGCCACCAAATTTTATTTAAAAACGGGTGAATTCGCACAAATTACCATCATTGACGCTACCGAATTTGATTTGTATGGCGAACCTTTACAAGCAAACTAAGCCCACTGAACGCAAAGTTTTAAGTGGTTTAGATTGCCAAAACAATTCAAAATTTTCGAATTGCAAGTCAAAATCAAATTGCAAGTCAGCAAGTTTGACTTTTTGCGGTTGATGGATTTGGCATTGGCCTAAAACTTTTTGCAACCAGAGTCCTTCCTCTTTGGACAATTGAATGGCAAAACTATCTTTTAAATCGTGAAATTTAAGCTGAGCCACTTTCCATTGTTGGCCGCGTTTGGATTTGGTTTGCATCGACACTTCAGGCAGATTGCCTAACCAAACCACTCTTGCATTGGATTTTAACTTGGTGGAAATATGATCTTCAAGTGCTTGCTCGATGTAATTTGGAGCTATGGTGGTTTTGGGTATTTTAAAATCAAACCAATCTTGCAAAGGCAGCTCAAAACAAATGCCGTGCATGTAATTGTACAAGGATTTTTTTAAGCCAAAACTAAACTGATCGTGATCAATACCTGTTGCATCGGCAAATAACAGGTCGTTATTGGCAAAAGTTCCGGGCGCTGTATTAAGAATTGTAACTCCATATTTTTCGGGATTCATGCCAATCGGACTATGGGCCGTGAGCGCAAACTGATGCCAAAATCCCGATTGTACCACGCCCATCTCAAACAACTGCCTTACCATTTCTAAACTATCCACCGTTTCTTGGACGGTTTGCGTGGGATAGCCGTACATCAAATAGGCATGCACCAAAATACCCGATTCGGTAAAATGACGCGTTACTTGCGCAACCTGTGCCACCGAAACGCCTTTGTCAATTAAGTCCAGCAAACGATCTGAAGCCACTTCGAGTCCACCCGAAACGGCGATACATCCCGATTTTTTGAGCAGTAAACACAAATCGGCGGTGAAACTTTTTTCGAAGCGAATGTTGGTCCACCAGCTCACGACCAACCCTCTTCGAATGATCTCGAGTGCTACTTCGCGCATGAGCGCTGGCGGAGCGGCTTCGTCTACAAAATGAAAACCAGTTTCGCCAGTAGCGGCTATTAATTCTTCCATGCGATCCACCAACAAAGCGGCAGCTATAGGTTCGTATAAACTGATGTAATCTAATGAAATGTCGCAAAAGGTGCATTTGCCCCAATAACAACCGTGGGCCATGGTGAGTTTATTCCACCGGCCATCGCTCCACAAACTGTGCATCGGATTGAGCACCTCGATTACCGAAATGTATTTAGTTAAAGGCAAATCGGTATAATCGGGCGTACCCACTTGGGCTTGCTTGTAATCGGGCTGAGAGGCAGTATTGACATACACAACTTCGCCATCTTCTAGTAAAAAAGTACGTTTTAATATTCGGGGTAACTGGGGTTGCTCCAAGTGTTGCCAAAGTAATTCAAGCGGCAGTTCGCCATCATCAAGCGTAATAAAATCAAGGAATTCAAATACCCGCGGGTCTGAAACGGAACGCAATTCGGTGTTGGGAAATCCACCGCCCATGGCCACTTTGCAACTTGGGTCATGTTGTTTCACCCATTGGGCACATCGAAAAGCACTGTATAAATTCCCTGGAAAAGGCACCGACAAACACACTAATTTGGGTTGTATTTCCTGCATTTTGGCAGCAAACACTCCAAGGCTGAGTTGATCTATAAACGTAAAATCTTGTTGCAATTTGTCATACAGCTCATCAAAGGTAGACGCGCTACGACCCAAGCGTTCGGCATAGCGACTGAATCCAAAATTTTCATCCACTACCGACACAATAAAATCAGATAAATCTTCCAAATACAAAGTGGCCAGGTGTTTGGCTTTGTCTTGCATGCCCATTGATCCAAAAGCCCATTCGGTCTCTTCGAGTTGATCAAATCGGCTGGCTTCGGGCAAAAAATAACCGGAGCAAATTTGCTTGGACAAACTGGGTATTTTGCCCTGTAAAAAGGAAATTACTGAATCTATGGTTTGGATGTAATTGGCTTGTAATCCAAAAATGCGTTGGTCATTTTCGGGCCAATTTGTTGGATTGGCATGAAGCCCTGCATGGGCAAACAACTGCGTGAGTCCTGTTTTGGAAAACAACACCAATAAGGTTTCTATTCCTAAATCGTATTGATGGGTTTCAATTTGTTTGGTGTTTAGAAATCCTTTTAAATAGGCCGTGGCCGGATACGGGGTATTCAGCTGAGTAAAAGGCGGCGTAACAAATAAAATGGGTTTCAAGACAACTAATTTCTACAAAAGTAATAGAATAAATGAGATTCGAAAGGGATTGCAATATCGGCCCCTAAGAATAGGTTTTTTTGCTATTTTTACCAAAAATTCGACGCTATGCCCGATGATTGTTCAACCTACGCCCACTCTTCCTTTTTCAGTCCGCTTATACAAGATTACTTGCAAGAAAAAGAGCAGATAAAGCCGTTGTACCATCGGTTCCCCACATTAGAAAATTTTAAAGCCCAACTGGACGAAAAAGCAAGCAACTATCCTTTTACTTTCCGAGCGATTTTAGCCGACGCGTTAGAAGTGCAATACAAGCACTTTTCTGTTACTTCCCAGACCAAGCAGAACATCGATTTGTTGCGAAAAGACAACTGCTTTACCATAACCACAGGTCATCAGCTCAACATTGGCACAGGGCCATTGTACTTTATCTACAAAATTATATCCACCCTTAATTTGTGTAAACAGCTGCAGGAAGCATATCCTGATAACCATTTTGTTCCCGTCTATTGGATGGCCACCGAAGACCATGATTTGGAAGAAATCAATCACTTGTATGTCAAAAACAAAAAAGTGGTTTGGGACAAAACCGGAACAGGGCCAGTGGGAAGATTGGATACCGATGGAATGGAAAAAGTAATCGATGAAGTCGCGTTATTATTTGGCCAATCTGAGCCCGCTCAAGAATTAATTGAATTATTTAAATCTGCCTATTTAAATACTGTAACACTTGCCGAGGCCACCCGAAAATTGGCGAACGCATTATTTGGCAATTACGGACTGGTGATTGTTGACGGGGATTCCAGAGAATTAAAATCTCTTTTTACGCCCTACATCCAAGCCGAACTGGAAACCCAATTTTCATTTACCGAAGTACAAGCCACTGTATCTTGTATGAAAGGCTATAAAATACAAGTAAATCCAAGAGCAATCAATTTGTTTTATATTGAAAATGACCTGCGCGAACGCATCGTGTTTGAGGATATGCGTTACAAGGTTCTACATACAAACTTGGAATTTTCGAAATCCGAAATACTGCAGCTCGTGCAAAATTTTCCGGAGCGATTCAGTCCAAATGTATTACTTAGGCCCTTGTACCAGGAAGTCATTTTACCCAATTTGTGTTACATTGGCGGCGGTGGGGAACTTGCTTATTGGTTGGAATTAAAATCAATGTTTGCAACTGCCAAGGTGACTTTTCCTATTTTATTGTTGCGCAATTCGGTGGTGACTGCCACGCACAAAACAAGAGAAAAATGGGCTAAAACCACCTTATCGTGGAAAGATATATTCTTAACCCCGCGAGAATTAACAACCAGATATTTGGATAAAACCATGTCGAAATCGGTAGATTTTACAAATCTAAAAAAACAATTGGCGCAACAGTTTTCGGTTTTGCAAGAAGAAGTAAACACTACGAATCCTTCGTTTTCGTCTATGTTGAAAGCACAAGAAATTAAACAAACCAAGGGATTGGCTGCGCTTGAAAAACGCCTGCAAAAATCACAAATTAAAGCGAATCAAGAAACCATTGACCGTATGCTGGCAATTCAAAATGAAATATTTCCCAACCAGAGTTTAATGGAACGCAAAACAAATTTTTCTGACTATTACAGTACCTACGGGGCAGATTTTATTGTGCAGCTGCTTAGCCAGTTAGATCCGCTTACTATGAAATTTACCAGTCTGTTTTTAGATTAATCAAAATAGATTGTTTGAATTCATTTACAATACTGTAAATAAGCAATCTAGGGAAAAATTAACATTAAAATAATGTTATCAACACGAAAACGTTTTCGTGCACTTATTTTAACTTTTGTATAAAGACCAATTTATTAAATTTACTTACTTTTACACAACTTTTTTAACAATTAAAACTAAAACTATGAAAAGAAATTTACTTTATTCTTTGCTTGTTATGCTTTTTGTGAGCTTTAGCAGCAACGCACAAGTTTCAATGATCGGACCTGGTGCTTCTGGCGCTTGGGATGTTGACGTGAACCTAAGCTCAACAGACGGTGTAAACTGGACATTAGACAATTTTATCATGCCAGGTGGGGAATTTAAATTCCGTTTAGATAACGCTTGGTCTGTAAACTGGGGAGCAACTACTTTCCCTTCAGGAACTGGTACGCAAGACGGACCTAACATTCCAGCGATTGCAGGTACTTACAACATTACATTTAACCAAAGTACTGGAGAATACAACTTCTCAGGCGGTGCTCCAATCCCAACGGTTAAATTAATTGGTACAGCTGTAACATCAGTTGATGGATTATTGATGGCAACTGCTGATGCCGAAAACTACTATGTAAACAATGCTACTTTGGTAGACGGAACTGCACAATTTGATGTAGATGCTACTGTGTATGGTGGAGATACTTTCCCTGGTGGAGTTGTTTCTGATGCCACTTTGTTTATTCCTGTAGTTGGTGGAGATTATTCATCTGTTACCCTAAACATTGCTACTGGTGAATATACGTTCACTGCAGCTCCTATCTTCCAAATCATTTCTATTATTGGTTCTGGTGCAGCAGGATGGGGTACCGACACAGACTTAACTACAACTGATGGAATAACTTACACTTTAAGTGGATTGACACTTTCTACTGGTGAGATTAAATTCCGTCAAGGAAATGACTGGGCTGTAAACTGGGGTGATGTGGCTTGGCCTACTGGTGTTGCAACACAAGGTGGTCCAAACATTCCTACTGTAGCTGGAACGTACTCAGTTACTTTTAACAGAGAAACAGGTGCTTACAATTTCTTCTTCCCAATCGTTAGCCTTACAGGTAGTGCTACAGGTGGATGGGGTGATGGATTTGATTTTGACTTAACTTCTACTGATGGAGTGAACTACTCAAGAGCAAATTTTGAATTGATCGCTGGCGAATGTAAATTCCGTGAAGGAAATTCTTGGGCAGTAAGTTGGGGTGGGGCTGATTGGCCAACTGGTGTTGCTACATTAGGCGGACCAAACATTCCTTCTGTTCCAGGATTCTATGACATTACTTTGAACAAAGTAACAGGTGATTACAACTTCGCTCCTGCTTTATCAAATGTAACTTTTGACAACGGAAACTTTAAAGTATACCCTAACCCATCTCAAAATGTATGGAATGTAGCTTCTGCTAACGAAGCTATTACTTCTATCCAAATCGTAGATGTATTAGGAAAAACAGTTATGACTGTTGCTCCTCAAGCTACTTCAGCTGTAATTGATGCTGCTGCTTTAAACAGCGGAATCTACTTTGCAAGAATCGCTACGGCGTCTGCTACTTCTACTATCAAATTAGTAAGAAACTAAGCAAACGCTATACTCAAAAAAAATCCCTTGTTACTGTGTAGCAAGGGATCTTTTTATTTCTATTGATTAGCCCTGATGGGAGCGGCATCCTTTTTTTTTCTGATTGGCCCTATGTTGAAAATGGGATCTAAAAAAAAGATACAGCGGACAGCAGGAATTGCTACAAAAAAAACTATTTTTGCAGCCAAATTTAACAACAAGAATACATGACAACGAATAGAACATTTACCATGATTAAGCCTGATGCGGTAGAAAACGGGCACATTGGCGGAATCTTAAACATGATTTCAGAAGCGGGATTTAAAATCGTTTCTTTAAAACTTACACAACTTACAGTAGTTGATGCGCAAGCTTTTTATGCGGTACATGCAGCACGTCCATTTTTTGGCGAATTGGTTGAATTTATGACCAGAGGCCCTATTGTTGCGGCTATTTTGGAGAAAGACAATGCAGTGGATTCATTCAGAACCTTAATTGGCGCAACCAATCCTGCTGATGCAGCCGAAGGAACTATTCGTAAAAAATATGCAACATCTATTGGAGAAAATGCAGTACACGGATCAGACAGCGATGACAATGCAGCAATTGAATCGGCCTTTCACTTTTCGGGTAGAGAGCAATTCTAAATCGATACAACTCATAAAAAAAGTCCCGCTCAATAGAACGGGACTTTTTTTTATCGTAAAATGACCTTGTTGATTACTTCTCGTTTGCATTCGTCGTTAATCAGGACAATAATTTTGTCTCGGCCATGGTGCAATTCTTCCCGCAATACTGCCGAACTCAATACTACATAGAGTGTTTTGTTTTTTACTTGTAACTCTCGGGTATAGGCAGCAACTCCATTGCCCATCAAGGCAAACCAAGCCGATTTTACATCAACTTCATCTAATCCGGATTGCAATTTGTTAACGGAAATAATCTCGTTTAAAATTGCACCAATAGCACTGTCGTTTCCTAGTCGTTTTGCCATTATTTTACAGAAAAAGATTGGGGTCTTTTGTAGTGATATTCATATTTTTCTTCACTCACTAAAACCAACTGACTTTCATCAATTGATTGAATTTGCTCGGACCAAGTAGACAAAAAAGTTTTATAATTCATGTAAAATATATTCTCTTTTGTAGAAATTACAAATTCATCTTTTAGATTATTTACCAAATAATTTCCGGTAACCAAAGGCGAAACTTTTTTGCGGAAGCCCTTTTGGTCTTTGTATTCATAATAATCATGGGTTTCGCTGGGGGGCAGTATTTTTTCGCTTCCATCGGGAAATACTACTTTTGCTACTTCCCAATAGCCATTCAAGTTTTTCAGTGACGATTCGTTTACGGATGAACCGCATGCAGCAAAAAGTAAAGCGGTTATAAATAGATAGAAGCTGTGTTTCATAAGAAAAAAATTACAGCCTAAAATTACATTTTTATTCAAGGCAAAAAAATGAATTAAATTAAATTGTACTTTTAAAGTCGGTAGAAAAATTTTAAAATATGAAATACGCTATTCTTGGATTAACGCTATTTGCCGTATTTGCTTGCAGCAGTAATGCGGATGTTGTAAACCCAATTCCCAATGACCCCTTGTACTTCCCCCCCGCAACTGGAGTTTGGGAAACCACCGATCCAACAAGTTTAAATTGGGATAGTACAGCCTTACAAGAGTTATACAATTATTTGGAGTTATCCCATACCAAAGGCTTTATTATTTTGGTCGATGGAAAAATCGTTGTGGAACGCTACTTTAATGGTCATTCTGAATCGACGCCCTGGTACTGGGCAAGTGCCGGCAAAACACTCACTTCAACCGTTGTTGGAATTGCTGAACAAGAAGGACTATTGCAGCGCAGCGATCGAGTATCCGATCATTTGGGTTCTGGCTGGACTTCTGCCCCTTTAGCCAAAGAAAATCTTATCCTTTGCAGCCATTTATTGAGTATGACCTCGGGCTTGAGTGATGAATGTAATGACAACAACACGCTTCCCAATACTGACACCTCAGACGACGATTGTGTCTCGCCAAGCTGTTTGCAATACCAAGGCAACGCCGGAACAATTTGGGCTTATGACAACGTGTATGTAAAATTGCAAGCTGTAGTTGAATCTGCAGCTAACACAACTTGGGACAACTACTTCAGCAACAAACTTAAAAACAAAATTGGCATGACCGGTGCTTGGTACCAATCAGACAACAATAGCGTGTATTGGAGTACCACCAAAAGTATGGCGCGTTTTGGGTTGTTGTGTTTAAACAAAGGAACATGGGATACCACCGAAGTGATTAATCAAAACTACCTGAATACAGCTACGCAAAGTTCTCAAAATCTCAATCTATCGTATGGGTATTTATGGTGGCTTAACGGAAAAGCATCCTTTCGCCTACCCGATGTGAATGTTACTTATCCGGGAAATCTCATACCCAATGCCCCCGCAGATCTGTATTGCGCGTTGGGCAAAAACGATCAAAAACTGTATGTGGTACCCAGTAAAAAAATGGTAGTCGTGCGCATGGGAGAAGCAGCAAATACTCAAAATAATGCGCTTTCTGGGTTTGACAATATACTTTGGGGAAAAATCAATGCGGTGTTGCCGTAATTACTTTTTACCTCTAGATTCGATAGCAATTATGATGCTGTAAAAAAACAAGAAAAAAGCACCCAAATTGATGGTTAAAGCTAAATTTTGAAAATGAAAATGATCTAAAATTTTCCCTATAAAAATCAAAATTACAGCGGTTAGAATCAACCGGAAGATTTTTATGGATTTCAGTTTTTGGAAAATACTCATACCCTATTAGTTGAAAAAAGAATCTACAAATTCGGTTTTGTGAAACACCTGCAAATCGTCGATGCCTTCGCCTATACCAATATAACGCACCGGGATTTGAAATTGATCAGATATCCCAATCACTACGCCACCTTTGGCCGTGCCATCTAATTTGGTTACTGCCAACGAACTCACTTCGGTAGCCGCTGTGAATTGTTTGGCTTGCTCAAAGGCATTTTGACCGGTTGAACCATCCAACACCAACATCACATCGTGGGGAGCTGTTTCGACTACTTTTTGCATTACGCGTTTCACCTTGGTGAGTTCGGTCATGAGGTGTGTTTTATTGTGCAAACGACCTGCTGTATCAATAATTACAATATCGGCTTCTTGCGCCACTGCGGATTGTAAGGTGTCGAAAGCAACCGAAGCCGGATCACTTCCCATTTGTTGTTTGACCAAAGGAACGCCCACGCGATCAGCCCATACTTGCAACTGATCAATGGCAGCGGCTCTAAAAGTATCTGCCGCGCCCAATACCACTTTGTAACCCGCTTTCTTGTATTGACTGGCCATTTTTCCGATGGTGGTTGTTTTTCCTACTCCATTCACGCCTACAACCATAATTACATAGGGTTTTGCTGTAGATGGAATTTCAAAATCAGTAGCGTTATCGACATTGGTTTCAGCCAACAAAGCCGATATCTCTTCGCGCAGTATCTGGTTTAATTCGTCGGTGCCTAAATATTTATCCGCAGCTACGCGTTTCTCGATGCGTTGAATAATTTTAAGCGTAGTCGCAACACCCACATCAGAGGAAACCAAAATTTCTTCTAGATTATCGAGTACTTCGTCATCAACTTTTGATTTTCCTGCAACTGCCTTGGTTAATTTGGAGAAAAAACTCACTTTAGACTTTTCGAGTCCTTTGTCTAAGGTTTGCTTGGCCTCTTCGCTTGTGCTGGGGTCAATTTTGGATGAGGAAAATAATTTTTTAAAAAAACTCATGGAAATACTACTTATCTACGTGACATCTAATAGGGGCTAAATATAAAAATAAAAAAGCTACTTCCGAATGAAAGTAGCCTTCTATATACTGTGTGAAAATTTATTTCTTTCTCAAGAACTCATCTACTTCTTCTGGAGTCATAATGGCTTCTACAAAAGTATACGCACCTGATTTAGGCGATTTTACCATTTTAATAGCTTTTGATAATCTTTTTGAAGATGTTTGTAACGATGCTACGGTTTTCTTTGCCATGATTCAATTATTTTGTGTTGAAACTTTATAGAAAAGCTTCTTATTATTATTTAATTTCTTTGTGAACAGTTACACGTTTCAAGATCGGGTTGAATTTTTTAATTTCTAAACGATCGGGTGTATTTTTTTTGTTCTTCGTGGTGATGTAACGAGAAGTTCCAGAAACACCGGAAGTTTTGTGTTCTGTACATTCTAATATTACTTGAATTCTATTGCCTTTCTTTGCCATCTTACTCTCTATTTACTTTTGGAAGGATTATTTAATGAATCCGTTAGCTTGTGCTTTTTTCAAAACAGCAGTGATTCCATTTTTATTGATTGTTTTTACTGTAGATGCAGCTACTCTTAGGGTAATCCATCTGTCTTCTTCTGGAAGATAAAAACGTTTTTTCACTAAGTTCACCGAAAACTTTCTTTTGGTTTTGTTCATCGCGTGAGAAACGTTATTTCCCACCATCGCTCTTTTACCTGTAAGGTCACAAACTCTTGACATTATGCTTATCTTTTATCGTTATTAAATTCGAGGGTGCAAATAAAAGAAAAATAAACCTATATCCAAAATAATTAAACTAGATTTTTTAAAATTTCTTTTTGCAGCAGTTCCAAACTTTTATTCACTGCTACATTGATTACTTTTTCTCGGGGTTGACCAAAACTAAACTCCTCAACAACTGTTCCTTGCGCCGATGCAATCGCAATAAAAACAGTTCCTAGCGGCACCGATTCATCGCCCAAACTTGGCCCTGCATTTCCAGTAGTAGCAATGACGTAATCTGTATTTAGGAGTTGTCTCACGCGTTCAGCCATTTGAACCGCTACCGCAGCACTCACAACGCCATTCTCCTGGATCAGTTGGGCATCTATTCCCAACACTGTTTCTTTTACCGAAGTGGCATAACACACAATACTGCCTTTAAAATAGGCCGAAGAACCGGCTACAGCAGTGAGCAACTGACTAATTTTTCCTCCGGTACAACTCTCGGCAGTAGCCACCGTAAGTTGCTGTTTTTGAAGCAAACGGCCCACAACAACTTCTATAGTATCTTCTTCTTCAAAACCAACGATGATTTCTCCAATCAATTCATTGAGTTGTTCAATGTTTGCTTTGAGTGCATTTTCTAAAACTGATTTATCTGTTCCACGTGCTGATAAACGCAAACGCACTTTACCCGGACTCGGCAAATAGGCCAATTTGATAAACGACGGCAAGTTATTTTCCCAGTCTTCAATGCGCTCGGCTATCCGGCTTTCCCCTTGCCCATAAGTTAAAATAGTTTGGTGAATGATGTACGGACGTTGGTATTCGCGCATCAATTTGGGCACCAACTGATCGGTTACGATTGCTTTCATTTCATAAGGTACACCGGGCATCGAAACAAAAACAGTTTGTTCTTTTTTCATCCACATGCCGGGGGCCGTACCGTATGCATTATGTAAAATTTCACAGCGCGAAGGAACCAAAGCTTGGTCTTTGTTTACCTGTGTAGCCTCCAATTTGAGCTTCACATGAAACAAGTCAATTACGTGTTGCTCTACAGCTACATTGCGTTGCAACTGATCGCCAAAATAGTCACAAAAAGTATGCTTGGTAATGTCGTCTTTGGTAGGGCCTAAGCCACCAGTTATCAACACCAAATCTACCCGGTCTTGAAAACGCGCAAAGGCATCCAAAATCGCTTGCTTGTCATCGGCTATCGATTGCATTTCGCACACTTCGATTCCAATTTTATCTAATGATTTGGCTATAAAACTCGAATTGGTATCAACGATTTGCCCAATTAGAATTTCGTCGCCTATGGTAAGAATTGCTGCTTTCATTACTTGTTTGATTTCATAAAAAAAGAGCTTGATTATAAGCCCTTTTCTATTGATTTTTATTTTTAATTACAAATCGAAATCTTTGCTAATTTCTTTGACCGCTTTTTCGATTTGAGCTTCCACGCTGTCAAAAACCGGTTTAATTTCTTTCTTTTTTCCTTCGGCTTTGGTCCAGGCTTCTATTTGAAGTATTTCCTGAAACGCCACATCCATACCCAATAAATCTAGAGTAGGTTTAATTTTATGCGCATAACTGTAGGCCAATTTGTGATCACCCTCTTTGACTCCCGTTTTTATCTGCTCTAAATCAGCAGGCACTTCAGAGACAAACAAGGAAATGATTTGCTGCACAAACTCCGGATCGTTATCTGAAAGTGCATGTACTTTTGCTAAGTTGTAATGTAAAGCCATACTATTTAATGTTTATTCTAAATACTTTTTCCTTTTCGAGGAACCCTTCCAACACATCATTTGGCATCACTTTCGCTACGCCTTCTGGAGTTCCAGTAAAAATAATGTCTCCAATTTTTAACGTAAAAAATTGGGAAACGTGCGCAATGAGTTCATCTATATTCCACAACATCAAACCCGAATTTCCCGTTTGAACCGTTTGTTCGTTATTTTTCAATTCAAAATTAATGTTTTCCAGGGAACTAAAAAGTTTTTTTGATCTAAACTCACCAATTACTGCAGATCCATCAAACGCTTTGGCTTTTTCCCAAGGCAAACCCTTGTCTTTGAGCTGTTGTTGCAAATCACGGGCGGTAAAATCAATGCCCAAGCCAATTTCGTCATAATACTGATGGGCAAATTTGGGTTCGATGTACTTCCCAACTTTCGAAATCTTAACCAATAACTCTACTTCATGTTGAATATCGCTAGAGAAAGCCGGAATCACAAACGGATGCTGTTTGAGTAAAATAGCCGAATCCGGTTTCATAAACACCACGGGCTCAGCAGGTCGCTCGTTTTGCAACTCCTCAATGTGCTTCACATAGTTTCTGCCAATGCAAATGATTTTCATACTACTACTAGAACTTGTTGTTTAACTTTCTCAATTTAATGGCTGTCAAAACTTTCTTGGTATACAACGGGAAATCAGCATTTTGAATCCAACCAAAATAACCAGGTTCGTCTTCTAACACCTTTTCTACACGAGCACCTTTGTGTTTGCCAAACGTAAAAATCTCCTGCCCTTCGGCATCCAGGGCAATAAACCCCGCAAAATCGACACTTTTCTTGCGTGTTGTAAATTCAGACAAACTCTTCATGTCATTTTCTAAATCAGGATAGCGTTCCAATTGTGCCTTCAAAATTTCGTAGGTTGCCATCGTATCGGCTTCGGCCGAATGTGCGTTTTCTAGGGATTTCCCACAGTAAAATTTCAAGGCTGCACTCAGGGTGCGTTCTTCTTTTTTGTGAAAGAGGGTTTGCACGTCAACAGATACCCGGTTTTTCATATCAAAATCAACGCCAGCGCGCAACAATTCTTCAACCAACAACGGAATATCAAAGCGATCGGAGTTAAATCCAGCCAAATCAGAATCTTTAATCATGTTATGGATTTGCGGCGCCAACTGCGAAAATGTAGGTTCATTGGCCACTTTTTCATTCGTAATACCGTGTACGGCAATCACCACATCGGGGATGCGCATTTCGGGATTCACCAACCAGGTTTTGCTTTCTTGGGTGCCGTTGGGAAATACTTTTAAAATAGAAATTTCTACGATACGGTCTTTGGCCACTTCAATGCCGGTGGTTTCGAGGTCAAAAAAGCAAATGGGTTTATTGAGTTTGAGTTCCATGGTGAATTTTTAGAAGTTCAAAGATAGGATAATTAGGAATGTATAATTAAGAATGAAAAATGAATAATTGAAGCTGTTGTAGGTTGTCGGTTCTCCGTTCATGAGTATTCTAGAACTTTTATTTGAAGATTTGAAGATTTGGAAATGCTTCAGATTGTGTTGATTTCTCATTTTATATTGATCTTAGAAATAAAAAAAGCCCCTTTTCCAAGAGGCTTCATTTTTAATTATTCATTTTTAATTTTTAATTAAAAACTTCTATTTTCATCAAAAGCTTCCATGTATTCGGCCACACGTTTCACAAAGCTTCCACCCAATGCCCCATCAACTACGCGGTGATCGTAACTGTGCGACAAGAACATTTTTTTGCGGATGCCAATAAAATCGCCTTCGGTTGTTTCGATTACGGCAGGCACTTTGCGAATGGCGCCCAAAGCCAAGATTCCTACTTGCGGCTGGTTGATGATGGGTGTACCAAACACACTGCCAAAAGTTCCCACGTTGGTTACCGTATAGGTTCCGCCTTGGGTGTCGTCTGGTTTGAGTTTACCTGCTTTGGCACGACTGCCCAGATCATTGACCGCTTTGGCCATGCCCAACAAATTGAGTTGATCGGCATTTTTGATCACCGGAACAATTAAGTTTCCGTTGGGAAGTGCCGCAGCCATCCCCAAGTTAATATTTTTCTTTTTGATGATGTAATCGCCTTCAACCGAAATATTCATCATCGGGAAATCCTTTAAAGCTCGGGCAATCAACTCCATGAATATGGGCGTAAAAGTGAGTTTTTCACCCTCGCGTTTTTCAAAGGCATTTTTGTTTTTTTCGCGCCAATCCCAAATGGCAGTCACATCCACCTCGATAAACGATTGTACGTGTGCCGAGGTTTGTAACGATTGAACCATATAGCCGGAAATCAACTTACGCATACGGTCCATTTCAACCATTTCGTCTTGACCATTCACCGAAACGGGCATCGCTTTGGCAACCGGAGCTTCCGCCGAAACTGGCTTGGCAGCTTCTGGCTGAGCCGATTGCGGGGCTTTTGCACCTTGCTCAATAAAAGCTAAAATGTCATTTTTGGTCACGCGGCCTTCTTTTCCGGTACCTGAAATTTGGTCTAATTGTGCCAAAGAAATTCCTTCTTGTTTGGCGATATTTTTTACTAAAGGAGAATAAAATTTGTCTGATTGACTAAAATCTGGGGCTAAAACAGGAGCAGCTGCGGTTTCTTGCGCAGTTACAACAGTTTGCATCACTGCTTCGGCTGCTTGTGCAACAGCTGGCGTTTCAACAGTAGTAGCGGCTGATGCATCGGTTTCAATGATGGCAATGGTTTGACCGACCTGCACTAAATCATCTTTGCCAAACAATTTCTCGACCAAAATACCCGACACTTCTGAGGGCACTTCACTGTCTACTTTATCAGTAGCAATTTCTAAAACGACCTCGTCGGCAGCAATTGAATCCCCTACTTCTTTTAACCAATTTGTGATCGTAGCTTCTGCCACACTCTCCCCCATTTTAGGGAGTTTTAATTCAAATTTTGCCATAGTTGTAACCCAATGGTCTCTTTTTTATTATTGCCTGCGAAAATACTAAATTTAATCTTGTTTGTATACGAATTATTCAATTTTCAATCGAATATTTTTTAACCAAAATCTCACCAGGAAACCACCGTTCCTCTGTCATTGCTGTGGTTGCTTCCCAGGATGAAATTTGCATTTTTGGGTTTTATTTTAAAAGTAAGTCCGGTCTTGGCCAAGAGTTTCATTTGTGCAATACAGGCTTTATTTGAGATAAAATCAGCATCAAAAATCACTTCTTGATGGGCTTGACCTAGTTGAGTATGAACATCTTCGGTACGAATTACCGTAGCTTGTAGTTTATCGGCCAAGGTTTTGCGCAACGCTTCCTGATTGGAAACCAACACATATGAACTAATGGGCTTTACTTGCGTAACGGCCTGTTTCTTTTTTTGAAGCGAAAACAAAAAAGCACCCACACGAAGGCCGATCATCAAAAACCAAGAAAAAACCGATTGACCAAAATGCTTGCGGTAGAAAAATTGCATTGCTTCTTGAAAACGACGCATGTACTTGTGGTCGCGCAAGGTACTTTCGCCTTTGTAATGAATTACGGTGGTTTCTCCAAAATACCAATTTTGATAGCCTTTTTGGAGTAGACTGTAACTTAAATCAATGTCATCGGCATACATAAAACAGTTCTCGTCAAATCCACCAACTTCTATGTAAACCTCCTTTCGCATAAATAAAAACGCACCAACCAAAATCTCGACTTCCCCAGTTTGGTTGGGCAATAAATGCTGGGCATAATACTTGGTGCAAATCGACCAGGAAGGAAAAAATTTATACAGCCCTGTAATTTTAGTAAAAGCCACCCAGGGAGTTGGAATGCCGCGTTTGGACTCGGGTAAAAACTGACCACTGCCATCGATAAGTTGGCAACCCACCATGCCCAATTGGGATTTGTTTTGAGCAAAAGCTACTAACTTACTAAAGGTATCCTCAGCCACCACAGTATCAGGATTTAGGATGCAAATGAATTCGCCTTGGGCTTGTGCTACGCCAATATTATTTCCTTTGGTGAAGCCAATATTTTCGGTATTTTGGATGAGTAAAACTTCAGGGAAAAGCCGTTGCATCATCGCGCAACTGTCGTCGGCTGAAGCATTATCGACCACAATAATCTCGGCCTTAATTCCGTGTAAGGCTGCTTGTACTGAGCGCACACATTGCTCTAAAAAATAGCGCACATTGTAATTAAGGATGATCACCGAGAGTTGCATGCCACAAATATAACCTATCCGTTCTAAAATTGGAAGATATGCCGATTTGAAAATGATGACACCATTTAAAATACTACTTTTGCTCCACCAATTTCAATAGTCCATTTTCAAATTGGCACATCTACAAATTTTCAAATTGCAGCAATGAATTACGTATCGGTAGAAAATATTTCGAAATCATTTGGCGAACGCACGCTGTTTGAAAACCTCTCTTTTGGCATCAACAAAGACCAAAAAATTGCCTTTATTGCCAAGAATGGTTCGGGCAAAACCTGCATCATGAAAATCTTAAATGGCGAAGACGAACCCGATACCGGACAAGTCGTGGTGCGCAAAGACATCAATATGGCCTTTTTGTCACAAGATGCAACGCTGCAAGACGAACTAACCATAGAAGAGAGCATATTTGCCTCTGATAACGGCACCTTGAAGGTGATTGAACAATACGAAAAAGCACTTGAAAATCCAGACGATGCAGAGGCCTACCAAAAAGCCTTTGACCAAATGGACCAGTTAAACGCCTGGGATTTTGAAACCCAATACAAGCAAATTCTCTTCAAATTAAAACTAGAAGATTTCAAACTCAAGGTGAAAAACCTGTCAGGCGGTCAAAAAAAACGCTTGGCCTTGGCCATTATTTTGATCAATCGACCCGATTTATTGATTTTGGATGAGCCCACCAACCACTTGGATCTCGAGATGATTGAGTGGCTGGAAAGTTATTTTGCTAAAGAAAATATCACGCTCTTTATGGTGACGCACGACCGCTTTTTCTTGGAGCGCGTATGCAACGAAATCATCGAATTGGACAACGGAAAAATTTACCAATACAAAGGCAATTATTCCTACTATTTGGCCAAAAAAGAAGAGCGCATTGCCTCTGAAAACGCCAGCGTAGACAAAGCCAAAAACCTCTTTGTGAAAGAATTAGAATGGATGCGCCGCCAACCTAAAGCGCGTACTACCAAATCAAAATCGCGGCAAGATGATTTTTACGTGATCAAACAAAAAGCCGAAAGCCGCCGCAAAGAAAACGTGGTCGAATTGGAGATCAACATGGAGCGCATGGGCAGCAAAATTATTGAACTGCATAAGGTTTCGAAGAAATTCAAGGACTTGGTTATTTTGGACAACTTTAGTTTTGATTTTCAGCGCGGCGAACGCATTGGCATCATTGGCAAAAACGGTACCGGAAAATCTACCTTTTTGAATCTATTAACGGGCACCATTCCGTTAGACCAAGGAAAAGTAGTGGTAGGCGATACCATCAAAATTGGCTATTACACCCAAAGTGGCATCAACCCAAAACCGGGGCAAAAGGTCATTGACATCATTAAAGAATACGGCGAATACATTCCGCTCACCAAAGGCAAAATTATTTCAGCTGGACAACTCCTTGAACGCTTTTTGTTTGACCGCAAAAAACAACACGACTTTGTGGAGAAATTGAGCGGCGGCGAATTGAAACGCTTGTATTTGTGTACGGTTTTGATTCAGAATCCGAATTTTCTAATTTTGGACGAACCCACCAACGATTTGGACATTGTAACGCTAAATGTCTTGGAGAGTTTTTTATTGGATTATCCCGGTTGTTTATTGGTGGTTTCGCATGATCGTTACTTTATGGATAAAATTGTGGATCACTTATTTGTGTTTCGCGGACAAGGCGAAATTGAAGATTTTCCAGGTAATTATTCAGATTTCAGAGCCTACGAAGACAGCGCCGATGTGCAACAAAAAGAAGACAACAAGGCCGAGAAAAAAGAGTGGAAACAGCAAAACAATACCACGAACTTGAGCTTTAACGAGCAAAAAGAATTGCAAAAAATAGAGCGCGAAATCAAGGACTTGGAATACGAGAAGAAACAAATTGAAATTTTATTTGCCGAAAATAAAGTAGCCGATAGCGATATTAATAGCAAAGCGTTGGCACTTCAGGAATTGATTAAAAAACTAGAAACCAAAGAAGAACGCTGGTTTGAGCTTTCGAGCAAAATGTAGAAAACTTGAAACCTGAAACAACTTTATTCTCTTATCTCAAATTCCTTTGGCACTCCACCAACCAACACGGCGTGCATTCGCCTTTTGTGTTTAATTTGGTGACGAAATGTTTTTATGACCACACCAATTATCCAGAATACAACCAATTAAAATCCTATCGAAAATCGCTATTAGCAAACCACCACACCATAGAAGTGACTGATTTTGGGGCAGGTTCACGCGTATTCACCTCAAATACCCGAACCATCTCGAAAATTGCCAAAACGGCTGGCATTTCTGCTAAAAGAGCCGAATTATTATTCAGAATTACAAGCTATTTTCAACCAACCACCATTCTTGAAATAGGCACCTCCTTGGGATTGGCGACTTCTGCCCTAGCCTTAGGAAATCCAAAAGCAAAAATCACCTCGCTTGAAGGTTGCCCAAATACTCTGTCCACTGCGAAAAAATATGTTGAAAATTCCAATGTTGAATTTGTGAATACCGAATTTGAATCCTTTTTTAAAACTCTGAAATCTGAAACGTTAAACCTGAAACCTGAAACCTTTGGCATGGTCTATTTTGATGGAAACCATACCAAAGAAGCCACGCTGGATTATTTCAACCTGTTATTACCAACTTTCACCAACGACTCTCTTTGGATTTTTGACGATATTCATTGGTCAGCCGACATGGAGGCAGCCTGGGAAAAAATAAAAAACCATCCAAAAGTCACTGTAACGATTGACACCTTTCAGTGGGGATTGGTATTTTTTCGGATTGAACAAGAAAAAGAACATTTCACAATACGCTGTTAATTCACTTCAAAATAAAAACACTTTTGTACTTTAGGCGTCCAAAATAATACAACGAATCAACCTTACTTTATGGCCAATCCGCTTATTCAAATTAGCAACATTAAACGAGATTTTGTACTGGGCAACGAAATTGTCTATGTACTCAAAGGCATTGATTTACAGATAAATAAAGGGGAATATGTAGCTTTAATGGGACCTTCGGGATCTGGTAAATCTACCTTGATGAATTTATTGGGCTGTTTGGATACACCCACTTCGGGCAGCTATATTTTGAACGGAAAAGACGTGAGCCAAATGCACGACGACGAATTGGCCGAAATTCGCAACAAAGAAATTGGTTTTGTATTCCAAACATTTAATTTGTTACCACGAACCACCGCACTCGATAATGTAGCTCTTCCGATGGTCTATGCGGGCTTTCCCAAATCAGAGCGCAACAAACGCGCCACCGAAGTTTTGACACAAGTAAATTTGGCCGACCGAATGGACCACCAACCCAACCAATTGTCGGGCGGGCAGCGCCAACGGGTAGCCATAGCACGAGCTTTGGTCAATTCGCCTTCGATTATTTTGGCCGATGAGCCGACCGGAAATTTGGATAGTAAAACCTCGATAGAAATCATGAAGTTGTTTGGTGACATTCACGCCCAAGGCAATACCGTAATTTTGGTAACACACGAAGAAGAAATTGCGGCCTATGCACACCGCGTGATTCGTTTGCGGGATGGGATGATTGAAAGCGACACAAAAACGGGTTGATTAACGATTTTTGATTGCTTCGCCAGTTCGAGCAAAGCTCTCGGGTGTTGATTTTTGATTTTTGATTTTGGCCCCGAAGTTTCGGGATGGAATTTATAAAAATGGAATTTTATGAAAATATATACTAAAACTGGCGATGCCGGAACCACTGCCTTATTTGGCGGAACTCGAGTAAACAAAGACCACATTCGCATCGAAAGCTACGGCACGGTAGATGAATTGAATTCGTATTTGGGTTTGCTGCGAGATCAAGCGGTAGATGAAAAACACATAACTACGCTGCTTGAAATTCAAGACCGTTTGTTTACTATTGGCGCCATAATGGCAACTCCACCCGATAAAGAAACCTTGAAAAATGGGACGGCGAGACTACAAAATTTAGGAATTGTTCCGGAGGACATTACGTTTCTCGAAAACGAAATGGACCACATGGAAAACAGTTTGGCGCCTATGACGCATTTTATTTTGCCCGGCGGCCATCCTACCGTTTCGCATTGTCACATTGCCCGCTGCATTTGCCGTAGAGCCGAGCGTTTGGCGGTGCACCTCAATCAGTTTGAACCCATACATCCGTTGGCCTTAACCTACTTAAATAGGTTATCGGATTACCTATTTGTATTGGCTCGAAAATTATCGGCCGAATTGGGAGCAAATGAAATAAAATGGATTCCAAGAAAATAACAATTTAAGCTGATTAATATGCTGTAAATTGATTTAATTTTCTATCTAACTGCCACATTATTAACTTATTGAAAAATAAATCAACAATTACTTGACTTTTTGAGTAAAAAATTTATTTTTGCATAAAATTAAACACGAACGAAGATGTATTGGACACTAGAACTAGCCTCCTATTTAAGCGATGCCCCTTGGCCTGCTACCAAAGACGAATTGATTGATTATGCGATACGAGCAGGTGCCCCCTTAGAAGTTGTAGAAAATTTACAATCGATTGAAGACGAGGGAGAAATCTACGAATCAATGGAAGAAATTTGGCCTGATTATCCAACCGACGAAGATTATCTTTGGAACGAGGATGAATATTAAAAAAATTAGATAAAAACAACTGAAAAGTCTCCTGCGAGGCTTTTTTTTTGCCTAAATTTGCCCACTTAAAAACGACGAAATTACGACCCATATTATGAGTTTCATAAACAGCCTATTAAAGCTTTTTGTAGGAGATAAATCCCAACAAGATGTAAAAGCCCTTCAGGGGAGTTTAACCAACACAAAAGCATTTGAACCTGTGTTGCAAGCGCTTTCGCACGACGATTTAAGAGCCAAAACAGCCGAATTTAAAGCCAAAATCCAAGCCGCTCGCGCCGACAAAGACGCCAAAATTGCGGCCTTAAAAGAGGAGGCCGAAAGCGTAACCGATATTGATCAACGCGAAGATATTTATGCGGGTATTGATGCGCTCGAAAAAGAGGCCTATGAAATCTCAGAGAAAGTTTTGGGCGAATTATTGCCTGAAGCATTCGCCGTGATTAAAGAAACGGCTCGTCGATTTAAAGAAAATACTTCCCTTACCGTTACGGCTACTGCCAAAGACCGCGAATTATCGGCTACAAAAACCTATATCACCCTAAACGGAGAGCAAGCCATTTGGGCCAATTCGTGGAATGCAGCCGGAAAAGAAATCACCTGGGACATGGTGCATTATGATGTGCAGCTGATTGGTGGAATGGTATTGCATTCAGGGAAAATCTCAGAAATGCAAACGGGAGAAGGAAAAACCTTGGTAGCTACCTTGCCTTTGTACTTGAATGCCCTTACTGGAAACGGCGTGCATTTAGTAACCGTAAATGATTACTTGGCCAAACGAGATAGCACTTGGAAAGCACCATTATTTGAATTCCATGGATTGACTGTGGATTGCATTGACAATCACCAACCCAACTCCGAAGGCCGTAAAAAAGCCTATGATGCCGACATAACTTACGGAACCAACAACGAATTTGGATTTGACTATTTGCGCGACAACATGGCGCATTCGCCCGAAGATTTGGTGCAACGCAAACACAATTTTGCCATTGTCGATGAGGTCGATTCGGTGTTGATTGACGATGCCCGTACGCCCTTGATTATCTCTGGACCGGTTCCGCAAGGCGATCGTCATGAGTTTAACGAATTGAAACCCAAAATTGAAAACTTAGTAAGCCTGCAACGCCAATTGAGCAACGGATTCCTAACCGAAGCCAAACGCCTCGTCAAAGAAGGAAACACCAAAGACGGCGGATTCAATTTGTTGCGTGCCTTTAGAAGTTTACCCAAAAACAAAGCACTCATTAAATTTTTGAGTGAAGAAGGCATGAAACAATTGCTTCAAAAAACCGAAAATCAATACATGCAAGACAACAACCGTGAAATGCATATTATTGACGAGGCCTTGTACTTTGTGATCGAAGAAAAAAACAACCAAGTAGAATTGACCGACAACGGAATCAAATTCTTGTCTACCGATACGGATGGTACTTTCTTTGTATTGCCAGACATTGGCACCGAAATTGCCCGCATCGAAAAAATGAACTTGGACAAAGATGCCGAAGCCGAAGAAAAAGAGAAGTTGTTTCAAGATTTCTCCATCAAAAGCGAGCGCATCCATACCCTAACCCAATTGCTTAAAGCGTATACCTTGTTTGAAAAAGACGTGGAATACGTGATTATGGAAAACAAAATCCTCATCGTAGACGAGCAAACCGGTCGTATCATGGACGGTCGTCGTTATTCGGACGGATTGCACCAAGCGATTGAGGCCAAAGAAAACGTAAAAATTGAAGCGGCTACTCAAACTTTTGCTACCGTTACCCTGCAAAATTATTTCCGTATGTACAGCAAATTGGCTGGTATGACGGGAACGGCCGTTACAGAAGCCGGTGAGCTGTGGGAAATCTACAAATTGGATGTGGTTGAAATTCCAACCAATCGTCCGATGTCAAGAAAAGACAAAGAAGATTTAATTTACAAAACCACCCGCGAGAAATTTAATGCGGTAATTGAAGACGTGACCGAACTTTCACAAGCAGGTCGTCCGGTTTTGATTGGAACCACCTCGGTAGAAATTTCTGAATTGTTGAGCCGTATGCTCAAAATGCGCAACATTCCACACAATGTGTTGAATGCCAAAATGCACAAACAAGAAGCACAAATTGTAGAAGAAGCGGGAAAATCAGGCGTTGTAACCATTGCCACCAACATGGCCGGTCGTGGAACGGATATTAAATTATCAGCCGAAGTAAAAGCTGCTGGAGGTTTGGCCATCATTGGAACCGAACGCCACGATTCTCGACGTGTAGATAGACAGTTACGTGGACGTGCCGGTCGTCAGGGAGATGTGGGTAGCTCGCAATTTTATGTGTCGCTCGAAGACAACTTGATGCGTTTATTTGGTTCGGAGCGTGTAGCCAAAATCATGGATAGAATGGGACTCAAAGAAGGCGAAGTGATTCAGCATTCGATGATGACCAAATCAATTGAACGTGCGCAGAAAAAAGTAGAAGAAAACAACTTTGGGGTACGTAAACGTTTGTTGGAATACGATGACGTGATGAATGCCCAACGAGAAGTTGTCTACAAAAGACGTCGCCATGCCTTGCACGGGGAGCGCCTAAAAGTGGATATCGCCAACATGTTGTATGACACCAGTGAAAACATTGTACGTCACAACAAAAACAACAACGACTTCAAAAATTTTGAATTTGATTTGATTCGCTATTTCGCCATTACTTCTCCGATTTCAGAAAGTGAATTTGAGCGCATGAGCGACAGTGAAATCACTGGAAAAATATACAAAGTGGCTTTTGCCTATTACAGCGAGAAAACCGAACGTACCGCGCGCGAGGCCATGCCCATCATCAAAAATGTGTACGAAGATGTGTCCAATCAGTTTGAGCGAATTGTAGTGCCATTTACGGACGGCATTAAATCCTTGAACGTGGTAACCGATTTGAAAAAAGCCTACGAAACAGCCGGTGTGCAATTGGTGGCCGATTTTGAAAAGAACATCACCTTGGCCATTGTAGACGAAGCTTGGAAAAAACACTTGCGCAAAATGGACGAATTAAAACAATCGGTTCAGTTGGCGGTACACGAACAAAAGGATCCGTTGCTGATTTATAAATTTGAAGCGTATAACTTGTTTAGCAGCATGCTCGATGGGGTAAATAAAGAAGTGATTTCGTTCTTGTTTAAAGGCGATTTACCGCAACAAACGGCGAATCCCGTGCAAGAAGCCAAAAAAGTAAAGGTCAAGGAAAACTATAAAACGTCAAAAGACGAGGTGCCCAACAGCGATACCCTGGCCGAACAAAATAGAGAAGCCGGACAAACGCAAGCGCGTCAAGTAACTGAAACCATCGTTCGCGATCAACCGAAAATTAATCGAAATGACAATGTTACGGTAAAACACGTGATGAGCGGAAAAACCGAAACCATGAAATACAAAAAAGCCGAAAGCCTATTGAATTCGGGCGAATGGATAATTGTACAAGAATAAATTTCATTACAACCATACAACTAAATCCTCAGTATATTCCTGGGGATTTTTTTATGCTCGGCGGTAGCTTCGAAAAGCCTATCTTTACTTGGAACTTTTAAAAGTAACACAGATGGCAAAAGGAAAAGACGTACAGAAATCGGCCAAGAAAGAACCGCTTAAAACGGCCAAAGAAAAAAAAGAAGACAAGCGCAATAAAAAACAAAGTCCCAAACGGGATTAACGATAAAATCCCGATTGCTCGGGATTTTTTTTATTCATCTGGGAAAATTTTACCTGGATTTAAAATGCGATTCGGATCAAACACTCGCTTGATTTGGTTCATCAATTCCAACTGAACTTTAGAAAAAGCAATGTCCATGTAGTTTTTTTGCACATAGCCAATGCCGTGTTCGCCCGAAAGCGTTCCTTTTAGAGAAACAGTCAATTCAAAAATTTCGCGTATACCTCGGGTAACTTGGGTGTTCCAATTATCATCGGTGATGTCGCCTTTGATGATGTTTACGTGTAAATTTCCGTCACCTGCATGGCCATAACAAACCGATTGAAAACCGTATTTGGCGCCTATTGTTTTAATGCCTTCCAATAATTTGGGCAATTCATAACGCGGCACTACCGTGTCTTCTTCTTTGTAAATCGAATTGGCTTTTACGGCTTCGGCCACCGAACGACGCATTTTCCACAGGGCATTTTTTTGGTCTTCGGTGTCGGCAAAAAGCACCTCGTCAATTTCGAATTGCTCGACTACTCCCATAATTTTTTCGGCTTCTTGAAACAAAATATCGGGATAATTCCCATCTACTTCAATCAATAAATGTGCTTGCACTTCGGGTTTAACAGTTACTTGCAACCCTTCTACAAAACGCAAGGTCCAATCAATCGCATCGCGCTCCATGAACTCTAAAGCACTGGGCACTACGCCCGCTCTAAAGATGGCCGAAACCGCTTCACAAGCTTGCTTAGCCTGATAAAATGGCACGAGCATCAGCACGGTATGGCTATTTTTGGGGAGTAATTTCAAGACAATTTTGGTAATGATTCCCAATGTTCCTTCACTGCCAACTAACAATTGAGTAAGGTTGTATCCGGTAGAATTTTTAAGCGTATTTGCACCCGTCCAAATGATCTCGCCCGAAGGCAACACCACTTCTAAATTGAGTACATAATCTTTGGTTACGCCATATTTTACAGCACGGGCTCCACCGGCATTTTCGGCTACGTTTCCGCCTATCCAACAACTGCCTTGGCTGCTCGGGTCGGGTGGATAAAACAAGCCTTTTTCGGCAACGGCTTCACGTAAAACCTGTGTAATTACAGCGGGTTCGACGGTGACTTGCAAATTATTTTCGTCAATTTCTAAAATTTTTGAAAATCGTTCCATACTTAACCCAATGCCTTGGTGCACACACAAAGCACCGCCACTTAAGCCGGTTTGAGCGCCAATCGGAGTTACCGGAGTATAATACTGGTTGGCCAACTGCATAATTTGTGCAATTTCTTGGGGTGTACCGGGTTTTACTAAGACGGCAGGTGGAAACATAAAGTCTTCGGTTTCGTCGTGCCCGTAGTGGCGGCGTGTAGACTCATCTTGAAAGACGTAGTCTGGGCCCAGAATTTGAATTAGTTGATCAATCAATTGAGGAGAAATAGCAATCATGATGAATATTTAGTGTCCCAAATTTATGTATTTTTACCCGACCAATTGTGCAATTCATGGCTTTTACTAAAAAAAATGCATCGACTTTATCAGAGAGAGACGGAATTTCAATGCCGCCTAGCATTAATAATAAAGCAGCCACACGGGTACAAAATTTGCGGAGTAAAACCCTTGATATTGAAGCACTCAGCCAACAACTTTTAGCCGGAAATATTACGGCCTTAAGCCAAGGCATTACCCTAATAGAAAGCACACAAACCAAACACCAAATTGCTGCAGCCAAACTTATTGCAAGTTGTTTGCCGCATGCCAACCAATCGATTCGAATTGGCATCACTGGGGTGCCCGGAGTAGGCAAAAGCACCTTTATAGAAGCCTTTGGCAATTACTTAACTGGCCTGGGTAAAAAAGTGGCTGTGTTGGCCGTTGACCCAAGTAGTTCCTTGTCGCACGGAAGTATTTTGGGCGATAAAACCCGCATGGAAGAATTGGTCAAAAACCCCATGGCCTTTATCAGACCATCGGCCGCAGGAACTACTTTGGGTGGAGTAGCCCGAAAAACACGCGAAACAATCTTGTTATGTGAAGCGAGTGGATTTGATACTATTTTGATTGAAACCGTAGGCGTTGGTCAAAGCGAAACCGCAGTGCACAGCCTGGTTGATTTTTTCTTATTGTTAAAACTATCGGGAGCCGGCGATGAATTACAAGGCATTAAACGCGGCATTATGGAAATGGCCGATGCAATTGTAATCAACAAAGCCGATGGCGATAACCTGAAAAAAGCGCAGTTGGCGAGAGCGGAGTTTGCCCGAGCGTTGCATTTATTTCCTGCAAAATTGTCGGGCTGGGAACCCAAAGTGCTTTGTTGTAGTGCGCTTACGCAAGCTGGAATTCCAGAGGTGTATACCTTAATTTCAACCTATCTTGACAACGCAAAGCAAAGCGGTTATTTTGAAACAAA
>CAMBOW010000003.1 GCA_945869365.1 Flavobacterium psychrophilum | reverse complement strand
TTTGGCAGGCGTCCCGAAGCGTCGGGACAAAAAGGAGATCCCGAAGTTTCGGGACCGTAAAGAAACTCGAACTGTTTGAGCCCGCGAGTTTGCGAGCGGGGGAGTTTTTGAGTTTTAGGAAGTGAGCCTATTTTGATCGCCGAAAATCCCAGGTCTTGATTTTTTGTTTCTTTTTCATCAAGGAAAAAGAAAGGATTAACAATTAACGAGTGTTGATATGTGATTTTTGAATTAACATGTAATCTAAGAAATACTGTAAACCGTTAACTTATAACTTATAAAAACACACCCCCAACCCCTCTCAAGAGGGGAGTTTTGCGAAGTATACTAAGAAAAACTATCAGCTTTTAGCTTTAAGTCACGAATGCACGGATTTAAATTCCAATGAAATCCCGTCGCTTCAGGACCTAACGGTCTCTACTAGACTGAATCTTTCAATCTTCAAAACAGCCAACAGCCAACCGCTAACTAAAAACCTCCTTCAACACTTCGAGTGATTTGGGTTTTTTAAAGCCGCTGAGGTGAAGTGTGAAGTAATCAATGATAATTTTTAGCAGTTGTTGCCGCTCGCTCACGTGAAACGATTTCTGATCGGAATCAAACTGCAAGTACAAACCTCTTTTAAGCAAGTCAGTTTCTTGTTCCGTGAGTGTACCCAAGGATAAAGTGTTTGAAAATTGGCCTTCCTGCAGATTGAAATAGGGCAATTCCTCTTGGGATGTGTCGGGGTAAAATCCCAAATATTTGGTGGCTTTCAATAACAAAACCAAATGAAAATTGGCCGTTTCCTGGTGGGTATCCAACCACAACAAGGCTGCTTCTAAAAAGCCAAAAAAGTCACTGTTTTTTTCTTCTTCGTGTATGGCATGCTGCAGCATTTCGGCCAAAAAAAGCAGGATGCTACTTTTCACGATGTCGGTTGGAATGGTTTGGTAGGGCCAGTAAATTTTTACTTCTTTTACTTGCTCCAAGGTGCCTTTGTTTTTGTGCACCGCGTCAATTTCAAGAAGTGTCATGGGCTGAAAATAGCCAATTTTTGCGCCGCCCACTTTGGCTGATTTTGATCCAAAGGCCGACCGAATGAGATAGGATTTTAGCCCGTCAGATTGGGTGAAGCATTTAACAATCAAACTGCTTTCCTGAAATTTAATCGCCGTAAGTACAATCGCTTTGGTTTTGACTTGCATACGAACTACTTATCTGATGATCATCACTTTTTTGACGTTGGTTTGTGCCGCATCTTTAGAGGAGATAAACAACATATAAACACCCGAAGCCACGCGGTACTTGCCAAAGGCCGTGGTGTCCCACTCTAAGGTTCCGCCTTGGGCAATGGCTTCAAACACCAAATTCCCTTCGATGTCGGTAATTTTTATAGTCGTGTCGTCCATGAGGCCGCTTATTTTTACGGTACCGTCAAAGTCTGGACGCACCGGATTGGGGTAAATGTATACGCTGTTTAAATCGTCGTTGGCTGCAGTCGCGGTACCCTTGTAGGAAACCATGCCCTTGGATGTAGCAAAAAAAACTTCCCCCGATTGTGGATCGATGGCGATGTCGTTTACGCCGTTGCTAGGCAGCGGCGAATTGCTGCTGGTGAAGTGATGCAGCGTTTGTTGGCCATCAGACGAAACCTGAAACACGCCCGAATCGGCAGTGCCAATCCATTTGTTGTTGGCGCCATCTACTTCGATGTCGGTGATAAATTGTTCGTATAATAACTCTTGTGCCAAATTGTCTTCCAAAATAATGATGGGATAGGTTGTCATTTGGTTGTTGGACAAAAAACTATCCACACTTGAGAGCACACGCAATCCTTGCAGGGTACCTATCCAGAGTTGGTTGTTGTTGTCGATGGCCGAAACGCGCACGTCTTTGGAGGGCAAATTACCCAACTCTGAGCCAAAATTTATTTTTTTAAACAAGTTGTTGTAGCCTTCATTAAACCCGATAAGCCCATCGCTGCGGGTGCACATCCACTTGGTGCCGTTTTTGTCTATGGTTAAGCGCCCAAAATTTAAGGTGCTTACAGAGCTAACCTGTGTTTCCATGTTGTAGGACTGCCATTGCCCCGAAGTTTTTTTTACTTTCAATCCGTTTTTTACAATGCTATTCGTTACCCACAAATTGCCATTTTTATCAAAAGCTGTTCCGTTTATTCGCACGGTGTTGGCAACGGTTGGAGCTTCCAACCCACTATTGTTTTGGTTGAAAAGCGTTGTGGGAATGTCCTGATTTAGCTCTACTAAACCCGAATGAAATGAACTAGCAAAAACTTGGTTTTCATCGGCAGGATTCACACTCACCCGAACGATAGAAGCCACCTCGGCACCAACAGCCGATTCTATTTCGGGGTAGTTAAGGTTGAGCCAGCCCGAGTCGGCGGTCCATTTGTTGATCCCATAATAATCTAACGGATACGGATTATAGGAAACCGTATAATCACCATAAACCGCCCATAAGGCAGAGGGGGATTTGGTGAGCGAAAAAATAGTGTTTCGCAAAGGTCCGTCAGGGGTAATGTTGTTATATGCACCGGCACTTAGAGAATTGGTGCGCAAGCCATCGGCGACTGTGCCCATATAAATGGTGTTGTTTTTTACCGCTGCACAGCTAAATCGAACCGGCTCACTACTGAGTTCGGTATGTTGAATTTGTCGCAGCAAAACCAGGTCGCTGTCGTATACGAACACTTTGTTTTCGGTGGTAAATACGAGATACGAATTACTTACACGCATATCAACTGATGGAGCCAACAAATAGGTAAAATTTACAAAACTGGTTCCATTCCATTGGTAGGCATAACCCGTATTGGACACCGCAAACAAGCTGTTGCTAAAGGCCGCAATTCCCGTCCAGCCATTGGTGTCGAGCGAAGTCCATTGGTTAAAATCATTTAAATTGGGATTGTCTAGGGCTGCTTTGCGAATGCCGTTTATATAGGTAGCGGCATACAGTGTGTTGTTGAATATGGCGGTTTGTTGTACGCTAATTTGTGTTCCATTATCCCCAATAAAATAGGTGTCTCCAAATTCGAGCGTGTCTAAATGGTATTCCACAATGCCAAAATCACACGACAAATACACGGTGTTTTGGTATTCCATCATGTGGTTAATTTTTTTGATGGTGGGCGGCAAGGTCTTGTTGATAATATCCACCACCGAGCGCATGGAGCCGTCCAGTTCGTTAATCACAATGAGCAAGCCGTTCTCATAGCCTACCAAGGTTTTGTGTTGGGTTTCGCTGTGGTAAATGGCCGAAATGGTTTGGCCCGAAAGGCCGTCTATGGTGTTGGTGGTTTTGATGTTTTCTGAAAACACATCTTGGGAAAACAGCGCGTTTTCTGAGGCCGCATACACTTTTGAGGTAGATTCGGCTAAATCTTTAATTTCATTGTATGAAAAATAGCCTTTCCAAAGGGCAGCGGGTTGACCAAAAAGCAACGGATAGAATCCAATAAGGAAAAGGAGACGCAAGGTGTTTTTCATAATATGCCCATATAGCGAAGCAAATATAGTATAAACACAAAGAATTTTGAGGTGTTTCGTGTGCGAAAAAAAGCCTTCTGTTTCCAAGAAATAGAAGGCTTTAGAAATGATATAGCGTTGGTTTTATACAACCCCTTGCCCCAACATGGCGTCGGCTACTTTTACAAAGCCTGCAATGTTAGCGCCTTTCACATAATCAATGTGGCCAGTTGCATCGGCACCATATTTCACGCAAGAAGCATGAATGTTCAACATGATGTTTTTTAAACGCTCGTCTACTTCTTCACTCGTCCAGCTTAATCGCAAGGAGTTTTGAGACATCTCTAAACCAGAGGTGGCTACACCACCAGCATTGGAAGCTTTTCCGGGAGCGAATAAAATTTTTGCGTGTTGAAATACCTCTACGGCCTCTGGAGTAGTCGGCATATTGGCGCCTTCAGACACACAGGTACAGCCATTGGCAACCAATACCTTGGCTTCTTCTTCGTTGAGTTCGTTTTGGGTTGCGCAAGGCAAAGCAATGTCGCATTTCACTTCCCAAGGACGTTTGCCTGCTACGTATTTAGCATTAGGATATTTAGTCAAATAGTCGCTGATGCGACCATAATTTACGTTTTTGATTTCCATCACGAAGGCCAATTTTTCGGCATCAATACCATCGGCATCATAAATGTAGCCTGCAGAATCAGAAAGGGCAACTACTTTTCCGCCCAATTGGGTGGCTTTCTCGGCTGCATATTGCGCCACGTTTCCAGATCCCGAAACCACGACAGTTTTTCCGGCAAAGCTATCGCCTTTCGTGCCCAACATACTTTGTGCAAAGTATACGTTTCCGTATCCGGTTGCTTCGGGACGAATTAACGACCCACCAAATGAAATTCCTTTACCCGTTAATACACCGGTAAATTCGTTGCGTAATTTTTTGTATTGGCCAAACATGTAGCCTACTTCACGTCCACCTACACCAATATCTCCCGCAGGTACGTCGGTATCGGCACCAATGTGCTTCGACAATTCGGTCATAAACGCTTGGCAAAAACGCATGATTTCGATGTCTGATTTCCCTTTTGGATCAAAATCGGCGCCTCCTTTTCCACCGCCCATAGGCAAAGTAGTCAAGCTATTTTTAAAGGTTTGTTCAAAAGCAAGGAATTTCAAAATACTCAAATTTACCGAAGGATGAAAACGAAGTCCACCTTTGTATGGTCCAATGGCCGAATTCATCTGAATGCGGTAGCCGCGGTTTACTTGTGTAGTTCCGGAATCGTCTATCCAGGTTACGCGAAACATGATGACACGTTCGGCTTCAACCATACGCTCCAATAACATTTTGTTTTGGTATTTTTTATTTTGTTCAATAAAAGGAATTACCGTTTCAGCAACTTCTTTAACAGCTTGCATAAACTCAGGCTCGTTGGGATTTCTTTTGGCGACAGCTTCAATAAAAGCAGTAATACTTTGTGACATACTTGTAAAATTATTGACGTTAAGAAACGTTTTCGTTAATTGGCCACAAATATACATTAATATGAAAATACGGGGGATGATTTTTTAATTTTTCTATTGATTTTAGGTTAAATTATACTCTCTAAAATCAAACGTGCTCCCGCAAAAATTTCTCAAAAAACACTCTAATATATTGAGCTAAAATTAAGTAGCCTTTTTTTAGAATTTTTTTTAGAAGTGTATGATGTTTTTATATATTTGTCGGGAATTGAAAAACTCGATATGCAATTAGCAAAACACACCGTACTCGCTTGTTTCCTTTTTATGGGAATTTCCAATGCTGCATGGGCACAATTTGGATTTTCACATGAAGTTGGAGCCATCGTTGGTCCAGTGTCGTTTAAATCTGATTATGGTCAAAGAAACGACTATTCAACCAACATGGGAAACACCGGATACGGATACGGAATTATTCATTACCTCAATTTTTCGTACAAAGCAGAATGTAACTGCTACACTCCTGAGACATATTTCAATGATCACTTTAAATTACGCAGCGAATTATCGTTTAATAAAACATTCCTAAAACACTATGGTGAATGGGTTGACCCGTCTAGAACAGCTTTGTTCAATGACCAATTGCGTGCCATGCGAGGAAGTACTCAAGTAACCAATTTGGGAATGCAATTGGAATATTACCCATTTAGTATCCGCGATTTTACAGCAACTATTGGGGGCTTAGCTCCTTTTGTTAGTTTGGGCGGACAATTTAGTTTTTACGATCCAGCAGCTTGGTCTACGATTGGCGATGGAGAATTGAATACGCCAGCAACTACGCCTATCAAATACTACAATGCGACACAAAACGAAGGTGGATCAGTTTGGTCTATCGTAGGAAGTGTAGGCACCCGATACAAATTGGCTCCTTTGTCTGATTTAATGATTGACATGCGTATGCAATATTTCTTTTCAAACTGGGTTGATGGTTTAAATCCAAACCCAAGTTTATATCCAGAAAATAAAGCCAACGACTGGTTGGTTTGGTTGAATGTGGGATATATTTATTACATAGAATAGAGAATCTCAATAAACAGAAAAAAGCCCGTTAGTAAATGCTAACGGGCTTTTTTCTGTTTAGGCTAAGGCCTGAGCCAAATCGGCAAGGAGGTCGTCAATATCTTCTATACCCACACTCAGTCGAACTAAATCATCTGAAATACCGCCTTTCTTTCTCACATCTTCCGGAATCGAAGCGTGCGTCATTAAGGCCGGATGGTTAGCTAAGGATTCAACACCACCTAAGGATTCGGCGAGGGTAAACACCTGAAGTTTTTCTAAGAACGAAATCGCGTCAGCTTTGCTCCCTGAGGCAAAAGTAAAGGAAACCATGCCGCCGTTGCCGCTCATCTGTTTTTGCGCCAAAGCGTGTTGTGGATGGCTAGCCAAACCTGGATAATACACAGTATTTACTTTTGAATGATTAGCAAGAAATTCGGCAACTTTTTCGCCGTTTTCACAATGGCGTTGTACCCGTAAATGTAAGGTTTTGATGCCGCGTAAAACCAAAAAACTGTCCATGGGTCCCAAGGTGGCACCCGAGGCAAACTGCTGAAAATGCAATTGTTCGCCCAATTCGGCGGTTTTGGCAACGAGCGCTCCTGCAATTACATCAGAATGTCCGCCCAAATATTTGGTAGCCGAATGCATCACCAAATCGGCACCTAGGTCTAAGGGTTTTTGTAAATAGGGTGTTGCAAACGTATTGTCAACCGCAAATAGAATTTGCTGTTTTTTGGTGATGGCCGCAATGGCCGCAATATCGGCCAATTTCATTAACGGATTGGTGGGTGTTTCTACCCAAACCATTTTGGTGTTTTCGTTAATCAAGGCCTGAAAAGCATCCAAATCATTCATGTCAACAAAATGAAACACCAAGCCTGAGTTTTTATAAATGCGAGTAAATAATCGATAAGTTCCGCCATACAAATCGTCCATGGCAATAATTTCGTCGCCGGCTTTAAAAGAGCGCAATACGCAATCGGTGGCTGCCAAACCCGAAGAAAAAGCCAAACCACGCGCGCCATTTTCTATACTGGCCAAGGCGTTTTCTAAGGCTGTCCGGGTAGGATTTGAGGCCCGGCTGTATTCGTAATCACTTACGGGTTGTCCGGGACTGGTTTGCACATAGGTGGAGGTTTGGTATACGGGAGGCATAACAGCTCCGGTTGAGGGATCGTGGTGTTGGCCCCCGTGGATGGTTTTGGTATTAAATTTCATAGACCCAATTTTTTTGGCAAAGTTATTGTTTAATTGTATACTGAAAAACTACCTTTACCATTAAATGTAAACGCGTTTATTATATTTTTTTTATCCCGTCATTCCAATGAAAAATAGCTCCACATTCCGATTGCTTTTTTTGAGTATTCCCTTGCTTTTGGCCAGTTGTGCCAAAGAATGGAGAACCAGCTCCCAAACCTATTACAAAGCCACATCGGCGGATACCTCGGCAATCTATAATGAAGCTAAAATAAACTTAGAAATCACCCATTTTGAAGGCAATGACCCAGTAGAACAAGCCATAAATAAACGAATTTTTACTACCTTATGCAACAGCGTTTACACGGCCGAAAAAATCCTAGAAGTAAAAAATTACGACGCTTTGGTCAATTCGTTTGTGACCAATTATTCCCAAATCAAAGACGAGCTCAAACAAGACAGTTTGCCTTCGTGGGAGGCCCAAGCGACCGCCAAAATAAATTTCCAATCCAAAAAATTGCTCAATGTAACAGTAGACTATTATTTGTTTACAGGCGGCGCACACGGTTATGGCGCTACTGAATCGCTGTTGTTTAATCCCGAAAGCGGCCAAACGTATAAACTCACTGATGTGTTTTTGGACAGGGCCCAACTGACCAAATTGGTCGAGGACAAATTTAGAAAGCAACTCAAAATAGCCGCAAATTCTTCGCTTACTGAGGCCGGTTATTTTTTTACCGATGACCGATTTATTTTACCCAAAAACTTCATCATCAATGAAAAAGGCATTCTTTTTCATTACAATACCTACGAAGTGGCGTGTTATGCCCAAGGCCCAATAGACCTATTTATTTCATTTGCTGATTTGGGAGAACAATACTTGCTTCAATAAAACTATGAAAGACACCGTTTTCTATTTGCCCTCCTGTGATACTTGTCGAAAAATCGTCAAATCGATTTCGCCCAAAGCCAAATTGATCTATCACGACATCAAGCAAGATCCAATTACCGACGATCAATTGCAGGAATTACAAAAATTAGCAGGGAGCTACGAAGCCCTGTTTAGCCGAAAAGCACAATTGTACAAAGCCTACAACTTAAAAAACCAAATTCTTACCGAAGTTGACTACAAAAGGTATTTGTTGGAGCATTATACATTTTTGGCGCGTCCGGTTTTTGTGATAGAAAATCAAGTATACATAGGCAATAAACCTGAAATTGTAGCCAAAGCTTTGGCGGCCTTAGCCCATGATTAGACGCAACTACGCCTATATTTCAGCCACCCTAGTTTCCATTTTGTATGGGGTTACATTTACCATTGCCAAAGACGTGATGCCCAATTATGTGATGCCTTTTGGGTTTATACTCTTGCGTGTATTTGGCGCCACAGTGTTGTTTTGGGCCTTTGCTTTTTTGGGTCCGAAAGAAAAAATTGCGCTTGGCGATTACCCGCGAATATTCTTTGCTGCTTTTTTTGGCGTGGCCTTAAACATGCTCACTTTTTTTAAGGGATTGAGTTTTACTTCGCCCATCATGGGAGCAGTCTTAATGTGTACCACCCCCATGATTGTATTGGTTTTATCGGCATTTATGCTGCGTGAAAGACTAGCCCTCAAAAAAATTATTGGTCTGGTTTTGGGTTTAATAGGGACAGCCGTACTTATCTTATATGGCAAATCCATTCACAATGCGCCGCATGCTTCATTGGGCAATTTATTGGTTTTTATCAACGCCATTTCCTACGGCTTTTACCTGATTTTAGTGAAAAAACTGATGAATAAATACAACGCCTTTACCTTCGTGAAATGGATCTATACCTTCGGGCTTTTGTTAGTAATTCCATTTGGTTGGCCCGAATTTGAAGCGATTTCTTGGCAACTTATTCCCTTGAGTATTTATTATAAAATTGGATTTATCGTAGTGGGCTCAACCTTTTTAACCTATTTGCTTAACTTGATTTCCATGCGGGAACTCAAACCTACTACAGTGGCCGTATTTATCTACTTGCAACCCCTGTTTGCTTCGGTGTTTGCCATCGGGCTAGGGAAAGATGAGATTTCGGCGGTAAAACTCACGGCAGCTTTGCTCATTTTTACAGGCGTGTATTTGGTTACACAAAACAAAGACCCCAAGGCAAAGACCTAGCAGCTTGCCGATTTTTCCTATATTTGATCACTTTTTACATCACCTATGATACAATCCATGACGGGCTTTGGTAAGTCCAGCCTTCAATTAGCGACCAAAAAAATTACTGTCGAAGTGAAATCCCTAAACAGCAAAGGCCTCGATTTGAATGTGCGCATTCCGTCGGTGTACCGGGAGATGGAATTAGGGCTTCGCAATGAGGTCGCGACACGTTTGGAACGCGGTAAAATAGATTTGTCGGTATATATAGAATTGACCGGCGAGCAAACTTCAACCAAAATCAATGTCCCCATTGTGCAAGCCTACATGCAACAAATGAAAGCCGTTTTGCCGCAAGCCGATGAGACTGAATTGATGAAAATGGCGGTGCGCATGCCCGATGCACTCAAAACCGAACGAGATGAAATTGACGAAAACGATTGGATAGAAATTCAACACGTGATTCAAGAAGCCTTAGCCAACATTGCCCAATTTCGGGTAGACGAAGGGGCTTCATTGCAAAAAGAATTTGTTTTGCGCATTGGCAATATTCGCAGCTATATGCAAGAAGCTTTGCTGCTTGACCACGAGCGGGTACAAGCTATTAAGGACCGTTTGCAGACCGCCATTGCCGAATTGCAAGTGCAGGTGGATGAAAACCGATTTGAGCAAGAATTGATCTATTACCTGGAAAAATTAGACATCACCGAAGAAAAAGTGCGTCTCACCAACCACCTAGATTACTTCATCGAAACCCTGAATGGGGCTGAAGCCAATGGTAGAAAACTCGGATTTATTACCCAAGAAATGGGACGAGAAATCAATACCATGGGCTCTAAAGCCAATCACGCAACCATGCAAAAATTGGTGGTGCAAATGAAAGACGAATTGGAAAAGATTAAAGAGCAAGTACTTAATGTTTTATAAGTAATTAGCTACCAGAAAGAAATGAAAAAAGGAAAATTACTCGTATTCTCGGCGCCATCGGGCTCCGGAAAAACCACGATAGTGCGGCATTTGTTGGCACAACCCGAATTGAATTTGGCCTTCTCGGTATCAGCCGCTACTCGTGCACCTAGAGGCGAAGAAATCCACGGGACGGATTATTATTTTATCTCAATTGAGCAGTTTAAAACACACATCAAAGCCGAAGATTTTGTAGAATGGGAAGAGGTGTATCGCGATAATTTTTACGGTACTTTAAAAAGCGAAGTAGAACGCATTTGGGCCTTGGGCAAAAACGTAATTTTTGACATTGACGTGGCTGGTGGCTTGCGCATCAAGAAAAAATTCCCGCAAGAAACATTGGCTGTTTTTGTGAAACCACCCAGCATCGACGAACTCAAAATTCGACTCAAAAAACGCTCCACCGAAACCGATGAAAAAATAAACATGCGCATTGCCAAAGCCTCGGTTGAACTGGCCACGGCTCCGCAATTTGATGTGATCATTAAAAATTATGATTTGGATGTCGCCAAAGCCGAAGCAAGTGATTTGGTTAAAGAGTTTGTCACTAGTTACTAATCACTAATCACTAGTCACTAATCACTGAAAACCATGAAAATAGGACTCTATTTTGGCACTTTTAATCCCATTCATGTGGGACACCTAATTATCGCCAATCACATGGCGGAGTATACGGAGTTGGAGCAAATTTGGCTGGTGGTTACGCCACACAATCCGCTCAAAAAGAAAGCCACTTTACTCGACGATTACCAGCGTTTGCATTTGGTGAACTTGGCTACCGAAAACTACCCCAAACTCAAGGCCAGTGATTTTGAGTTCAAATTGCCGCAGCCTAATTATACGGTACATACTTTGGCCTTGCTTTCTGAGGCCTATCCCCAACACGAATTTTCGTTGCTCTTGGGCGAAGACAACCTGAAAACCTTTCACAAGTGGAAAAACTACGAAGTGATTTTGGCGCATTACCCCATGTATGTCTACCCGCGAATTTCGCCCGAACCCGCAAATGAAACGCTAGCTAATCACCCCAACGTACATTTTGTTGACGCGCCGGTAGTCGAAATTTCATCCACCTTTATTCGCCAAGCGATTCACGACAAAAAAAATGCAGCCGCTTTATTGCCGCAGGCCGTTTGGGAGTATGTGGAGTATAATAATTTGTATAAGTGAGTTTTAGCTGTTAGCCATCAGCTTACAGCTCTTAGCCTCGAACGCACGAATGAAGTAAATTCCAATTCTGAAATTACAATCCCGAAGCTTCGGGACCAATTTACACGCAACATTCAATTTTCAAATTCCAATCTCGAAACCTCGGGACCAAACGGTAGCTACTAGATTAAATCTTTCAATCTTTCAATCATTCAATTTTTCAATCTTCTGAACCGACAACGGAGAACTCATTCCACCCCACTCTCGTATTCCTGATCGACAAACAGCTCTTTTTGCATCGATGCGGCAACAGCCAATACATCACAGCGTTCGTTTTGCGGATGATTGTTGTGGCCTTTAATCCACTGAAAAGTTACGTGATGTTGGCGGTAAATGAGTAAAAATCGCTTCCAGAGATCGGGGTTTTTCTTGCCAGCAAAGCCTTTTTTTTCCCAACCAAACACCCAATTTTTGGCTACGGCATCGACCACATATTTGGAGTCTGATACTACTAATACCTGTGTTTTGGGATTTTTTAATTGCTCCAATCCCACAATTACAGCCAGCAATTCCATCCGGTTGTTGGTGGTGTGTCGAAATCCCGCCGAAAATTCCTTGCGGTAGGGTTTGCCCACCCATTCCATCACCACTCCATATCCGCCAGGCCCCGGATTTCCTTTGGCCGCTCCATCGGTATAGATGTGTACTTGATTGGTCTGCATTGTTAGGCTTGTTGAGAAGTTAAATAGGATTCAATTGCCGAAGAAAAATGGGCATGTTCCAATGCGTTTACTTTTTGCGCCACTTCCTCGGCTGTTTTACATGCTGCTATGGAAACCTTTTGCTGAAACAACAAGGCACCTTGATCGTACTGCTCGTTAACCAAATGAATGGAAATGCCGGTTTCGGTTTCCTTTTGGTCTAATACGGCTTGGTGTACGTGCAGCCCATACATCCCTTTGCCGCCATATTTGGGCAACAAAGCCGGATGAATATTGAGTATTTTATGGGGAAATGCATCCAAAAATTCAGCTGGCATCTTCCATAAAAATCCAGCCAGCACAAGTAAATCAGGGGAATATTTACCTACTGCTTCCAACACTTCGCCCGATTCAAATGCTGATTTAGTAAACACCACAACGGGAACATGTAGGAGTTGTGCTTTGGCGATTACACCCGCTTTTGCATTGTTGGTAAAGAGGGCCACAACCGCTGCAGTTTGCTTATTGGCAAAATACCGAATAATGGTTTCGGCATTTGTTCCAGAACCGGAAGCAAAGAGGATGATTTTTTTCATGGGGGGAGGCGCTTTCAGAGCACAAAAAAAAGAATAATAAATGATATTAAATTCATTTTAAAGGCCTTTGTTAATTTATTTTTATAATTTCGCCCTCACATTTACAAACTAAAACGTGGTTTTAAAATAAAGTTTTTTATTTTTGCCATCAAATTAAATTTTAAAATTAAAGATTATGTCAGACATTGCATCAAGAGTAAAAGCGATTATCGTAGACAAATTAGGCGTTGACGAAAACGAAGTTGTAACTGAAGCAAGCTTCACCAACGATTTAGGGGCCGATTCATTAGACACTGTTGAGCTTATCATGGAGTTCGAAAAAGAATTTGACATTCAAATTCCAGACGACCAAGCAGAAAACATTGCGACTGTAGGTCAAGCTATTTCTTATATCGAAGAAGCTAAAAAATAATACCCTTAAACACCCGTGAAACGATAAGCTTTACGGGTGTTATTATTTTTTTAATTCCTGATTGAATTTCAATCATCAAAATAATTATAATACCCATGTCTCTTTTGTGATACAATCCATGAAGAAATATTTGGGTATTATTTGTTTAAACTAAATACTAAAACACACACTTATATGGAACTAAGACGAGTTGTAGTAACCGGATTAGGCGCACTAACCCCCATTGGTAATACGGTTCAAGCCTATTGGAACGCATTGATTAATGGCGTGAGTGGCGCAGCCCCAATTACCTATTTTGACACTACCCACTTTAAAACCAAATTTGCTTGCGAATTAAAAGGGTTTAATGTAGAAGATTTCATCGATCGCAAAGAAGCCCGCAAGATGGACCGTTATGCCCAGTATGCGATGGTATCGGCAGACGAGGCAGTGCAAGACGCACAATTTGACTTTGAAAACCTTGACAAAGACCGCGTAGGTGTGATATGGGGTTCTGGAATTGGCGGATTGGAAACCTTTCAACAAGAAGTGATGGAGTTTACCAAAGGAAATGGCGTACCAAAATTCAACCCGTTCTTTATTCCAAAAATGATTGCCGATATTGCTGGCGGTCACATTTCTATTAAATATGGCTTTAGAGGACCCAACTTTACTACAGTTTCTGCTTGTGCCTCTTCGACCAATGCCATAATAGATTCGTTTAACTACATCCGATTAGGCCATGCCGATGTGATGGTAACCGGTGGTTCTGAAGCAGCCGTAACCATTGCAGGTATGGGCGGTTTTAATGCTATGCACGCCTTATCTACACGCAACGACGATCCAACCACTGCTTCCCGACCCATGGACAAAGTCCGCGACGGGTTTGTGCTCGGAGAAGGGGCTGCCGCATTAGTGTTAGAAGAATACGAACACGCAATTGCGCGTGGTGCAACCATCTATTGCGAAATAGGCGGAGGCGGAATGTCGGCCGATGCACACCACATCACAGCTCCACATCCAGAAGGATTGGGCGCCAAAAATGTAATGATCAACTGTTTGCGTGATGCGGGATTAAAACCCACCGATGTAGATGGCGTGAACATGCACGGAACGTCTACCCCATTGGGAGATATCGCTGAATCAAAAGCGATATTACATGTGTTTGGCGAACATGCCTATACGATGAACTTGAACTCAACCAAATCGATGACAGGCCATTTATTGGGCGCTGCTGGAGCAATTGAGACCATATCCTCTATTTTGTCTATCAAACACGGAATAATTCCTCCCACCATCAATCACTTTACCGACGACGACCAAATTGATGCTCAATTGAATTTCACGTTCAACAAGGCGCAAAAACGCGATGTAAAGGTACTAATGAGCAACACCTTTGGCTTTGGCGGACATAACGCCTGTGTATTGGTTAAAAAACTAGACTTGTAATACATGTCAGTATTAAAAAAAATATTTGCTAAAAAATCCCGTTCAAATGAGGACGGGATTTTTTTTGGTAAAATTGAACGCATATTGGGGTTTAAACCCCTTGAGCTATCCTATTACGAGAAAGCATTCACCCACCGCTCGTCCAACAAAACCGACGAACAGGGAAATCCTATAAATTACGAGCGATTGGAATTTTTGGGTGATGCGATGCTAAGCGCCGTAATTGCGGGCTATCTATATAAAGAAGCGCCGGCTGGCGACGAAGGCTACCTCACCAAAATGCGTTCCAAAATTGTGAGTAGAGAACACCTCAACGAATTGGGTAGAGATTTGCAGTTAATTCAATTTATAGACAGTAAAATTTCTTCGTCTCAATTTGGAGACAACATACACGGGAATGTTTTTGAGGCCCTGGTAGGCGCCATCTATTTAGACCGCGGCTATTCCTATTGTGAAAAATTTATTGATGCCCGGGTAATTATTCCCTATGTAGATATTGCCCGTCTAGAAGGCAAAGTGATCAGCTACAAAAGCTTGGTTATTGAATGGTGCCAAAAGGAAAAAAAATCATTTCACTACGATACGTTTGAAGACAATTCTATTTCAGGCGAACGTTTATTTGCGGTTCATTTGAGTATAGATAATAAAATTATAGCCAAATCAAGGGCGGTATCCAAAAAGAAAGCCGAAGAAATTGCTTCCAAAAGAGCCTATTTTGCGTTTCAAGAAAAAATAGATTCAAAATAATTTCATATTCTCAAAACTATAACGATTTCGTTGTCAAATTGCAGTTTTTATAACTAAACTAGCGACATTTCTTTGCTTTAAAGTGATATCTTTACTTCGAATTTTTAAGCAAAATAATGGCAGTCTTAAAATTACAATTAGACGAATTTGATGCAATTGACTATGACTTAATTGCTATTCATTCTAATTTAGAAGATTATCGAATGGCATTTTTGCTCAACCAACAACTCCCCATAATTTTACACAAAAACAAAAGCACTATAGAAGTTTCTGGCAAAGAAGGGGAAGCCTCGTTTGCCTATTTTGTTTACGACGACGACAGGGCCGAAACCAATTGGGTGTTAATCCCCAACAAGAATGAAATTGTGGTACGCAAAAAAAGCACCGGCCAAAATTTATTCTTAGACACCCAAGTCGAAATAGCCACACGAGTGTATTTGTTGCCAGAACTTAAAAAAGTAGACTATTTCCTAAAAATAGAACACCAAGACACTTTTCACCAAGTAGACCAACTCTTGTCCGACATAAAAAAAATAAATCAAGTTTCTATGGTCTATGCTGTAGATCCTCAAAAAATAAAATCTAAAAACAATTTAATTTTTTAACTAAAATGCCAACAAACAAAAAAACTAAAATTGTAGCCACGCTAGGCCCGGCCTGTAGCACAAAAGAAGTCTTAAAAGACATGATTGACGCCGGAGTAAATGTGTTTAGAGTAAATTTCTCTCACGCAGATTACAGCGACGTAAAAGAAAAAATTGACATCATACGCGGACTAAATGAAGAATTTGGATACACCACCGCGATTTTGGGCGATTTACAAGGCCCTAAGTTGCGTGTAGGCGTAATGCAGGAAGATGTTGTGGTGAATGACGGCGATTTAATTACCTTCCAAACAGCTGAGGATATTCCTGGAACTGCCCAGCGCGTATACATGAATTACAAAGAGTTTCCAAGAGATGTCAATCCAGGAGAACGCATTTTGCTTGACGACGGAAAACTTATTTTTGAAGCCATAGAAACCAACCGCAAAACCGAAGTGCTTTGCAAAGTAATTCAAGGGGGACCGTTAAAATCAAAAAAAGGAGTAAACCTTCCCAATACCAAAGTATCGTTGCCTGCACTCACCCAAAAAGACATCAAAGATGCGCTGTTTGCTATTGAGCAAAAAGTAGATTGGATTGCTTTGTCGTTTGTGCGAACGGCTGAAGACTTGATGGAATTGCAAGATTTAATTTCGGTCAATTCAGATCACAAAATTCCGATTATAGCCAAAATTGAAAAACCTGAAGGCGTAGCCAATATTGATAAAATTGTGGCCTACTGCGACGGATTGATGGTAGCGCGTGGAGATCTAGGGGTTGAGGTGCCTGCACACGAAGTGCCGTTGATTCAAAAGAAACTGGTACACCGCGCCAAAACAGCCCGTATCCCGGTAATTATAGCCACCCAAATGATGGAAACCATGATTACCAGTATGACACCCACGCGTGCCGAGGTAAACGACGTAGCCAATTCGGTCATGGATGGTGCCGATGCGGTAATGTTGTCGGGGGAAACTTCGGTAGGAAACTATCCGGTACAAGTAATTCAAAAAATGACCCAAATAATTGTAGCGGTAGAAGATTCTCCGCTTATTCATGTTCCCCAAAATACGCCTCAAATTAAAACCAAACGCTACATTACCAAATCCATTTGTCAGCATGCGGCCAATTTGGCCAATGTGATTGAAGCCAAAGCAATTTGTACCTTGACCAACAGCGGCTATACCGCTTTCCAAATCTCGGCTTGGCGACCTAAATCGCACATATTGGTATTCACTTCCAACCGACGAATTTTAACGCAATTGAATTTGTTGTGGGGGGTTCGATCTTTTTTCTATGACAAATTTGTGAGTACAGACGACACCGTAATTGACATCAATTTAATGGCGCAAGAGCGGGGATTTGTTGAAAAAGGAGATTTCTTAATCAACTTGGCAGCCATGCCAGTTACCGAAAAAGGGATGGTAAACACCTTGCGTGTTTCAGAAATTGAATAATTGCATACGTTAAATTTTCACGGTATACGCCAAGATTTTTTATATTTGATTGATTTTAAAAAAACTACTTGTATGAATTCAACCAATCCATTTTTTAGAAACAAATCATTTACCTCCAACAAAGAACAGGTTTATGATGCCGAAGTAATTGGCGCAGCACAAACCATGACCGTAAACGGAACGATCAACAAAAGTTTCATCATGTTGTTGCTATTAGTGGCCAGCGCTTTGTTTACTTGGTCGTTAGAGAATAGTTTAGTATTTACCTTTGGGGGCGCCATTATTGGTTTTATTTTGGTGTTAATCGCCACATTCAAGCCACAAGCTTCTCCCTATTTGGCTCCAGGATATGCCATTTTTGAAGGATTTTTTATTGGCGGAATCTCGGTGATTTTTGAAACCATGTATCCCGGAATCGTCATTCAAGCAGTGGGCGCAACCTTTGTAACCTTCCTTACTTGTTTTGTATTATACAAATTCCAAATCGTAAAAGTAACCGAGCAATTTAGAGCAGTTGTAATTGGTTCGACCATGGCAATCGCTACCTTCTATTTAATTTCGTGGTTAGTGAGCTTGTTTATGCCTTCGTTTCAGCCCATTCATCACGGCAACAGCATGATGAGCATAGGAATCAGTGTATTCGTTATTGTAATTGCAGCCATGAACCTCTTTTTAGATTTTGATCAAATTGAAAATGGGGTAGCGCAAAAACACCCCAAATACATGGAATGGTATGGCGCTATGGGCCTCATGATTACCTTAGTTTGGTTGTATATCGAATTTTTGCGCTTATTGTCTAAATTAAGTAGTAGAAAATAAAAAAGTAATAATCCTATAAAATCCCTGTCAAAAGGGATTTTTTATTTTACAGATAATGGTAGAAATCGAACGCAAATTTCTAGTTACTTCAACCGATTTTACGGCACAAGCCACCGCCAAACTGCCGATCGCCCAAGGCTATTTAAACTCCCATCCCGAACGCACCGTACGCGTGCGTATTCAAGGCGAATGTGGCTACATAACCATTAAAGGAAAGGGAAATCAATCGGGCACTACGCGCTTGGAATGGGAAACAGAAATTAATGTTATCGAAGCCAAAGCACTCTTGGCGTTGTGTGAGCCGGGGAGCATTCAAAAAACAAGGTATTTGGTGCCGTTTAAAAACCAAACCTTTGAAGTCGATGTATTTGCGGGAGATAATATGGGCCTAATTGTAGCCGAAATCGAATTGACACACGAAGATCAAGTTGTCGAAAAACCGGATTGGCTAGGAAAAGAAGTAACCCAAGAAAGTAAATACTACAATGCCTCTCTAAGCAAGCACCCTTTTATGGCTTGGGAGCAACAGTCGGAATAATTTCTTCAATGGTGACCATCACCTTGCCGCTGTTTTTGTTTTCGACAATATCCATAAATGCTTTTTTGGTGAGGTCAATTTCACGGCCTTTAGTAAACGGGCCTCTGTCTGTTATTTCTACAATCACCGATTTGTGATTTACCTCATTGGTGATTTTTAGTTTCGTGCCAAAAGGAAATTTACGGTGGGCTGCAGTGTATTTGGTGTTGTCAAATTTCACCCCACTGGAGGTGCGTCTTCCGTGAAATTTTTGGTGGTAATAGGAGGCATGCGCATTTTTCTTGAATAGCTTTAGTTTAAGCGGCTGAACCGCCGCAAGGCTATCAGAAAGCGCAATTGCTTTACTTTTTGCTATACTGTCTGCTTTTACTGCTTTGCTGTCTTTTAGCAATTCTTTGGACTGGGTGACTTTCCCCTTTTCGGTAAATTTACCGTTGGTTTTTTTTTGGCCATAGGCAGTAATGCTAAAAAAGGCCAATCCGATTCCAAGTATTTTTATAGAGGTTAAAACGTTCATAGAGATGCGTATAAATGAAGAATAACTCACATAGGAGTTGAGATAAAAAAAGTCCTTAACGGACTTTTATTTAGTTACTAAACCATAAACCCCAAGGAATTCGGGAAAGAATCAGTACTAATCCTAATCCGTAAAACACGCTAATGGCTTTGAATTTGGCAGCAGCATCCAACGCTTTCTTATGTTTAGACCACCCAATTGTAATCAAGGCTATGGCAATGATGTTAAGAAGTGGATGTTCTAAAGAGGTTAATCGGGCAGTTGCGTCTTTCATTTCGCCCAGTAAGGCATGTCCGACAGGAGAAAGAAAATATAAAATAAAACCAACCGTCAATTGGAGGTGTGCAGCAATCAATCCAAACAACGCGATTTTGCGGTCTTTTGCGGTAAATTCTCTTTTAGAATTGAGGCCCATAACTGAATTAACCACCACAATTACAAGTAACAAGAGCGCTAAATAAGCCCAGCCTGAATGAAATTTTTGAACAAATTGATACATAATTTTATTTTTTTGAAAAACAAATATAACAAAACCAAATAAAAAAAACGGCAATCTATCGAAAGAATACCGTTTAAAATAGAATGGAAAAAGACCAAATTAGACTTCTTTCAGAAAATATTTCAATAAAAAGGAGGTTGAACTGTCGTGATTCTTTACTTGTTTAGATTCTATCTCACTCAATATAGAATTGGCTAATTGCTTGCCCAGTTCTACGCCCCATTGGTCGTAACTAAAAATATTCCAAATCACGCCTTGTACAAATATTTTATGTTCATAGAGCGCTACCAATTCACCCAACGATTCGGGCGTCAATTTTTGAATCAGCAAGGTGTTGGTGGGTTTATTGCCTTCAAACACTTTAAACGGTTTCAAGAAAGCGACTTGCTGCGCTGAGAGGCCTTGTTTGTCAAATTCGGCTTCTACTTGCTCGGGAGTTTTGCCATTGAGTAAAGCTTCGGTTTGTGCAAAAAAGTTGGACATCAATTTATTGTGGTGATCGGTTTGACCGTATAAGGGTTGCACAAATCCGATAAAATCGGTCGGGATTAATTTGGTTCCTTGGTGTATGAGCTGAAAAAAAGCATGCTGCGAATTCGTCCCAGGCTCTCCCCAAATAATGGTGCCGGTTTGGTAATTAACGGGTTTTCCGTCGCGGCCAATGCTTTTTCCGTTGCTTTCCATGATGCCTTGTTGCAAATAGGGAGCCAACTTTTGTAAATATTGGGAGTAGGGAATTAACGCCTCGCTTTCGGCCCCATAAAAATTGTTGTACCAGATACTTAAAAGGGCTAAAATTACCGGAATATTTTCCTGAAATGGAGCAGTTTTAAAGTGCTCGTCCATGTTGTTGGCACCTTTTAATAGTGACGCAAAATGGTCGTAACCCACCGCCAAACTGATGGACAAGCCTACTGCGCTCCAGAGCGAAAAACGTCCGCCAACCCAGTCCCACATTGGGAACACATTATCCTCATCAATGCCAAAGGCGCTCACATTTTTGATATTGGTCGAAACCGCCACAAAGTGTTTGGCCACCGCTTCTTGATTGGCCGATTGCAAAAACCAAGCCCGAATGGTCTCCGAATTGGTTAGGGTTTCTTGGGTGATAAAGGTTTTAGAAACAATGACAAACAAAGTAGTTTCTGGATTTAAATGCTTGATCATTTCTTGCACGTGATCGCCATCCACATTAGAAACAAAATGCACGTTCAAGTGATTTTTGTAATACTGCAAGGCTTCAACTACCATGGCTGGGCCCAAATCAGAACCGCCAATTCCAATGTTTACCACATCGGTAAAGGCTTTTCCGGTGTAGCCTTTGCGTTGGCAGCTAATCACTTCGTTTGAAAAGGCCTGAATTTTATTTTTTACTGCTTCAATCTCCGGAATAATATCAACGCCGTCTACGTGCAAAGGCTCTGTCGAAGTGCTGCGCAAGGCGGTATGCAAAACTGCTCTTCCTTCGGTTTGGTTAATGATTTCTCCAGAAAAATAATCCTGAATGGCTGATTTGAGTTGCGCTTCATCGGCCAATTGCAACAACAAGTTGGTTGTTTCTTCTGTGATTCTGTTTTTGGAATAATCAATCAAAAAATCATTCCACTGGATATGAAACTTTTCGGCACGCGCAGGATCTTGTTCAAAAAGTGTTTTCATCGACACCGATTGCATGCTTTTAAAATGTTGTTCTAATTTTTGCCAAGCTTGTGTTTGCGAAGGATTTACGGTAGATAATGCCATGTTATTTTTTATATTTTAAGGATGCGATACTGTCTAGTTCTTTTTTTAATGGCTTGATGTACGTCAAATAGCGAGGTAAATTTTGCTTAGATAATCCTTCTGAACTGGGCAACTTTAAGCCCAAAGCATCCACTTGAACGCCATTTCTCCAGAAACGATAGCACACGTGTGGCCCAGTTGCGAGCCCAGTGCTGCCTACTTTCCCAATTACATCGCCCTGCGTTACGCGTTGTCCTCGCCGGGCAATTATTTTGGACATGTGTAAGTATTGGGTCGAGTAGGTGCGGTCGTGTTTTACTTTTACAAAATTCCCGTTTCCGGCTGTGTAGCCAGTTTGCTCTACTACACCCGATGCGGTAGTCATGATTGGCGTGCCTGTGGGTGCAGCATAATCGGTTCCTTTGTGTGCCTTCCAACGGTGTTGCACCGGATGAAACCGGGTTTTGGCAAAGCGGGAGGTGATATTTACAAACTTTAAGGGGGCCTTCAAAAAGAAGTTTTTCAAGGCTTTCCCGTTTTCATCAAAGTATTCTAATTTGCCTGATCCAATTTTTTGTTCAAACGGAAAGGCATAGATGGTTTTGCCTTTGTATTCAAAAAAAGCAGCCTTTAGACTGTCAACGCCATCGTACAAAGTGTCATCTATGAGGCGCTCGGTGAAGGTAATCCCAAATTTATTGCCTTTTTGTAGTTTAAAGAAATCAATAGACCAGGCATACACTTTAGTGAGGTGAGTAGCCAAAGCCACATCAACCCCCTCTTTGTTTAAGGCCTCCGACAAAGAACCGTCTAAGGCCCCAGCGATGGTTTTTTCTTTGATTTTAATCGGCCTTCTTTTGGTGTAGGCTTTCAATGAGTCCCGAAAATCAATCACATTATAGATTCCTCGTTCGGGTTGATAAATAAATGCAGCTAGTTTTTTGTATCGGTCTTTGGAACGCACCAGTGCAAATGGTTTTTGAATGTGGATAGAACGCACATCAAAAGTGTCTTTTATAGCGGCAACAATATCGTAGACTTCTCGTTTTCCTATGTTTTGATACTGAATCAAGTTGCCAAAAGTAGCGCCCTGTTGAATGGTGTCAAACACAATGTTGTACTCGGAAGTTTTAAAGCCGCAAATTTCTTTCGGTCCTTTTGAAACAGCTAAAATCGTCGAGTCATTCTTGGCATTTTTAGCGCAAGAAACCAACAGAACTAACCCCAATAAAAATATACTCGTGTTTTTCAAGCCAAACTAGTTAGGCAGGGAATTAAGTTGTTTCTCCCCAATTTTTTAATTCGTCATCACTCCATAATTCCGGAAAAAATATGCGGCGTTGGTATTTGGGGTGCAAATATTTTTTCCAATCACTTCCTCCGGTTGCTTCTCCTGTGCCTTGGCCGCTTTCGATGTATTTTTTGGCGGCATTCAAATGGCCCATCACCCACGTAATATTCACCGTATAATCGTAATGCCTCATGGCGGCAATCAACTCCTGATTTTGCTGATCAGTTTCGGGCAACTGTTTGAATTTTTGCCACAAATTGCTGGTGTTGTAGCGCTCCATTTCTCGCAAAAATTCGGCCTTGTATTTGCGTTCAAACGCCAAAATCAAATAGGATTTCTTGCCTGTTTTATGGTCTTTCCCTGCGGCTTGCCAGTACAGGTGTTCGTAGGCATGTTCGTAGGGCGTATTGCGATCTATAGTGGCTCTAAAACGAAAATCAATCAGATTAATCAAATCGGTTGAGGCAAATTCAATTAAGCGGTATTGCGCACTCTGAAACCCACTCGCAGGCGTCAAGGTGTTTCTAAATTTCATGTATTGAGCTACTTCCATGCCATCGCCCATAATGGTAAATGAGGTGGTGAGCATATCAAAATAGCGGCTGATGCGCTGTAGTTTTTCGGTAAAAAAAGCAGTAGTAGGCGCAGGCTCTGCTACCACTTGTTCAATTTCCCAGAGAATCATCTTAAACAACAATTCATTCACTTGATGGTATAGGATAAATACCATTTCGTCGGGAAGAACTGTGCGTTGATTTTGAATATTCAGCAACACATCGGTTTGAATATAATCCCAATAGGAGATCGGGTTTGACCACAATAACCCCTCCAAATGCGTGTTGGTCTTTTGGTCTATGGCTTCAAATTTTTCATATAAACTCGCGAGGAGCGAATTGGTTTCAGGAGACTGTTCCATTAGGGTTTTTGTTTTACGCGAAAAGAATATTTGAGTCCTTTAAACGATTCGAGTTCTGCTTTAATCGAGCCAACCAATAAACTGGCTTTGATGCGAATAGGTATTTTGTTGTCGTCGTCTGAAATCCAAACCGTTAAGCTTTCTTCTTCTTTAAACACCCGTCCTGATTGCACGAGTGGACGAAAAATCATGGTCGAAATTGTACCAAATTTAGTTTCAATGTCTTCTTTTCCCAGGTATTTTAACTTGAATTTAGTGGTTTCGTTATCAAAAAACATATCAATGGCCACCGATTCGCCTACCTTCAGTTTATCTATCGTAGGATGATTTCTCAGAAAATAAAACGACGACATGATGTCTTGAATTTCTTCTGGGGTTTTAAAACTGGTCTCCGTTTTGTTTTTGTAATCTTTTACTAAAACGGTATTGGATCCTTGCTCAAAAAAACCTTCTTGGTTTTTGGTATAGCCGCCTTCGTTTATTTTTCGAACAAACTGAAAAGGCTTCCCTGTTTCTTTATCAAAATAAGATTCATATACGTCCTCAACCTTAAAAATAAAGCGAGACATGCCTGTCGTGTAGCCTCTGCCAATGGCGTGGTATACTTTTTTATTATTTCGGGTGGCTTCCTTTACTTCTAAGGTTGCATAACCAGCGTTGATAAAGCCATAATGAATGCGAAATTTAAACCATTCTCCTACCTCAAAAGCTCTTTCTTTTTGAGAACTAAATCCGAATGTGGAGAGCGCCAATAAGAAAATGATTATTTTTTTCATGGGAGGTGAATTGATTTCTAATAGAAACGCAATTAAGTTTCCAAATGTATTAAAACAAAAAAACTCAGTCAACTAATGACTGAGTTTTTATGCTATTAACCAACCAAAAATTATAAATTATGAATAATTTATTATAAAAACGTAGGGAAACCACTCCCGGTGTTTTTTGATTGGACAAATGTACAAGGTTTTTTGAGTTATATTTAACGAAAACGTTACTTTAACATTTTATTATTAGTAACATTACAACTACAACGATGTAATTTGCATATTTCACAATTTTATAAACAATTTTATAACGTTCCTCTTTTTTCTTGTTCGCGTTCTATCGATTCAAACAAGGCTTTAAAGTTACCCGCACCAAAGCCCTTGGCTCCCATGCGCTGAATAATTTCATAAAATAAGGTAGGGCGATCTTCTACCGGTTTGGTAAAAATCTGAAGTAAATAGCCGTCTTCGTCGGCATCAATCATGATGGCTAGACTTTGCAAGACTGAAATGTCTTCTTTCATCATCTCCATGTGGGTACCCAAACGATTTGGAATGTCCTCGTAATAGGCTTTGGGTGGAGCCGATAAAAACTCAACGCCTCTCGCTCGCAATTTCGTTACCGTAGAAATAATATCATCCGTAGCTACCGCAATGTGTTGCACTCCAGAACCTTCATAAAAATCCAAGTATTCTTCAATTTGAGAACGTTTGTTTCCTTTGGCCGGCTCGTTAATCGGAAATTTAATGCGGCCATTTCCGTTGCTCATCACCTTACTCATCAAGGCTGAATATTCGGTATGGATTTGCTTGTCATCAAACGAAAGGAAATTCACAAATCCCATCACATCTTCGTACCACTTCACCCAAGTATTCATTTGGTTCCAACCCACGTTTCCTACCATGTGGTCAATGAATTTTAATCCCAATGGTTCTGGATTGTAATCGGATTTCCAGGGTTTAAACCCCGGCAAAAATGTTCCGCTGTAATTTTTGCGTTCTACAAATAGGTGCACGGTTTCGCCATAGGTATAGATTCCGGCGCGAACTACCTCGCCAAACTCATCGCTTTCTACTGTAGGTTCGAGGTATACTTTGGCTCCTCGTTTGGTGGTTTCGATAAAAGCTTGGCGGGCATCTTCTACCCAAAGCGCAATTACTTTCACCCCATCGCCGTGTTTTTTTACGTGTTCGCCAATTTCAGAATCGCTGGTTAAAGCCGTTGTCAACACCAATCTGATTTTGTCTTGCGCCAACACATACGATGTTCTGTCACGCACCCCAGTCTCCAATCCGGCGTAGGCCAAGGACTGATACCCGAAAGCCGTTTTGTAATAGTGCGCCGCTTGTTTGGCATTGCCTACATAAAATTCTATATAATCGGTGCCTAAAAGGGGAAGGAAATCTTGTGCGCCTTCAAATATTTTTTCTAATCCGTATTCTACAGATGTTACTTCTTTTGCCATAGTGTTTTGTTTTTTGAATGCGTGCGTTAGCCTGCATCCGAGTTGGAGTTTTTTATTATTCTGCCCAAGATTTGTAATACTGTCCGTCGTCTATACCCATCGCTTCTTCGGTAACCATTAGCGGTCTAAAGGTATCTACCATAACAGCCAATTCTTGGGTTTCTTTGTGGCCAATGCTGCGTTCCATGGCGCCAATAGCCGGCCCGTGCGGAATGCCTTTGGGATGTAAAGTAATGTGGCCTTGTTCGATGTTGTTTCGGCTCATGAAATCGCCATCTACATAATACAAGACTTCATCGCTGTCTATGTTGCTGTGGTTGTAGGGCGCCGGAATCGCTTGCGGATGGTAATCATACATACGCGGCACAAATGAACACACTACAAATGTGCTGGTCTCAAATGTTTGGTGCACCGGAGGCGGTTGGTGTACCCGTCCGGTAATCGGTTCAAAATTGTGGATGCTAAACCCGTATGGAAAATTATACCCGTCCCAACCAATCACGTCAAAGGGGTGTGTGGCGTAGACGATTTCATGAATCATTCCTTCTTTTTTGGTTTTAATCACGAAGTCGCCTTTTTGGTCGTGCGTTTCGAGTTCGGTGGGCAATTTAAAATCGCGTTCGCAAAAAGGAGCGTGTTCCAAATGTTGTCCCGAGGCATTTTTGTAGCGTTTGGGAGTATAAAACGGAGCAAAAGACTCCACATAAAACAAGCGATTATCAGCCTGGTCAAATTGAATTTGGTAGATCATTCCGCGGGGAATAATCAAATAATCACCAGGAACAAAGACAATATTTCCCAACATGGTACGCAGTTTTCCACTGCCTTTGTGAATGAAAATCAGCTCGTCGGCGTCGGCATTTTTGTAAAAATAATCGGTAAGGGATTCTTGTGGCGCAGCCAAACCAATGGTGCAATCGCCGTTCACCAATAGGGGTTTTCGGCTTTGCAAGAAATCGCGCTCTGGGTTTAATTCAAAGCCTTTTAACAACAAAGATTTGATGTTTTTGCCAATGGCAATTTTGGGCTCAACCGAATACGAAGCTTTAATTTCTTTTACTTGTGTGGGGCGATGCACGTGATAGGACAGCGAAGAATGACCGTGAAAACCTTCGGTACCAAAGAGCTGTTCGTAATAGAATTCTCCGGTCGGTTTTTTAAAAATGGTATGTCGTTTGGCGGGAATAGACCCTAATTTATGGTATATCGGCATAATCTTTTATTTTGAATGTACTGCGCTAGTTCGCTAACGCTCGGGTGTAATGAAGCAAATAGAATTCGAAGCGGGAATAATTTCCTAATTCATACAAAAAAGAAGTGCCTCATTCAGGATTTCTCTTGATGAGGAATTGAAGATATTCTAAGAGGCCAATCCAATTTTTCATAAACCGAGTAAAGCATAAAAAAAGCCAAAAGAGACTCTCGTTTCTTTTAGCTTTTATGTTTAATTATTTTGGATTATTTAGGTTGCTGTTTTTGCGTCCATACCAAAAATAAATTACCAATCCAATAGCCAACCAGGCGATCAGTCTCAACCAGTTGGTCCAGCCTAAGCCGTAAATCATAGCCAAACAAACCACGATGCCCAATACAGGAACCAACGGAAATTTAGGATCTGATAATGGCGCTCTAAATTCGCGTTTCATGTCGGGTTCGCGTTTGCGCAATACTACTACCGAAACACACACCAAAATAAAGGCAAACAAGGTTCCTATACTGGTCATGTCGCCCACAATATCACCCGGAATAAAGGCGGCAAATAAGCCTACAATTACCAAGATTGCCAAGTTGGCTTTATACGGTGTATTGTATTTTGGGTGAATTTCCCCAAAGGCTTTGGGTAATAAGCCGTCTTTACCCATCGCATAAAACACACGCGATTGGCCCAACAACATCACCAAAATTACCGAGGAGAATCCAGCCAAAATAGCAACCGTTACAAACTGAGCCAGCCATTCGTAGCCGATCATGTATTTTTGAATAGCAAAGGCCACAGAGGCTTCTTTACCACCGGTTCTAAAATCTTCAACCGAAGCGACTCCGGTAAGCACATGCGCAAATAAAATATAAAGAACGGTGCAAACTGCCAAAGAACCTAAAATACCAATGGGCATATCACGCTTTGGATTTTTAGTTTCTTGCGCCGCCGTACTCACAGCATCAAAGCCAATAAAGGCAAAGAAAACGGTTCCGGCTGCACCCAAAATTCCCATGATTCCACCAAAACTGTGATCGATTCCTTGGTCGTCGGTAAAAATTGAGGGGAGAGGAATATAAGGAGAATGATTGGTTGGGTTTATGAATGACCAACCCAATACAATAATTAAGATTACAATAGCCACTTTTACCACAACAATTACGCCATTCACAAAAGCAGATTCTTGCGTTCCTTTTATTAGCAACAAACTAATCACGGCCACAATAAAGAAAGCCGGTAAATTGATCATTCCGTTTGATACCACGCCAGTAACAGGGTCTGTAAAATGCTGAAAAGGGGAGTGGGATAATTCGTACGGAATGGGACTCATATGCAGCACATTGACCAGCAGGTTGTTGAGGTATTCACTCCACGCAATTCCAACGGTTGCTGCACCTACGGCATATTCTAAAATTAAATCCCAACCAATAATCCAGGCCAATAATTCGCCCATGGTGGCATAGGTATACGTATAAGCACTCCCAGAAATAGGAATAGAAGAAGACAATTCGGCGTAACATAAACCGGCCAACGCACACCCAATGGCGGCTACAATAAAACCAATGGTCACCGACGGACCTGCATTTTGCGCAGCAGCAGTAGCGGTGCGTACAAATAAACCGGCGCCAATAATAGCGCCAATTCCCAAGGCAATCAAAGACCAAGCCGTTAGGGTGCGTTTCAATCCTTTTTCGGAGTCTCCCGCTTCACTAAGCAGTAGTGTTAATGATTTTTTCTTCCAAATTGACATACGCATGTAGTTTTTAGTTTTAGTTGTTTCAAATATAGCCTTTTTTCTAAATAAGTTGTCTCCGACAAAATTTGTTAAAAAGTGAAGCCCACAGTTACCCATGCAATCCCTTTTGGGAGTTCGGGCGACCACGTATACTTTAACTCAACTGGCCCAATAATCGTTTCCATCCCATAACCCAAGGCATAACCCGTATAGGAAGCCTTAGAAAGCCAGTCGGTGTTGTTAAATAAATAATCCCCCACATTGGCAAAATTACCGGCGGCGTTGAGGTGGTGTTTTTTAAGAAATTTGAAATCCAAGGTCAGTTCAGATTTTGTGTAACTGTTGCCTGAAACACTCAAAAAATCATAGCCATAAAACGGTTTAAAATTATGCGTACTGCTGGAGCCGTATCCGCCCAATATAAAATCAAAATAGTTGCTGCTCGCGCCCCCAAACGAAAACCCAATTTCTGATCTCACGTTGGCCGTTAGTCGTTTTGTAAACGGAAAAGCAAAGGCCACCTCTGATCGCGCAATAGAAAATCGATTAAAATCATGGTTGTAATTGGACGAATACAAATACGACTGGCAATCTCCTGCGAAGCTCCAGCCCTTTTTAGGGAAGTATTTATCATCAAAAGAATCGTATTTGATGTACCCAAAAACGCTCACAAATCCGCTGTTTTCAAAAACCGGCTTCGTGTTTTCGAGGGTGGTTGAGGTGAGTTGCAAATGGGTATGCTCAACGCCGCCGCCCAATAAAAATTTTTGCACAAAAAGGGTTTGTACATAGGCTTGGTTTGTAAATTGAGCAAAATCAATATTCAGGCTGTTAATACCTAAAATAGCGAGTAATTCGCCGTTAGTAAAATCATTTTTTACGTTCCGGTTAAACTGGTTGTACTTTGATTTTAGCCCAAAACTCCAGTAAAATCCATTGTCAATGTAATAATCAAGGTTGTATCGAAAGTTATCGCCTAGAATCAGATCAAGGGACAAAATATCATTTTTAAATACCGATTTTTTCTTGGTATAATTGCCCAATATTCCGCTTTTGTACAGTCCATCGTAGTGCAAGCCAAATTTTACAAAAGTATTCGTTGGGTTTTCCAGTAAATCAAATTGCAAATCGGCCACCCCCTCTTTTTTGTTCAATTGATAGAAAATACTTCCAAAATTTTGCGTGGCGGCTATTTTATTTATTCCATCGGTAAAATCAGCAAAAGATACCGCGGTATTTTGTTTAATTTTTACTTTCCCAATCACATAGGCTCGGGTGTAATTTTTTAAAGGCCGATTTAGTAAAATGTTTCCGATGTGCAAACTATCGACTACTTGAATGAGTTTCCCTTTTTTTGTTTCAGCCAAAACTTTTAACGCATTCAATTTAGGCAAGGCAGTTTGTGCGGCTTCTTCCCCTTTGGTTACAATTTCCGGTCCTTTATCAAAGCTCATCACGCTATATTTTTTGATGTCTGGTTTCAGGTAAATGTCAACTAGTTTTATTTTGTCGTTCATTTTTTCCATCATCTGAAAATTGGAAATTTGAACCAATATTTTGGCCGCATCTTTCAAGTCTGAACGCTCTTTAACTTCGTCTTGCACATCTACACCAATTATAATATCCACGCCTCTTTTTTTCATTTCTTCAACAGGGAAGTTGTTAATAGCACCCCCATCAACAAGCAAGTTTCCATCTATTTCAACTGGGGAAAACAAGCTGGGGAAGGCCCCGCTGGCCAACAAAACTTGTGGTAAATAGCCGTGATCGAGCACGACTTCTTTGCCTGTTTCAATATTGCTGGCCATGCAATAAAATGGGATTGGTAATTGCGTAAAGTCATGCACTTCTAGCGCGTGGTAAAGTAATTTGTTGAGCAAGTTGTAGTTGTAAATCCCTTTTGACAAGCCCGAAGGAATCCCAATATGCAACTTTTTAAACGGCAACGAAATGGCATAGAGTTCGTCGTTGCGCTTTTCGTAAAAGCTTTTCGAATTTCGGGGAATATAGTCACTCAGCAAGGCATCAAAATCGGTAGTTTTAAAGATCGAATCAATTTGCGTGGCCGAATAACCGGTGGCATACAATGCACCTATTACTGCTCCCATACTCGTCCCGCCAATGTAATCAATCGGGATCCCCTCTTTCTCTAATACCTTCAGTACTCCAATATGGGCAAAGCCTTTGGCGCCTCCCCCACTCAACACCAAACCAATTTTTGGGCGTTTGGGCGTCAGGCTGTCTTGTGCAATTGCACTCGAATTGGCCCACAACAGCACAACTAAAACCAAAAGGCAGTGGCGTGTAAAACCAAAATAAAAGCGCGGTGTTTTGGAATTATTCATGGGTTGAATTTGACTGGTAAAAGTCGGTAATTTTTTTGGCTTTTGAAACGCCTACTACTGCGGCAATATCGGTTTCGCTCGCGAGTTGCAATCGTTTCACACTTTTGAAGTGCTGCAGCAATTGGGTGATGGTTTTCTCGCCAATACCCGGGATGGCTTCCATCGATGAATTGATGGCCGATTTGCTGCGCTGATCGCGATGAAAACTGATGCCAAATCGGTGGGCTTCGTTGCGCAAATACTGAATGACTTTGAGCGTTTCTGATTTTTTGTCCAGGTATAAAGGCACCGAATCACCCGGATAAAACAGTTCTTCCAAGCGCTTGGCTATGCCCACAATGGCAATTTTTCCTCTCAATCCCAAGGCATCGATGCTTTTCAAGGCCGACGACAATTGGCCTTTTCCGCCGTCAATGATAATGAGTTGCGGCAAGGGTTCTTGTTCGTCGAGCAAGCGTTTGTAGCGGCGGTAAACCACCTCTTCCATCGAGGCAAAATCATTGGGGCCTTCTACGGTTTTGATGTTGAAGTGGCGGTAGTCTTTTTTGCTGGGTTTCCCGTCTTTAAATACCACACAGGCCGCCACCGGATTGGATCCTTGTATGTTGGAATTGTCAAAACATTCAATGTGTCGGGGCTCGACGCTAAGGCGCAAATCTTTCTGCATTTGGGCCATAATGCGCGTGGTATGTCGGTCAGGATCTACAATTTGCAATTGCTTGAGTTGTTCGATGCGGTGAAATTTGGCATTGCGTTCGGACAGTTCCAAGAGTTGTTTTTTGTCGCCGAGTTGCGGCACCGATATTTTGAGTTGTTCGCCCAAATCAACGGCAAACGGAACTAGAATTTCTTTTGAAAGCAACTGAAAGCGCTCTCGCAATTCTACAATAGCCAACTCCAACAGTTCCTGGTCGGTTTCGTCGAGTTTCTTTTTGATTTCGAGCGTGTGCGAACGAATGATCGACCCGTGTGCAATTTGCAAAAAGTTGACAAAGGCCGCCGTTTCATCAGATACAATCGAAAACACATCGACGTTGTTAATTTTCGGATTGATGATGGTAGAACGGGCTTGGTAATTTTCGAGGGTTTCTATTTTCTCCTTCATCTGCTGCGCCGCTTCAAATTGCATGAGCGCCGCATACTGATTCATTTTTTGTTTAAACCCTTTGATGCTTTCCTTCAAGTTTCCTTTCAAGATTTCGCGGATGGCTTGAATTTGCTGCTGGTAATTCTCGAGCGATTCATGTCCTTCGCAGGGCCCTTTGCAGTTTCCCAAGTGGTATTCTAAACACAACTTGTATTTGTGTTTGGCCAAATTGCTGGCGTTTAAATCATAAGAACAGCTGCGCAGCGGATACAATTGCTTAATCAAATCTGTGATGGCGCTCACCGTCTTGAAATTGGTATACGGCCCAAAATACTCCGAGCCGTCTTTAATGAGTCGTCTGGTAGAAAACACGCGCGAAAAGGGTTCGTTTTTGATGCACAACCACGGATACGTTTTGTCGTCGCGCAGCAGCACATTGTAGCGCGGCTGTAATTTTTTGATTAAGTTGTTTTCTAGCAACAAGGCGTCCGATTCGGTGGGCACCACAATGTGTTTGATGGTTACGATTTTTCGCACCAGCACATTGGTTTTGGCGTTGTCGTGTGTTTTGTGAAAATAGGAGGAAACCCTTTTTTTGAGGTTTTTGGCTTTGCCTACATACAAAATTTTACCGGCGTCATCATAATACTGATACACGCCAGGGCCGTCGGGCAGGGATTGCAGCTGCAGTTCTAAAGCCGGATTTTGCATAGCCAAAGTTAGTTGAAATGTTTAAAAATACAAGCGGGGCCTTTGCAGCCATTCAAATGAACGACAGGCGCAGATTATTCATTTATATAAAGCGCGGCTTCGGGAAGTGACTGCCTTCAAAGCGCGGAATTTGTGTACTTTTACAGTCGCCTTGAAACACGCTTTGCTATGCGAAAATCTGACCTGAGACTTTTATACAAACAACGCCGCGCCGCGCTCACAGCCGATGCCATTGAAGCCCAAAGTTTGGCCATTGCCAATCAGCTCTTGGCTTTGCCCATTTGGGAGCACACCTATTTTCATGTTTTTTTGCCCATCGTGAAGCAGCGGGAAGTAAATACCGAATACATCCTGCACGTGTTGGCGGGCAAAGACAAAGATGTAGTTGTCTCCAAAAGCGACTTTGCTACCCGACAACTGACGCATTTTTTACTCACTGATTCTACCAAAATCTCCACCAACGCCCACGGAATTCCCGAACCCGTATCGGGCTTGGCGGTGCCGGTTTCGGCTATAGAAGTGGTATTCGTGCCTTTGTTGGCCTATGACAAACTAGGCCATCGGGTGGGTTACGGCAAAGGATTTTACGACAGTTTTTTGCAGCAATGCAACCCCAATACGCTAAAAATTGGGCTATCTTTTTTTGGGCCCGAAGAAAAAATTGAGGACATATCTGCGAGTGATGTTCCGTTGGATTATGTGGTGACACCGGAGGGAGTTATGAGTTGTGAGTTATGAGTTGTCGGTTGTCTGTTTTCGGTGAAGAAGATTTAAAGATTTTGTTCTGAAGTCACAGTTTGGTTTCGAGTTTCGGGATTGGAATTTGGTTTTTCTTTATTGAAATTTGAATTTCTAATCCGTGCATTCGTGGCCAAGAGCTATCAGCAGACAGTTATCAGCCGTACTTAGTATACATCGTAAAACTTCCCACTCCCATCTTCCCACTCCCCACTTAACAGCCGTTCTGAGTATCTCTTTAAACGGACAACAGAAAACGGACAACCGAAAACCCGCTAAGTATTCGTATTTTTGGGTCCACTAAAATAAACGACTATGCGCAACTTTGACTTATACAACCCGACCCAGTTGGTGTTTGGAACCCAACAACTACATAAACTAGCCACCTTAGTGCCCAAAGACGCCCGCGTGCTGCTGGTGTATGGCGGCGGAAGCATTTTTGCCAATGGCATTCACGCCCAAGTAATTGCTGCGTTGCAAGGATTTCATCTGGTAGAATTTGGTGGGGTAGAACCCAATCCGCGCTACGAAACCCTAATGCAAGCCGTAGCAATAATTCGCAAAGAAAAATTAAATTTTATATTGGCTGTAGGAGGCGGAAGCGTGATTGATGGCGTGAAATTTATCTCGGCCGCGACCCATTTTGAAGGCGATGCCGCCCGTATTTTGCAGGAGCGCATTTTGTTTACAGATATCACAAAAGTAGTGCCTTTTGGAACGGTACTTACTTTGCCGGCTACTGGCAGCGAAATGAATTCGGGTGCCGTGGTGACCATCGAAGCCACGCAAGAAAAATTGACTTTAGGCGGCAGCGCCTTGTCCCCTAAGTTTTCGATTTGTGATCCTACTGTGATTGCTTCCTTGCCCAAACGCCAATTGCAAAACGGCGTCATTGATTCATTCATGCACGTCATGGAACAATACCTCACCTACCCGCACGAGGCCTATTTGCAAGACCGAATTGCCGAAGGAATTTTGCAAACTTTAGTCGAAATGGGTCCAAAAGTGATTGACAATCCTGCCGATTATGTATTGGCTTCTAATTTTATGTGGTGCTGCACCATGGCCTTAAATGGCATCCTCAACAAAGGCGTGCCGGTTGATTGGGCCACGCACATGATAGGTCACGAATTGACGGCCTTGTATGAAATTGACCACGCCCGTACCTTGGCCATTATTGCACCCAACCTATACCGCGTGCTCTTGGAAACCAAACAAGACAAACTTATTCAATATGGCGAACGCGTCTGGAACATCAGCAACGGAACCCCAACCGAGCGCGCCAATCAGGCGATTGATAAAACCACACAGTTTTTTCAGCAATTGGGTGTGCCAACCAAGCTCAGTGAATATACCGCCGATTATGCCCAAACCGCCGATTTTATCGTGAAGCGTTTTGAACACCGGGGCTGGGTTGCGCTTGGCGAACGTCAAAACATTGATTTAGACAAATTGAGGCAAATTGTTGAAATGAGTTATTAACCCAGAATTGCTTGTTTTTACTTACTTTTGGTCTCCCCAAACAGCAAAAAATCTACAAAATTGTAGCTAATTTATGAAAGACAATCCAAAATTTGCCGTCATAGGCGGAGGCAGTTGGGCCACGGCGATTGCCAAAATGCTGTGTGTAAATCAAGCGAAAATTGCTTGGTATATGCGCAACGAAGAGGCCATTGAACATTTAAAATCCGAACACCATAACCCCAATTATTTGAGCTCAGTTGAGTTCAAAATGGAGCAATTGGTGCTCACCTCAGACATTAATGAAGCCATTGCCTTTGCCGATATTATCATCTTTGCTATTCCGTCAGCTTTCCTCAGCACCGAATTACAAAAACTCACAACCAAGCTAGCCGATAAAGTAATTTTTTCTGCTATCAAAGGAATTGTACCCGAAACCAGTTTAATTGTGGGTGAGCATTTTCATAAAACGTTTGACATTCCTTTCGAAAATATTGGCGTAATCACAGGTCCTTGCCACGCCGAAGAAGTGGCTTTGGAGCGCTTGTCCTACTTGACTATTGCCTGCGGTGATGCTAAAAAAGCAAAAGTAGTGGCGCAAAATTTGTCGAGTAATTACATCAAAACTAAAATCTCAGACGATATTATTGGCACCGAATATGCCGCCATGCTCAAAAACATTTATGCCATTGCAGCCGGAATGGCTCATGGCTTGGGGTATGGCGATAACTTTCAGGCGGTGTTGATGACCAACGGGATTCGGGAGATGAAAAAATTTATTCGAAAAGTCCACAAAATGAAACGCAACATCAATGATTCGGCCTATTTGGGCGATTTGTTGGTGACCGGTTATTCGATCTTTTCGCGCAACCGTATGTTTGGAAATATGATTGGAAAAGGCTACACTGTGAAAAGCGCGATGATGGAAATGAGTATGGTGGCTGAGGGCTATTATGCCGCCAAAAGTGCTTGGGAATTAAACCAAACCTACCAAGCAAAAACGCCCATAATTGACGCAGTACACGAAATTTTGTACGAAGGGAAGGATGCCAAAAAAGTATTTAAGAAGCTCACCGAGCTATTGGATTAGGCTTATTTTACTACCACACCGTTCACAAATAAAATGGGCACTTCTTCTGTAGCACCTGCGTTGATAGTGTTTTTTAGGAAGGTAAATTTTTTGTCAAACAAAGTGTTTCCTATAAAATAGGTGAGCATGAATTCGTTGTTGAGTTGCAAAACGGATTCGTCTATAAGTTCCACCTTTTGCACGGATACAGCGGGTACTTTTACAAAGGCATGGCGAAGCAAAGAGGTTTTTTTCATTTCTCCGTCAATTGTGCCAAAGGCTTTAGACACGAGCATCACATTGTCTAAATCGTAGTCGGAATCATTGATTAAATATACGTACCATACGTTGTCGTTAAAGTCGTCGCTCCATTCTTGTACGGCGGCCAAGAATACATTTTCTACTTTGGGAATGAGGATGTCTGATGTCATTTTTTTTAAAAGTGGGGAGTTGGAAGCTGGAAGTTTAAGCGGGGATTAACCGACAACAAAAACATGTAGCGAAGCGAAATAAACCTGACTCGAGGCGACAGCCGACAGATGGAGCATAGCGGAATAAACTTTAAACCTGAAACAAAAAAACTACACCATTGACTTAAATTGCTCCAAAAAGCGCACGTCGTTTTCGTAAAACAAACGGATGTCGCCAATTTGGTACAACAGCATCGCAATGCGCTCAACTCCCATTCCAAAGGCAAAGCCTGAGAATTCGTCAGGATTGATTTGGCAGTTTTTCAAGACGTTGGGATCTACCATCCCGCAGCCGCCAATTTCCAACCAACCGGTTCCTTTGGTAATGCGGTAATCGGTTTCGGTTTTAAGTCCCCAGTAAATGTCAATTTCGGCACTGGGCTCTGTAAACGGGAAATAACTGGGTCGCAACCTGATTTTGGACTTGCCAAACATTTCTTTGGTGAAGTACAACAGCGTTTGTTTTAAGTCGGCAAACGAAACGTCTTTGTCGATATACAAACCTTCTACTTGGTGAAAAATACAATGCGAACGGGCTGAAACGGCTTCGTTGCGAAATACGCGTCCTGGCGAAATGGTGCGGATAGGCGGTTTGTTTTCTTCCATGTACCGCACTTGTACCGAAGAAGTATGGGTACGCAATAAAATATCGGGATTGGTTTGGATAAAAAAGGTGTCTTGCATGTCACGTGCCGGATGATATTCGGGCAAGTTTAAGGCCGTAAAATTATGCCAATCGTCTTCTATTTCTGGACCTTCTGATACATTAAATCCAATGGTCGAAAAAATATCAATGATTTGATTTTTTACTAGTGAAATGGGATGACGGGACCCAATAATAACTGGCTCTCCCGGTCGAGTCAAGTCGCCATAGATTCCTCTGATTTCTTGTTTGCTTTCTAGGGCGTCTTGAATTAGTTTCACCTTGTCTTCGGCAGTAGTTTTAAGCAAATTAATTACCTGCCCAAATTCTTTTTTCTGCTCGTTGGGCACGTTTTTAAATTTGGCAAACAAGGTTTTTAAGAGGCCTTTGCTTCCCAAATACTGAATGCGATAGGCTTCAAGTTCGGCGGGATTTTCGGTGTGAAAGGCAGCCGCTTCGGCGATGTGTACTTTAATTTGATCTATCATGATGCGTGGTCGTTGAGCCGCAAATTTAGCTAAAAGTTGCTAGTATTTTGGGGCGTATTTTAAGTTTTTCGTGGGCCTAGTCAATATATTCGCGGGCCAAAAAATACCCCACAATGGCTTCTTTCATCAGCACCGATTGTTCGCCCGCTTTCAAGGGCGGCAATTCTTCTTTGATGGTATAGTGTGGCCAGCCATCGGCATCGATGTAATCAAATTCATAAAAGCCGTAGGGCTCAAGCAAGTGACAAATGGCGATATGCATGAGGTTTACCTTCTCATCTTTTTTGAATGCTTGGTGCACTTTTCCCAATTCTTGTACCCCAATCAAATAGATGATGGCGTCCAAATCTAAGTCTTCCCCTTGCGAAAACTGATCCGACAATTTGGCAACCAATTGTTCCCAGCGTTCTTTTAATTGAATATCTCTTGACATAAGGAGGTACATTTTGTGTTCGGGCAGGCAATTGCCACAGCGGGCAAAGATAGGAAGTTGCCGCCGGAGTTGCCCCACCTTATTTTTGATTTATATTTGCTCATACTTTACCTGCATAAACATGATTTGGATTGATTATATACTGTTGGCTTTTATTGCTATGGGGATGATTCGCGGCTTGCGCAATGGCTTTTTTATAGAACTGGCCGGGCTCATTTCTTTGCTGTTTGGCGTTTATTTGGCTATCAAATTTTCGTATATCGCCAATCAGGTTTTAGCGCGAGTAGTGTCTTGGAACCCAAAAATTATTCAAATCACAGCTTTTGTAATCACCTTAATTGTCGTGTTAGTGGGTGCTGCGCTCTTGGCAAGGTTCTTTACCACTGTAGCTCGAGTAACCCAGCTGGGCGCAATCAACAAACTTGGGGGCGGTTTATTGGGCGGCCTTAAACTACTGATAGTGTTGAGTTTGGGCCTTGCCTTGTTTAATAAACTGAACTTTTCTCATGCCTTCGTTTCCAAACAAACCATTGAGAAATCCTGGTTTTATTTGCCCATTCAAGGAGTGTCCACTACTATTTATCCTCAGCTCCAGGAGGTTTTTGTTGCCTTTGGCACACCAGAGCAGTCGCACCAAAATTAGTACACCTGCCGAATGAATTCTTGGTTAATCCAGCCTTCGGTTCCATCGGTAAGCTGTACTTTTTTCCAATTGTCGAGTGAATCCAACACAAAAACTTTGGCCCCTTCGTGCAGCAAAACCACTTCGGTTGCGGCTTGTTTGGGCTCGCTTTTTACCGAAGCCATTTCGGCAAATACAATAGCAGGGTGTTCGCTATTGTTAAATTTTTTCTCGATTACCGCAGCAACTACGCTGCATAAAACCACAAACAACAGCACAAACATCCCTACAAAAAATAGGCGTTTCTTGGCGGCATAAGGCGAAAAGTAATAGCCTATAAAACAGGCCAAAAACACGAAAGAAAAACAAACCGCAATCCACGCCCAGCTGTCGTAATGAAAAACAGACAGCTGCCCGTGTAGCATATGGGCAAATCCAACTTTGGGCACCACCTTGATTTCGTCGATGGTCATTTTGTTGGCAAATTTCAAATTGTTTTGAATTTCGGCATCCGTAGGATTAAGGGATAACGCCTTTTCATAATTGTAGATCGCCGGCGCCACTTTGTTGAGTTTGTAGTAACAATTACCCAAATTAAAATACAAATCGGCCGATTCTTTATGGCTTTCCAACACTGATTCATAGGCCAAAATGGCTTGGTTGTAATCGCCTTTTTTGTACCAATCGTTTCCTGTTTCAAAGCCAGTATTCGCCCAACTCAATTGCGAAAGAAACAGCAGCACATACACTAATTTTTTCATCGTCATATCGTTTAGATCGGGTTACAATTGTTTTTCTAATTCTTGCAAGAGCGATTCGGCCTTGTGGTAATCTTTTTCGATGGCCACCGAAGAGGATGGCGCATAGCGCGCAAATTCACAGTTTTTCATCAACTCTAAAAATGCGGCAGTGGTCGCAGTCGATGCATTTTTGGATTGCAACAAATGGGCAATCGTGTCTTTACTCATCTCAGATGTTTCGATGTGCAATTTGGCTTTCAAAAAGTTGTGCATCGATTTCTCGAGGGCAATGTAAAACAACTCTTTGTTGGGCATTTGCTTTTTGGCTTCCAACAAATATTTCTTGGCCAATTGATTGGATTTTTTAATGCGGTTGCCCGCTATATCGCCATCAATAGCTTCCTTTTTCTTTTTAAAGAACACAATCACCGGAATTAAGAATCCGGGTAAAAACAGCAGGATGTAAAACAAGCGAGAGCCCAAAAAGTCCTTGCGTTTGGTTGAGTGTAAGCTTGTTTTTAATTTCACATAGCGAAACTGATCTCCGGCATTTATGGTATTTTTAGTTGATTCAGTTGCGGAAACGGTTGCAGTTGCATTGTTGCCGGCTGTAGGCCCATCTAGAACTTCAATCACCAATTCGGGCGAACTGATGGTTTTGTATTTGCCTATTCCCAAATCAAAATACGAAAACTGCAGCGGCTTGATGGGGTATTTCCCTTTAAACTGAGGAATCAAGGTGTAATTATCAGAAATGCTTCCGTTCATGCCACTCAAAGGCGTTTGTACTTGCTCGCTGTGTACCGGATCATACATTTCGATCGAGTTGGGCACCACGGGTTTGGGTAAGGTGAACAATTTGAGGTTACCTGTTCCCGAAACCGCTACTTTCATATCGAGCGATTCGCCACTTTTGAGTTGGGTTTTAGTTGGTTTTACTACAAAATTAAATCGGCCCACCGCACCCGAGAAATCTGCTGGTTTCCCGGCTTCGGGCAATGGTTTTACGCTGATGGTTTTGCTTCCGGCCGAAACCCGGCGGTTGTCATTGACCACTTGCACTTGGCCAAAAATGTTTCGGCGGTTGGTGGGGACTTGCAAATCGATATCGAGCGAGAGCGGTTCAATTTCTAATTTACCCGATTTTTGCGGATACAAAACCGTTTTTCGAAGCACCACATAGCGAAAGCGTTCGCCGTTGTATTTGCCTTCTTCGGCAACCAATTGTTTGATGTCGATGTTCTGGCTCCAAAAATCATTGTACTTGGGCTTGTTGAGTTCGCGCCAATTGGTAATCCCGATATTGTAACTAAAAAAGAGTTTGTACACCACCGTTATGGGTTCGTTCACGTAGGGATTGCCTTTTGAGATTTCGGCGACCAAATGAATGGCATCGGCTGCCGAAATTTGTGGCTCGTCGTTGGGATCGCGTGGCTGTTCTACTGCGGCCGTCACGTTAATTTTTATGGGATTGGTTTTATAAATCTGACCATTAATTTCTACAGAAGCTTGTTTAATGGTAAGCGCGCCTTTTTGCGAAGGCAATAAATAATAGGAATAGGATTTATTAAACGAACTCCGGCCATTAACCCAAGATTGACTCACTTGTTGGCTTGGCCCAGCCACGATACGAAATCCTTCAAAATTTGGCGGCGTAAAATTATCGCCATCGGCATTCATGGTAAAATCAATGCGCAAGCGCTCATTTAGCCCCAAACTGTTTTTGCTCACCTTGGCCTCAAATTGCACTTGGGCAAAAAGGGTTTGGCAGCTGAGCAATAAAAATAAAACCTGCTTTTTCATAGTCAATTCGTCAATGTATTACCAGTCTTTCTCGGTTTGGACGGGTTTCCCTTTTATTTTTTTGGCATTCACTTTGTCTTGTATTTTTTTCTCTTCGTTGTTTACGGCATCGAGTAAATTTTGCAAACGCTCTTTCGAGATACCGCCCGGCTTGGGTTTGGGCTGCCCTTGCGAAGGATCGTTTTGATCTTTGTTGTCGGGGTTTTTGCCCTCATCTTTCTTGTCGTCCTTCTTGTCTTGGTCGCCTTTGTTTTTGTCGTCTTTTTTATCTTGGTTTTTTTGGTCTTTCTTGTCGTCCTTCTTGTCCTTGTTTTTGTCTTTTTTGTTGTCCTTTTTGTCGTCTTTTGGCGGCGGATTGTCTTTCAATAATTTTTTTGCCAAGGCCAAATTGTAACGCGATTCGTCGTCGGTGGGGTCGTTGCGCAAGGCGTCTTTAAAAGCCGCTACTGCCTCGCCATATTTTTTTTCTTTCAAATATACATTACCTAAGTTGTGAAACGCATTGTGTTTTTCGTTGCGAATTTTGGATTTCTCCACGGCGTCAATATAAGCGTATTTGGCTTCGCTGGCTTGGTTTTGTTTGTAAATGGCATTGCCCAAATTGTAGGACGCCAATGCTTTTTGATTGGCTTTTGATTTAGAAATACGGTAATTGGCTTCAGCCTCGGCATATTGTTTGTCGGCAAATTGGTCGTTGGCCTTACTCAAATAACGGTCTTTTTCTTGAGCCATTACACCCATTGATCCCAATAGCAAAAGCAGAAATGCTCCCAGAAGCAGGGATCTTTTTACAAAGAAAAGGGAAGTATTATTTTTCATTAAATAAATTCAGTTTTTTAATCCAAGCGGTGCTGCGTTCCAACAAGAATAGATCAATGACTAATAAAAGTATCGCCAGCCCAATAAACCATTGAAACTGGGATTGAAAATTGGCCATTTGCGTGGCTTCAAATTCGGTTTTTTGGATGGTATCCAGGGCTTTTTTTATTTTTTCGATTACGGCTTTGGTTTGATTCCCGTTGATGTACATTCCTTTGGTTGCTTTGGCAATGGCTTCGAGACTTTCGGCGTTGAGTTTGGTGATCACTACCTCGTTGTTTTGGTCGCGTTTAAAGCTTTGCACCACCCCATTTTGCTTGAGCGGAATAGGCCCGCCTTTGGGTGTTCCCAAACCAATGGTGATGATTTTCATGCCCATTTTATTGGCTTCGGCCGCCGCGTCTTCGGCCCCTTCAGAATGGTCTTCCCCGTCAGAAATGAGGATAACCAATTTGCTGGTTTTGTTGCTTTTGTCAAAAAAGGTCCCGGATAATTTGATGGCTTCATCGAGCGAAGTGCCCTGCGAAGAAACCATATTGGTGTTCATGCTTTGCAAAAACATTTTGGCCACGCCGTAATCGGTGGTGATGGGCAAAACCGGGAAAGCTGATCCGGCATAGGCCACAATACCAATTCGGTCGTTGCCCAATTGGTTGATGATTTGCGAAACCAATTGTTTGCTTTTTTCCAAACGGCTGGGCGCTACGTCTTCGGCTAACATACTTTTGGACACGTCTACCGCAAATACAATATCAATGCCTTCGCGTTTGATGGTTTCCATTTTGGTGCCCATTTTGGGGTTCACCAAACCCATAATCATGGCCGCGAGTGCCAAGAGCAATACTGTAAATTTCAGTCCCTGTTTGAAAACCGATTTTTCGGGGCTCAATTGGGCCACCAAAGCGATATCGCCAAACTCGCGTTGTTTTTTGCGTTTCCAATACTGCACATAGCCAAATAGCAAGAGCATGATCGGAAGGATCAACAGCAAATACAGGTATTTATGTTCTTCTAATTCGTACATAGTCTAAATAAAACTTTTATACACCGTGTTTCGCAATCCAAATTCGAGCAGCAAGCAAATGCCGGCCAAAAGCACCCATGAACGGTATTTTTCGTCGTAGTCGTAAAAACGCAATTCTTCAATTTCGGTGGTTTCTAGCTTATTGATTTCGGTGTAAATCTGTGCCAATTTTGAATTACTGGTGGCTCTAAAGTATTTTCCACCGGTTTTACGGGCAATGCTTTTCATTAATTTTTCGTCAATTTCCACCTGCATCATGCGAAACAAGAATTGGCCGTTGGGCGCAATGGCGTAGGGAAATTCGGCCATGCCGTTGGTGCCAATACCAATGGTATATACTTTAATGCCGTATTGTTGGGCAATGTCCGAGGCAGTTTCGGGTTCAATAAATCCGGCGTTGTTTACCCCGTCGGTGAGCAAAATAATCACTTTGCTTTTGGCTTTGCTTTCTTTGAGTCGGTTCACCGCGGTGGTGAGTCCCATGCCAATACCGGTTCCGTCTTGCAACACATTGTCGTATTTGATGCTTGAAACCGCGTCTAGAATGATGCCTTTGTCACTGGTTACCGGAGTTTTGGTGTAGGCTTCGGCGGCATAGACCACCAAACCAATGCGGTCGTTGGGACGTTCTTCTACAAAATCGGCAGCCACGCGTTTCAGGGCTTCCATGCGGTTGGGTTTTAAATCTTTGGCCAACATACTGCCCGAGACATCCACCGCAATCACGATGTCAATTCCTTTGGTGGTTTTGGTTTTATTGGTCACATCCACCGTACGCGGACGCGCCATGGCTACAACTAGACAAGCCAAAGCTGCCAAACGCAAGGCATGAAGTACAGGCTGTAATTTGGCCAGTAGCGAAGGCGAAGACTGAAAACCCTGTAACGAACTAATTGACAAAGATGCCGCTTGTTGTTTGCGTTTCCAAAACAACCAAGCGGCCGCCACCGGGAGCAGGAGCAACAACCAGAAAAATTCGGGGTGTAAAAAGGTGACGTTTTTCATTAGGGTGTAGCTTGTTTCAGTTCAACCGAGTTCAAAATGCGCTCGGCAATCGCGTTGGCATAGGCGTCGCCTTCTTCGTGTACCAAAACCAATTGCTGCAATCCGCCGTCTTGTCCAAACAATAAAACTTCGTAATAATAGGTAGTGCTTGATTTGGTTAAGGTGTTGAGCAACACAAAGGTGCCGTAGCCTTTTCGGCCCGAAACGCCTTGCTTGGTTTGAAACTCTTCTTGTTTCACCAGCATGTTTTGGGCGCCCATGTTTTCTAGTAAATCAATGGTTACGTTGATCGATTTATCCAGATCTATTTCGCCTTGGTTTTTGTAATGCAGGGTATTCACCATCACATAAAACGAATCCGACCATTGGCCTTCCACAAACGACTGCATGTCTTTGATCAAAGCCATGCCTTCTTTGGGTAATTTTTTAGACAAATCGGTGCGCACTAATACTTGGGGTGTTTCCAAACGTACCGCAGGATTGCCGTATTCGCTTTGCACCCATTCGCCTTCCAACAGCAATTTGGTTTCCTTGCGAATCAGGGTGTCTTTTACATAGGTAAATCCTTTTGTGAGCGTAAAATAGCCAAAAACCAAGAGTAAAACTCCCACAACAGAGGCAGCGATGAGTTGGTTGCGGCGTTTGCGTGCTTTGGCCAATTGCAGTTGGAGCTGTTGTTGGCGTTGCAATTCGTTGAGTGCCGATTCTTCTTCGTTTTCTTCGATGGTAGGAATGGCGCTATCTAAAGTTACAATGGCTTTTTCTATTTTTTTGCGGTCTTCGGTAATTTCAAAATCAAGCGGTTTTGATTTGGCAAATTTCACCAAATCGGCTTGTTTGAGTACGCGCTCCAAATTTTCAATGGTCTCGGCAGTGAGCTCCATTTTCTTTTGCTTAGACGCATTTTGCAAAGCGGCGATCAATTCGGCCGTGGTGCTTTCCATGGCAGGAATGGCAATGGCTTCTTCGATGTAATTTCGGGCGATGGCGGTAAGTTCGCTGTAGTAGGACTTCACTTCGCCTTTTTGCCAGAGTTGTTTTTTCTCCAACACATTGAGCATGTTGGTGGCTTTTTCGATGGGCGATTTGGCTTCTTCTATCGTTTCAACGACCTGTTTTTTGCGTTTGCGCCACCAATAAAATCCAAACCCAGCCGCAGCCAAGATCAATAAAACAAGTACTATGTTCCAAATCCAGCGGTAACTTGTAGTGCCTTGGGCAATGGGTTTGATGTCAAACATTTTTTGTTTGAGCGTATCCACCACCACATTGGCCACTTGCACACACAGGCTATCCGAATAAAAGGGCTTGTTGTTGATGAGAATTTTTACGGCCGGAAGCGCATACGATCCGCTGTCAAATTGGGTGAGGCCGTAGGTTTTCACCAACTCGTATTTACTGTCTTTCAAAACAGTATCTACCGGATACGATTGAATTACCTCGAGGGCTCCCAGGTTTTTGAGTGTAGGGAAAACCACCCGTGCTGAGGTATCGGCAATCACCTTCAAACTCAATTTGAATTCGGCCCCGATTTTATTTTGCCTCACATTAATCGAGGTAGACAACGGCTTTTGTTGGGCAAAAACCACTGCACCAAAAAACAGTAAAGCGATATAGGTTGATATTTTCATTTTCATTCTCATGGTTGCGAATTCACGCACTAGTTTGGGATTATCTGGATTTAAAATACCCCAATAATTTGGTTACATAACTCTCGTCTACCCGCGTATGCACCAAGCCTGCTCCCGACTTGCTGAACATTTCTTTAAAGTAAGTCGTTCGTTCGTGGTAGTGTTTTTCATAGGCCATGCGCACACTTTTGGCTGCGGTATTTACCAGTTGCAATTCGCCTGTTTCGGCATCCAGCATGTGTACCATTCCAATGTTGGGCATTGCTTCTTCGCGTTTGTCGTAGACACGTATGCCGGTGATGTCGTGTTTTTTGGCCGCTATTTTGAGCGGTTTTTCGTAGGCTTGGTCCATAAAATCCGAAATCATAAAGACAATGGCTTTCTTTTTTTGGGTAGCCGATAAAAACTGCAAGGCTTGGGCTACATCTGTTTTTTTGCTTTTGGGGGCAAACTCAATCAACTCGCGAATGATGCGCAACACATGTGATCGGCCTTTTTTGGGCGGAATGTATAACTCGATTTGATCCGAAAACAAAATCAAGCCAATCTTGTCGTTGTTTTGGGTGGCCGAGAACGCCATGGTAGCCGCAATTTCGGTTACGATGTTGCGTTTTACATCGCCTTGTGTACCAAAACTTTCAGAACCCGACACATCCACTACCAACAACATGGTGAGTTCGCGTTCTTCCTCAAAAACTTTTACATAAGGCTCGTTGTACCGGGCGGTCACATTCCAGTCAATGGCGCGAATGTCATCGCCAAACTGGTACTGACGCACTTCAGAAAACGTCATCCCACGCCCCTTAAATGAAGTGTGGTATTCTCCCGAGAACAGGTGATCGCTCAACCGTCGGGTTTTGATTTCTATTTTGCGAACCTTTTTGAGTAAGTCTTTGGTTTCCATTTTTTTAGTGATAAGTGCTAAGAGATAAGTAACTAGAAAAAAGCAAAAGCCAATTACTAGTTACTCTTTACTAATTACTTTTTATGGAACTTCTACTTCGTTTACAATTTTGTTGATGATGTCAACCGAAGTAATGTTTTCGGCTTCGGCCTCATAAGTCACACCAATACGGTGACGCAACACATCGTGTACTACCGCGCGCACATCTTCTGGAATCACATAGCCCCGGCGTTTGATGAAGGCATAACATTTGGCAGCAGTAGCCAAATTGATGCTTCCACGTGGAGAGGAACCAAAGCTAATCAGCGGTTTAAGGCTTTCTAAGTTGTATTTTTCGGGGTAACGCGTGGCAAAAATGATATCTAAAATATATTTCTCAATTTTTTCATCCATGTACACTTCGCGCACAGCTTCTTGTGCTCTAAGAATTTGCTCTACCGAAATAACTGCATTTACTTTTTCGTAACTGCCTTTCAAATTTTGGCGAATCACCAAGCGTTCTTCGTCCATTTTGGGATAGTCAATTACGGTTTTGAGCATAAAACGGTCTACTTGCGCTTCGGGCAACGGATAGGTTCCTTCTTGCTCGATGGGGTTTTGGGTGGCCAACACCAAAAAGGGTCGGTCTAATTTGAAGGTAATATCGCCAATGGTTACTTGTTTTTCTTGCATGGCTTCAAGCAAAGCCGATTGCACTTTGGCGGGCGCACGGTTGATCTCATCGGCCAAGACAAAATTGGCAAAAATGGGCCCTTTTTTTATTGAAAATTCGTTTTGTTTGATGTTGTAAATCATAGTTCCCACCACGTCGGCAGGAAGTAAATCAGGCGTAAATTGGATGCGGCTAAACGACCCTTGAACGGCTTGAGAAAGTGTATTAATGGCTAATGTTTTGGCCAATCCGGGCACGCCTTCTAATAAAATATGCCCTTGTCCTAAAAGTCCGATTAACAATCGCTCCAACATGTGCTTTTGTCCTACAATAACTTTGTTCATTTCCAGGCTAAGCAAATCGATAAAAGCGCTTTCTCTTTCAATCTTTTCGTTTATTGCTCTAATGTCTAGCGTTGCTGCTGTTTCTTCCATTTCTTAATTGCGATTAGGATTAATTGGGTTCTTAATTTTAACGTGGTGCAAATTGAATTTTTTTTTAAAGAAAGATGTTAAAAATTGGTTAAAACTTCGATAAACACTACTATTTTAAGGATGTTTTGTGATTCATTTTATCTATTTTTAAGATCTCAAAAACCAAGTGTTATTAATCTGTAACGCACCTACTGCTTTACGCAAAAGCAATCCACAATACCATGACTAGACCTACCCTTTCTCCTATTGTTGCCGGCGCCATGAATTGGGGTGTTTGGGATAAAAAACTAAGCGCTTCCGAAATGCAACATACGATGCGCATTTGCCTCGAAAACCAAATCACCACCTTTGATCATGCCGATATTTATGGCAATTACACCACCGAGGCCGAGTTTGGCGTCGCCTTCAAACAAAGTGGACTTGCGCGCGAACAGATTCAATTGATCTCTAAATGTGGCATCCAATATATGGCCGAATCCCGAGCCAATACCATTAAACATTACGACTACCGCAAAGACTATATCATTTTGTCGGCCGAGCAATCCATCAAAAAGTTACACTGCGACTACTTGGACGTGTTTTTATTGCACCGCCCTAGTCCGTTAATGCAAGCCGATGAAATTGCCGAAGCAGTAGAACACTTAAAAAGCAGTGGAAAAATTTGTTCGTTTGGCCTGAGTAATTTTACCAACAGCCAAACCGAATTGATTCGCCAAAAAATCGAAATTGACTACAACCAAATTCAATTTTCGGCTACTCATTTTGAGGCCATGCTCGACGGCAGTTTAGATTATATGCAACAACACGGGGTTCAACCCATGGCCTGGAAACCATTGGGCGTCGTGTTTCGAGAAAATACACCACAAACCCAACGCCTAAACGCATTACTTGACAGCTTAACGCTAAAATACGAAGTAGGCACCGACGTACTTTTATTGGCTTGGATTTTACGACATCCGGCAGGAATTCTTCCCGTGGCCGGAACGGTAAATATAGCTCGGATCCAGTCGCTGATGAAAGCCACTACAATTTCCCTTGAACTCGAAGATTGGTTTGCCATTTGGACGGAGAGTATGGGGAATAAAGTGCCGTAAAGGGTTGTCTGTTGTGAGTTATTGGTTGTAGGTTGTAGGTTTTGGAAGTATACTAAGAACTCCCCTCTCGAGAGGGGCTGGGGGTGTGTTTTTGGTTAGAAAGTTTAGCGTTTAAGGTTTAAAGGTTAAGGTTAGAACCCATAAATGACTAAGTATACCTCTACGCTTTTGGTATTCGACTATAAGTAGCTCTTAGTATATAAGATAAATCAAAAATCGTTAATCAAAAATCGTTAATCAAATTCGTGCATTCGTGGCGAAAAGCTTTAAGCTAACAGCTGACAGCTATAAGCGGTTCTTTGTATACTTCTGCTCTTTCAAGCTTTCGACTTTACAACTTTAGACTTTACGACTGGACAACAGTTCATAGTATACTTTTAAAAACTTCCCTATATTTGACTCACTCATTTTAAAACCACTATGGACAATATTAAACAATACGTGCAGGAGCACAAAGACCGTTTTATTTCAGAATTAATTGAATTATTAAAAATCCCATCGGTGAGCGCCGATACGGTTTATTCGCAAGATGTCTTTGACACGGCCGAAGCAGTAAAAGTAAGTTTAGAAAAAGCCGGCGTAGATTTTGCCGAAATTTGTGACACACCGGGCTATCCAATTGTGTATGCCCAAAAAATTATAGATCCCAATTTGCCTACCGTGTTGGTCTACGGCCATTATGACGTGCAACCACCCGATCCAATTGAGTTGTGGACTTCGCCGCCATTTGAGCCGGTTATTAAACCCACCGAAATACATCCCGAAGGCGCCATTTTTGCCCGTGGATCTTGCGATGACAAAGGCCAAATGTACATGCACGTCAAAGCATTTGAGTACATGGTGCAATCTAATACGCTGCCCTGCAACGTGAAATTTATGATTGAAGGCGAAGAAGAAGTGGGCTCCAAAAGCTTGAGTTGGTTTGTAGAACGCAACCAAGAAAAACTCAAAAACGATGTGATTTTAATTTCCGATACCGGCATGATTTCCAACCAGCAACCGTCTATCACTACCGGTTTGCGCGGCTTGAGTTACGTAGAAGTTGAGGTAACGGGTCCCAACCGCGATTTGCATTCTGGCTTATACGGCGGAGCAGTGGCCAATCCGATTAATATATTGACCAAAATGATTGCGTCTTTGCACGATGAAAACAACCACATTGCCATACCCGGTTTTTACGAAGCCGTAGAAGAACTTACCCAAGCTGAACGTGCAGAAATGGCCAAAGCGCCGTTTTCGTTAGACGCCTACAAAAAAGCCTTAGACCTTAACGATGTATACGGCGAAGCCGGTTATGTGACCAACGAACGCAATTCCATCCGACCTACACTTGACGTGAACGGCATTTGGGGCGGCTACACTGGCGAAGGCGCCAAAACCGTGATTGCCAGTAAAGCCTATGCTAAAATATCGATGCGTTTGGTGCCACACCAAGATTGGAAAACCATCACGCAATTATTCAAAACGCATTTCGAAAGCATTGCACCCAGCGGCGTAACCGTAAAAGTGACCGAACACCACGGCGGTCAAGCCTATGTAACGCCCATTGACAGCATTGGCTACCAAGCGGCCAACAAAGCCTATACCGAAACCTTTGGGGTACCGGCCATTCCGGTGCGTTCGGGCGGAAGTATTCCCATTGTAGCCTTGTTTGAAAAAGAGCTCAAAAGCAAAACCATCCTCATGGGCTTTGGCTTAGACAGTGACGCCATTCATTCGCCCAACGAACATTTTGGCATTTTCAATTACCTGAAAGGCATTGAGACCATTCCGTTGTTTTACAAGTATTTTGTGGAGTTGAGTTAGGTTTTGTTTCAGGTTTCAGGTTTCAAAAAAAGAAGCTCATTAAGTTAGGATATAAACCATCATTTATTATCTAGTTATCGCTT
>CAMBOW010000002.1 GCA_945869365.1 Flavobacterium psychrophilum | reverse complement strand
TAAAATAAAAAAAAGGGAAATTTAGCCCGACAAAAGTAGCTAAAAACGACAATAAAAAAGGGATTTAACTTCGATTTAATACACCAATTTTCGGACGGGATTTATCGGTTTATAAACTAGGACGTATGTAATTTTTCAATAATTTAGCCGCATGATAAAAGTAGTCCTTTTTGGTTCGGGCAATGTGGCTCAACACCTTATTATTGCGTTTCAACAATCGGGAAAAGTTGATATTATTCAAGTTGTCGTTCGCGACAAAAACAAAGCCGAATTATCTATTTCACCCGATCGAATTACCGATAACCTTCTCGCCATTCCCAAAGCTGATATCTATATTTTGGCGGTTTCTGATGGCGCACTCCCCGAACTATCGGCAAAGCTCCCTTTTAGCAATGCGTTAATTGCGCATACCTCGGGTAGTGTGGCTCTTTCTGCTCTTGATCCAAAAAACAGACGGGCCGTATTTTATCCGTTACAAACGTTTTCCAAAAACCGTATGGTTGATTACAGCCATGTGCCTGTTTGCTTGGAATGGGAACACGCTACCGACCAAGAACTGCTCACAGCTTTGGCCCATTGCATATCTCCCAATTGTTATACGATTGACTCGGTGCAACGCAAAGCCTTGCATGTAGCCGCTGTTTTTGTCAATAATTTTGTGAATCATTTGTATCACATTGGCGAAGAAATCTGTGAAGAACACCAGGTGCCGTTTGATATTCTAAAACCCCTTATTACCGAAACAGCCGAGAAAGCGCAACACCTATCGCCGCGATTGGGTCAGACCGGTCCTGCTATTCGCAACGACCAAAACACGATAAACACACATTTGGCGTTAGTAAGCCAAACCAATCAAAAAGAAATTTACCAATTACTCACACAATCTATTCAGCAAACCTATACGGCTAAATAGGCCCAAATACCTTGTCCTTGTTATGAATTACAAAGAAATCATGAACCAGATAGACACCTTCATTTTTGATGTTGATGGGGTGCTCACCGACGGAACTGTGCACATTAGTCCAACCGGCGAAATGTTGCGCCAAATGCACATCCGCGATGGTTTTGCTATGAAAGCCGCCCTAGAATCGGGCTATAACGTGTGTGTAATTTCGGGTGGAAGCAATGAAGGCGTTCGAATTCGTTTGCGCAACTTGGGCATCACCGACATTCATTTGGGTGTGCCCGATAAAGTAGAAACTTTCAAAGACTATTGCCAAGATTACAGTATCGACGCAAAAAAAGTGTTGTACATGGGCGACGACATTCCCGATTTTCATGTGATGCAATTGGTAGGATTACCTACTTGTCCGCAAGATGCCAGTCCCGAAATTAAAACCATCAGTAATTATATTTCGCATAAAAATGGCGGAAAAGGTGCCGTGCGCGATGTCATTGAACAAGTGATGCGCGTGCAAGGCAAATGGCATTCCTATTACAACGGCCAACACGATTAATAAAAAAATGAAGAAATACTTCCAACTCATTCGATACCAAAACCTGCTCCTACTCGCCTTCATGCAGTTTGTGGTGCGCTACGGTTTTCTAAAAATGCAAGCTGTTTTCTTGTCGCTCACCCATTGGCAATATGGTTTATTGGTATTGGCCACGGTGCTTTTGGCTGCTGCCGGCTATGTAATCAATGATATTTTTGACCAAGAAGCCGATGCGATTAACCGACCAAACAAACTACTCATTGGTAGCAGCATCAGCGAAGCGCAAGCCTACAATTTATATGTAGTTCTGAATTGCACGGGCGTAGGAATCGGCTTTTATTTGTCTAACGTGATTGAGCGTCCGGGATTTGTGGCGTTGTTTATATTGGTCGCTGCCCTACTCTATTTTTACGCCACCACCTTGAAACAGATTTTACTGTTGGGCACCCTGGTAGTTGCTGGTTTACTGGCTTTTAGCATATTGATCATCGGTTTTTTTGATCTATTCCCCGCCACCTATGAGGGCAACCAACAGCTCATGTCCAACCTATTTGCAATCTTGGTTGATTATGCAGTTTTTGCGTTTATACTAGGAATATTCCGCGAATTGGTAAAAGACCTCGAAGATGTAGAAGGCGATAAAATTCAGGGAAAGCAAACCCTTCCTGTTCTTTTGGGAACAGCTCGCGCAACCCAAATCCTTTTGGTGCTCAGTTGTATTCCGTGGATGTTGTTACTCTATTACACAAACCGCTATTTTATAGCTTTTGATTTATATCCGACTGCCATTTACATGCTATTTGGTTTGGTTGGGCCGCTCTTGTATTGCAGCATCAAATTGTTTTCGGCCAAACAAAAACAAGATTTCAAACACCTTAGTTTGGTTTTAAAAGGGATTACATTGGTGGGGATTTTATCTATTGCAGTTGTTTCGTTTACTATTTATTACCTCTATGCTTAACCAACGCACCAAGCCCTATCGCTTTATTTTAGCCTCGGCATCGCCCCGAAGACAGCAATTTTTTAAGGATATTCAGCTCGATGTGCAGATCGAATTGAAACCAGTTGACGAAATCTTTCCCGACCACTTGCAATTCACGGACATCACCGATTACTTGGCCGAACTCAAAAGCAAGCCGTTTCTGTCGTCCTTGCAACAATTTGACGTGCTCATTACAAGCGATACCCTCGTTTGGCATCAGGGAAAAGCGATTGGCAAACCCAATTCCCACCAAGAAGCTTTTGACATGCTTCGTGGCTTGGCCAATGCAACACACCAAGTAATCACCTCCGTAACGTTTACCACCACAGCAGGACATGCTACCATAAATGAAGTAACTACTGTAACATTTGGACCTCTATCTGACGACGAAATTACCTATTACCTCACCAATTATGAGCCTTACGACAAAGCAGGCAGCTATGGTATTCAAGATTGGATTGGGTTTGTAGGCGTACAACGCATTGAAGGTTCCTACCCCAACGTGATGGGCTTACCCATAGAAAAAGTATACCGATATATTGTTGAACATTTTAGCACACCTACCCATGAACACTAATTTTACCAAAGAATGGATTGCCTCTGTAATAGTTCTACTCCTTGTGCTTATTACGCGAATTGTTGTGTCCAAATTGGTGCGACGGTATGCTAAGTCAAGCCAAATTATCGAAAAACGGGCCAATTTGGTGATCAAATATTTACACATCTTGCTCAGTATTTTGGCAATTATTGCCTTTGTGCTCATCTGGGGTGTCGATAAAAAAGCCATTTTCCTTACGGTTTCTTCCATAACTACCGTGGTGGGTGTGGCCATGTTTGCGACTTGGTCAATATTAAGTAACATAACGGCTGGGGTGATTTTATTTTTCTTTTTTCCGTTTCGCATTGGCGACACTATCAAAATACACGACAAAGATTTTCCGATCGAAGCAGAGATTGATGACATTAATGCGTTTCATGTGCTTTTAATTACGGCTGAGGGAGAAAAAATTACGTACCCAAATAACTTATTACTTCAAAAAGGAATATCTATTTGCAAAAGACTACACGATTAAATTGTAAGATTTATCCTATCTAATTTTAATAATCATGTACTTTATCGATTTATTTTATCTTTTAATCGTTATTTTAGGTTTATAGGTTAGGTTTACACCACCCTAATCTACCTAAACGATCTACTATGTTACTTTTACTTATCATCACCCTTAGCGCGAAGCTGCACAAAAAACTGAAAGCAGCCTAATTACGTTTATTTTATTACTATTTTTGAAGCTCTTGCCACTTAGTTATTCCTATGCAAAAGCTTATAAAATATTTATGTTTTGTGTTTCTACTTACTGCTGTAAGCACATTTTCACAAACTCCTACAAAACCCAATTCGGTAACTCTTTACCAACAAATAAAAAAACTGAACTTCCTGGGTTCTGTCTTGTATATTGCCGCCCATCCCGACGACGAAAACACCCGATTAATTACATGCCTGGCTAATGAACAATTGGCTGAAACCGCCTATCTATCGCTCACCCGCGGCGACGGCGGTCAAAATTTAATAGGTCCCGAATTGCGCGAACAACTGGGTGTAATCCGTACACAAGAACTTATCGAAGCGCGCAAAGTGGATGGTGGAACCCAATTTTTTTCGCGAGCCAATGATTTTGGTTTTTCAAAAAACCCAACAGAAACTTTACAAATTTGGGATAAAGATGCCGTATTGCACGATGTGGTCTTGGCGATCCGAAAATTTCAACCCGATGTCATCATCAACCGTTTTGACGCTCGATCTCCCGGCACTACACATGGGCATCACACCTCATCCGCCCAACTCGGTTTAGAAGCCTTTGATTTGAGTAACCAAGCCTCGGCCTATCCAAACCAGTTGGAAAAATTTAGCACCTGGCAGGCCAAACGAATTTTCTTCAATACCTCCTGGTGGTTTTACGGCAGCAAAGACAAATTTGAAAAGGCCGACAAAACGAATTTATATGCCTTAAAAACAGGCGTCTACTATGCCGCTGAAGGTAAATCAAACCAAGAAATAGCTGCATTAAGCAGGAGTAAACACCAATCCCAAGGTTTTGGAACAGCTGGCGAACGCGGAGACGATACCGAGTTTTTGGAGTTGTTAAAAGGCGATCCAATAAATCAAGATCAATCTTTATTTGCAGGAATTGACACCTCTTGGAATCGTGTAAAAGACGGAAAAAAAATTGGCGATTTACTTACAGAAACCGCAGTTGAATTTGATTTTACCAATCCAGCCAAAAGTCTACCCAATTTAGTAATGGCTTATCAGCTGATGCAAGAAATAGAAGACGAACATTGGAAGTCGGTTAAATCACAAGAAATAAAAGCGGTAATTGCTGGCTGCGCCGGTTTGTATTTGGAAGGTATTTCTGATACGCAAGAAACTACGCCCAATTCGCGCATCAAAATTCAGGTCGAGGCGATCAACCGATCAGCAACGCCTATTCAACTGAGTGCAATTCGTCTAAAACCTGAAACTTCAGTTAATTTTCAAGCCCAAGAATTAGAAACCAATAAACCATTTAAAACCACGCTCAATCTGGTAATTCCAAGTACGATGAATTACTCGGAACCCTATTGGTTGGCCAACCCCTACACCGAAGGCATGTACCAAGTACCTGAATTGGAAGCTATTGGACTTCCCGAAAAACCAAAGAAAATTACCCTGACTTTTGACTTGACTTTATATGGCGCAACCCTTTCGTATGAGCGCGTAGTGCATTACCAATACACCGATGATGTAAAAGGTGAAGTACATATGCCGCTCGATGTGGTGCCGGCGGTAACCCTATCCATAAATGATAAAGTATATCTTTTTCCCAATACACAAAGTAAAAAAGTAAGCGTAAAGCTCAAGGCCGGAAAAGCGGATATACAAGGAGAGGTGAAATTGGATTTACCTGCCAATTGGAAATGTTCTCCTCCGTCAATTCCGTTTAAATTGGCCAATAAAAACGAAGAAATTTCCGTTGATTTTTTGGTAACGCCTTCAGCTAAACTAGAAAGTGGATCCATAACAGCCAACACCACTGTAGATGGGATTTCTTATAATAAGGAACAACTTACGCTTCGCTATCCGCATATCAACAAACAACAAATCCTGAAACCCGCCGAAGCCAAAGTGCTGCGGTTGGATTTAAGCACAGGAAAACAAAAAATTGGTTACCTCATGGGAGCCGGAGATGCGGTTCCTACGGGCTTAACCCAAATGGGCTATTCCGTAACACTACTTGATGCCCATTTACTTTCGCCCGATTACCTCAAACCCTTTGATGTAATTATTACAGGAATTCGTGCCTACAATACCGTGCAAGAATTGGCCAGCAAGCAAACCTATTTACTCGATTTTGTGAAAAATGGAAAAACCTTGATTGTGCAATACAACACCTTGGACGATCTAACGAGTTCTGCTTTTTCTCCGTTTCCGCTCAAAATTTCACGTGATCGAGTAACCGAAGAACAAGCCGAAGTGCGCTTTCTAGCTCCCAATCATCCGCTGGTAAACAAACCCAATGTACTCTCTGCTGCCGATTTTTTGCATTGGAAACAAGAAATTGGCTTGTATTTTCCAAACCAATGGGATGCGGCTTTCACGCCCATCTTGAGCGCAAATGACACCGGAGAAACAGCCAAAAACGGCTTGATTTTGCATGCCAAATACGGAACTGGAAATTACATTTATACGGGACTTAGTTTTTTTAGAGAATTGCCCGAAGGCGTTCCGGGTGCCTATCGATTGTTGGCTAATTTAATTTCAATCAAATAAAAAAGATGAAAAACGAAATTGGAGTTTGGAAAAAAAGTTACACCTGGGTCTTGGTTGCCAATGTGTTGTATGTATTACTATTTTGTTTACTCATGTTTTTATTCTCCTGATATGCAGCAAATTGATTGGATTATCTTATCAGTAACACTCCTATTTATTGTAGTGTATGGCGTCTGGAAAACCAAAGGGAGTCAAAATGTAGAGGAATACATTTTGGGGAATCACGACACGCCTTGGCATGTGGTGGGCCTTTCTGTAATGGCCACGCAAGCCAGTGCAATTACCTTTTTGTCTACGCCCGGACAAGCCTATCATGACGGGATGGGTTTTGTGCAATTTTACCTTGGTTTGCCGTTGGCTATAGTGGTAATTTGCTACACCTTTATTCCTATTTACCACCGACTTAAAGTCTACACGGCCTATGAATATTTGGAGCAACGTTTTGACCTTAAAACACGCACCTTGGCTTCGCTGTTGTTTTTGGTGCAACGCGGGTTAGGCACCGGAATTACGATTTATGCACCAGCAATTGTGTTGTCGGCTATTTTGGGCTGGAACCTAACCTGGCTCATTCTGGTTATTGGGGTTTTGGTAATTATTTATACGGTAGCTGGTGGGACTAATGCAGTGAACGTGACTCAAAAACACCAAATGTTTGTTATATTTCTAGGACTAATCATCGCTTTTTTCTTGATCCTTCATTTGTTGCCCAACGACATGAGCTTAAGCAATGCCATGCACATTGCTGGTGCCAATCATAAAATGGAAATTTTAGATTTCTCCTTTGATCCCGAAAAACGCTACACCTTTTGGAGCGGAATTACCGGCGGATTTTTCTTGGCCCTCTCCTATTTTGGTACCGATCAATCGCAGGTTGGTAGATACCTATCAGGCAAATCGGTACGTGAAAGCCAAATGGGACTCATCATGAACGGTTTTTTAAAAATTCCCTTGATGTTTTTTATCCTATTAATTGGGGTAATGGTTTTTGTGTTTTTTCAGTTTAATCCGGCACCGGTAAATTTTAATCCCAACAACAAAGCCTTGGTTGAACATTCGGCCTACAAAAAAGAATACGAGGCCTTGGAAATAAAAATGAACCAATTATCTGAAGAAAAAAAAGAAATCAACCTCATTTATATTGATCATTTAAACCAAAATTACGACAACCCCATATTGCGCAAGGAACTTGTGGCTCTTTCGAGTAAGGAAAATGATTTGCGGGAACAGGCGCGGGAAATCATCTCCAAAGCCGACGAAAAATCTGAAACGAATGACAAAGACTATGTGTTTATCTACTTCATTTTGCATTATTTGCCCCAAGGTCTAATCGGGCTTTTATTGGCCGTAATTTTATCAGCGGCCATGTCTTCGACGGCCTCGGGTATAGCCGCTTTGGCCTCGACCACCGCCATCGATTTATACAAACGAAATTTAAAATCCGAAAAATCACCCAAGCATTATGTGAATGCGACCAAGTTTTTTACCATTTTGTGGGGAATTATCGCCATCCTATTTGCTTGCATGGGCACCTTGGTAGAAAACCTCATTCAGTTGGTCAATATCGTGGGGTCATTGTTTTATGGCACCGTGTTGGGTATATTTTTAGTTGGGTTTTACTTTAAACGCATCCATGCCAATGCCATATTTTGGGCAACCGTAATTAGCCAATTGGTCATATTTTATGTGTATTATATTGACGTAGTAGGCTTCTTATGGCTCAATTTTATAGGTGCTGTAGGTACGATCTTGTTGGCTTGGTTATTGGAAATAACCATCTACAAAAACACAAAAAAAATCCCGTTAGACTAACGGGATTTTAATGTTCAAGTTACTTGACTAATTATTTTTTGGACCACTCGGCGATGCTGTCGTTGTTCATCTTCACGTAATCCGCGTTTTTGGCATCAGTAGCGGCCGCCAAGGAAAGTTTTGCGGTTTCAATCGCACCTTTTTTATCCCCTATTTTGGCTTGGATTAAGGATTTTTGACGCAACATCCAATAGGGTGCATCTTTGCTCATCCCAATTCCTTTGTTTACATATTCTAATGCTTTCACAATGTCGCCATTAGAAGTGAACAAAAATACGCCTGCCGAATAATAATCACTGCCCGATGGACCTGCTAAGGTTTTTTCGATACTCGCCATCGCGGTTTTGTAGGTTGGTACATCAAATTTTAAGGAAGCCAAAGAGCGTTCCCATGACAAATCTAAGGTTGCAGAATAAATATCAATTGGATTTATAGCGATGGTAAATGCTTCAATTGATTTGGCAGTTATTTCTGGTTTTACTGTACATCGCAAAGCAACTTTTGCTTCGTCCAACTCGGCTGGAGTTCCCCAATTGTCGTTGTCTTTGTAGAATATAAATTCCCAGGTATCAATTTTAGGAATAGTAAAAAGAGCATATTTTCCGGCTTTCAATGTTTTGCCATCAATCACTACATCGTCAGAGCATGTTACAGTAGTATTATAATTGGCTCCGGTGCGCCATAATTTTCCAAAAGAAACCAATTCACCAAAAACTTTACGTCCTTTCATGGTCGGTCGGCTGTACTCGACGGTAATTTCTGTTAATCCAACAATTTGAACCAAACTGGCCTTTGGACTAGGTTGTGGTGTCTTTACTTGTGCGAATGCAGTTACACATCCAAATACGATCAATGCAATTATTTTTTTCATAGTATTAAATTATTTGTTCCCAAAAATACAACTTTTAGCGAATAAATTTTGTTGATCATTTTTAATTTTTTGTTAAACAAAATGATACATTTGCAAAAAAAAATTCATGAAACTATACCAGCTCAAAAGCAAACAATTTCTACCCATTTCCTTGGATGAAGCTTGGGCTTTTTTATCCGAACCGCGCAATTTAAAATCCATCACACCCGAATATATGGGTTTTGAAATCTGTGATGGCGCCGATAAACCCATGTACCAAGGCCAAATTATTCAGTATATCGTTACACCTGTGTTGGGCATCAAAACCAAATGGGTGACCGAAATTACCCATGTGGTAGACAAATCCTTTTTTGTAGATGAACAACGTTTTGGTCCGTATGCCTTTTGGCACCACAAACATTTTCTGAAAGAAGTACCCGGTGGAGTCGTAATGGAAGACATTATTGATTATAAAATACCTTTTGGAATTTTAGGCCAATTGGTGCATCCCTTCCTGGTTAAACCCAAATTGAACGAAATTTTCACTTACAGACAACACAAACTCACAGCCCTTTTTGGCAAATAAAATTAACAACATGAAAAACATTGTCTTAATCGGCGGTTCTTATGGCATTGGATTGGCCATCGCCGAACTCATGCAAACCGAATCCAACCTCTTTATTTTATCTCGAACTGCACCTCAAACTAACGTGCGCCATACCCATATTACATTTGATGTAACAGCGGATGAGTTACCAATTGCGCAACTTCCGGCAGTTATTGATGGATTTGTGTATTGCCCGGGAAGCATCAACCTGCGTCCGTTTAGAGGATTGAAGCTGGAGAATTTTGAGCAAGACATGCAAATCAATTTCTTTCAACTCGTGCGTTGTTTGCAAGCCTTGTTGCCCAACTTAACGGCCAGCTCGGGGGCCAGTGTGGTGTTGTTTAGTAGCGTAGCCGCCACGATGGGTATGCCGTTTCACAGCAGCATAGCCGCGGCCAAAGCAGCCGTAGAAGGATTTGCACGTGCCTTGGCTGCCGAATATGCCCCGCAATTGCGTGTAAATGTAATTGCGCCTTCACTCACACATACACCATTGGCCGATAAATTTTTGAATAGCGAACTCAAACAAGAAAAAGCCAACGATCGTCATCCGCTAAAACGATACGGACAAGCCCAAGATTTGGCCGAAATGGCTGCATTTTTACTGCGTAACCAAGGCAGTTGGATATCTGGACAAGTCTTACATTTGGACGGAGGAATGTCTAGACTTTTAGTACATTCGTAAGTAAATTCTACCTATGACAGTATTTTGGTTTCGACGTGATTTACGCTTGGAAGACAACCACGGTTTGTATGAAGCCTTGGGAGCTGCAAATGAGGTACTCCCAATTTTTATTTTTGACACAACCATTTTAGATCAATTAGATAGAGCGGATGCTCGCGTGAATTTTATTCATGATTTACTATCTAACATCCAAGCAAAGTTGGAAGCTGTTGAAAAGTCATTGGCGGTATTTCATGGTGAACCAATTACCATTATTGAACAACTTATTGCGCAACACGAGATTACCGCAGTGTATGCCAATCGAGATTATGAGCCCAACGCCCGCCAACGCGACAAAGCCATCTATGAATTGTTAGCCGCCCAGAACATTCCGTTTAAAACCTATAAAGACCAAGTAATTTTCGAAAAAAACGAAGTAGTCAAAGACGACGGCTTGCCCTATGTGGTCTATACGCCTTATTCTAACAAATGGAAAAGCAATTTTTCAACGGTTCAGCTGCAGTCATATGCTTCTGAATCTCAGTTAGCAAATTTGGCCGATCATGCCTATCCGTTTTTATCATTGAGCGATATTGGTTTTCAGCGCTCCCACATTGCGATTACTCCCTATGATGTGTCAGCACATTTAATTGACAACTACGAACAAACCCGCAATTTTCCGGCCTTGAATAAAACCTCTTACTTGGGAGCTTATTTGCGTTTTGGAGCGGTGAGCATCCGTAAAATGGTGCAAATCGCGTCCCGTTCCAACAACAAAACGTTTTTAAACGAACTCATTTGGCGGGAATTTTTCATGCAAATTCTTTGGCATTTTCCGCACACCACACGAGCCAGTTTTCGACCCAAATACGACGCCATTCAATGGAATAACAACGAAGCTGATTTTGAAAAATGGTGCACCGGACATACCGGCTATCCTTTTGTTGATGCGGGTATGCGCGAACTTAATGCTACCGGACATATGCACAACCGCGTGCGGATGATTGTAGCCAGTTTTTTATGCAAACACTTGCTCATAGACTGGCGCTGGGGAGAAACCTATTTTGCCCAAAAGCTATTGGATTACGAACAAGCCAGCAATGTTGGGAATTGGCAATGGGCCGCGGGAAGCGGTGTTGATGCTGCGCCTTATTTTCGCATCTTTAATCCAAGCGAACAGATTAAAAAATTTGACAATCAATTGGCCTACATCAAAAAATGGGTGCCCGAACTCGATGAACACGCCTACCCAAGCCCCATGGTCGATCATAAATTTGCCCGAGAACGTTGCTTGGTTCGATACAAAGAGGCAGTGGGCTAAAACAAAAAACCACCTTGGGAAAGGTGGTTCAATGTCAAAAAAAACTAAACTAAACTCTATTATTTAAACGCTATTTTTTTATAAAGATATTGGTGTAATATTTTTTACCAGTGTTGGGGTCAACTCGGATTGAAACTCCAAAATGTGTAAAAGTTCCCTCGATATTCGCTTTGTGCGCAGGGCTGTTTAACCAAGCATTCAAGGCCGAAGCAGGCGTAGCAAAATTATAGGCCACATTTTCATTTACTTTTACCGCACCCAACACTTCCATGATGTTGTGCGAACGTTGGTCAAATAAATCGTGATTTACTGCTTGTTTTGCAATCATATATACATTGTGTTCCTCTGATTTAAAAGACACGTGATTCACAATTTCCAGCGCATTCAAGCCTTTACTCACGCGGTATTCATTAATTAAATCGGCCAATTCAAGTTCGTCGGACGAATAGTTAAATTGCTGAACTAATTCGGGTTTGGCGATATTATCTTCTGTTGCGTTAGACGAACAAGAAGACAAACTGAGCACTAAGGCTACAACTACAAGGGATTTGAGTACAAGTGATTTCATAAGCAGTAGGTTTTAGTTTACAGTAGATTTGGGCAAAACTTTCGTAAACAATTATTCTTTCTTTTTGACACCACAATAGTACGACGTTTATCGTTTAAGTGTAAAATAAAATCGACAAAATACACTTATTATTTTTTTTATACTATATTTTTCTTACAATAATTAAAAATATCAGGCATAAAAAAACTCCTGAACAGGAGTTTAAAGAATAGTTCGGTGACTCTTTAGGGCGCCAAACGATCAACGGCCCAGGAATAATCGGCTTGCACTGAATACCGAATACGGTCGTGCAAACGATTGGGTCGACCTTGCCAAAACTCTACGGATATTGGTTCAACGCGGTATCCACCCCAATGTGCTGGTCGTTGTACTTCTTGATTGAGCTGTTGTTCTAAATCGTGTAATTGGGTTTCCAAAACCGATCGGTTGGGGATAATCTCACTTTGCGGCGAGACAATGGCGCCTAATTGGCTGCCCAATGGCCGAGAATAAAAATACGCATCCGATTGCTCGGCAGTTAATGGCGATGCAATGCCTTTAATAATAACTTGACGTTCCATGCTGTTCCAAAAAAAAGACAAACAGACCTTGGGATTGGCTGCAATGGCTTTGCCTTTTTCGGATTGGTAATTGGTATAAAACACAAATCCCTCTTCGTTATATTGTTTCAATAACACCACGCGTGCTTTGGGAAAACCATCAAACCCGAGGGTAGAAATGGTCATGGCGTTCACCTCGTCAACTCCACCAAAATCTTGCACTTCGTGAAACCAGCGATGAAATAAATTGATGGGATCGTTGGGAATGTCTTGTTCCAACAAGGCACTTTTTTCGTAGGATTTTCGGTAATGACTTAAGTCTTTCATGCTGATTGAATTGAAAAACGAAGGTACTTTTTTTTACTCGAAATTAAAACTCAAATCGAAGTCCGTCATCGGCCAATAAAACTGCTTCAAAATGCAGTTGTGCTTCTGTTTTAAATACTTCTAGACTGGGATAGCGTGTTGAATAATGACCTAGAACTAATTGGCCTACCGTTGCTTTTTGCGCGATTAAGGCCGCTTGCTGCGCAGTACTGTGCAGGGTTTTCTTGGCCAAGGCAGCTTCCGATTCTAGAAAAGTACTTTCGTGATACAAAACCGTAGCGTTCTGGATATATGGGATTATGGATTCGGTGTATTTGGTATCCGAACAATAGGCATAACTTTTGGTGGCTGGGGGATCAAAACTCAAGGAAGAATTAGGGATCACTCGTCCATCGTCGAGGGTGATGTCCTTGCCGTTTTTGATGTTTTGGTAGTAGCAGCTTTCTATTTCGTAGTTCAAAACCGCATTCATATCCAACTTGCGTTCTGCTGGTTTTTCTTGAAACAAAAATCCGTTGGTATACACGCGGTGCTTGAGCGGAAAACTATGAATGCGCACCTGATCATCTTCATACAACACTTGGGATTCTTTGGACGTCAATTCATGAAAAATTAAGTCGTATTGCGGCCAAGACTCCGACAAGCGCAATTGCAATTGAATAATTTCTTGGATGCCTTTAGGCCCATAAATATGCAATTCATTCGCCCGATTCAACAAGGAAAAAGTAGAGATTAAGCCAATTAATCCATAAAAATGATCGCCGTGCAAATGCGAGATAAACACGCGATTTATCTTGGTGAATTTAATTTTCTGTTTGCGCAATTGCACTTGGGTGCCTTCTCCGCAATCAATCAAAAAATATTGATTGCGAATTTCTAAAACCTGGGAAGTTGGATTGGTAAGGGTGCGTGGGGTGGCTGCATAACAGCCCAATATGGTGAGGTTCATGTTGAATTAAAATCCTAGATCGCGCTCAATTTCATCCAATTCTATCAAGTCGTGCGCTTCCAATTGCGAAGGAACAACTGTAAGTTTGTCTGAAATTAAATTGAAATCCATGTCATTGGCCACCAATACAAATGATTTTTTGGCGGCTTTATGGGTTTTGGATATTGCCAAAAATAGATTGAGTTGTTTAAGGGTCAATTCCTTGTGCTGCGTGAGATCAACAATTATGTTTTCTTTTTCGAAACTTTTATATTCATGGGTAAGTTTTTCCACAAAAGATTCCAAATTCCCTTCGGTATCTTTAATAATCACGCTGTGTTTTTGGTGCTCTACTTTCATGGGTTAGGACTGTATTTTGGAGGCCAATAAATAAATCACTGCCATCCGGATAGCCACACCATTTTCTACTTGGTTTAAGATTACCGATTGCGACGAATCAGCGACTTCACTGGTAATCTCTACCCCGCGATTGATAGGGCCTGGGTGCATGATTACAATTTCTTTTGACAACGAATCCAACAGCGGTTTGTCTACCCCATATTGCTGGGCATATTCGCGGGTAGACGGAAAATAATTTACGTCCATGCGCTCGTTTTGTACGCGGAGCATATTGGCCACATCACACCATTCTAGTGCTTTGCGCAAATTGGGTTCTACTTGTACCCCCAAGGATTCTATGTAGCGCGGAATCAAGGTTTTGGGTCCGCACACTTTTACTTGGGCGCCCTGCATCTGCAAGGCATAAATATTAGAAAGTGCAACTCTTGAATGCAATATGTCGCCCACAATGACTACTTTTTTTCCCCCTACTTCACCCAAACGTTCGCGTATCGAATAACTATCTAATAGTGCTTGCGTAGGATGTTCGTGCGCGCCATCGCCTGCATTTACAATACTAGCCTTCACTTTTTGCGACAAAAAATGAGCCGCTCCTGGCGAAGAATGGCGCATCACCACCATATCGACTTTCATGGATAAGATGTTGTTTACAGTATCAACTAAGGTCTCCCCTTTTTTTACCGAAGATTGTGCTGCCGAAAAACTAATCACATCGGCAGAAAGGCGTTTCTGAGCCAACTCAAACGACAATTTGGTTCGGGTGCTGTTTTCGAAAAAGATATTGGCAATGGTAATGTCTCGTAATGATGGAACTTTTTTGATGGGGCGATTGATGACTTCTTTAAAGTGATCGGCTGTTTCAAAAATCAGCTGAATATCTTCGGGCTGAAGGTATTTGATTCCCAATAAATGATTGACACTTAATTCACTCATGCGGTTGTGGTGGTTTGTGTAGTTGTTGTTGGAACTAAATAGACGGCATCTTCACCGTCTTGTTCTTTCCAGTGGACTTTAACTTTTTCTTGGTTGATGGCATCTACCTGACGACCGCGGTAATCGGGCTGTATGGGTAAATGTCTACTAAATCGTCGGTCAATGAGTACAAATAATTCAATTTCGGCGGGTCGGCCAAACGACTGAATAGCGGTTAAGGCTGATCGGATGCTGCGACCAGTGTATAAAACATCGTCAATGAAAATGACTTTTTTGTTTTCGACTAAAAAATCAATTTTGGTAGAATTGGCCTCGATCGGGGTGGCGGTACGACGAAAATCGTCTCTAAAAAAAGTGATATCCAAATAGCCAAAAGCAATGCTGGGTACATGGTATTCCTGCTCTAACAGTTGTTTGATACGCTCGGCCAGAAACACACCACGCGGTTGAATCCCGACTAATACTGTGTTTGAAAAATCCAAATGTTTTTCAATTAACTGACACGCCAAACGATGCAAGATGATGGCAACTTCTTTTTCACTGAGCAATAGTTTTTGACTCATGGGTGCGTGGGTTTGGGCGGTAAAATTAGTATTTTTTGTAGACCTTTTTTAGTTTTTCTTACTCAATCTAAAATTTTTATTTATTCAAAAGCCAATTGACCTGTGTTGAGCAAAGAAATTCAAAACAAAAAAATCCCAAAAAAGGGATTTTATTCGTTATTCTACGTAAGCACAGGTGTTACTTGGTATACATTTTAGCTCGTAATTCTTGCACTTTTTCGTCGTCCAAATAATCGTCAAACGTCATGTAGCGGTCAATGACGCCATTTGGCGTGAGCTCCACTACTCGATTTCCGACTGTTTGCGCGAACTCGTGATCGTGTGTGGTAAAAATAACTGACCCTTTAAAATTTTTCAAGGAATTATTAAAAGCCGTAATCGATTCTAAATCCAAGTGATTGGTAGGTTCGTCCAACATCAAAATATTGGCGCGTTCCATCATCATACGCGATAACATGCAACGCACTTTTTCTCCTCCCGACAATACGCGGCTGGTTTTTAGCGCCTCTTCGCCCGAGAAAATCATTTTTCCCAAAAATCCGCGAATGTTTACTTCTTCGCGTTCTTCTTCAGTTTTGGCCCATTGTCGCAACCAATCCACTAAGGAATAGTCATTTTCAAAAAAGGCATGATTATCCAACGGCAAATAGGCTTGATTGGTCGTTACTCCCCAGTCAAATTGCCCCGAATCGGGTTGTTGGTAGCCATTTAATATTTCATAAAAAGCGGTTGTAGCTCGAGAATCTTTGGAGAACAATACAATTTTATCGCCTTTGGCCATATTCAGATCCACGCCAGTAAATAAAGTTTCCCCGTCAATTGATGCACTTAGATTTTCTACATTTAATATCTGATCGCCCGCTTCGCGTTCTTGGTCAAAAATAATCGCCGGATAACGTCGGCTTGATGGCTTAATTTCAGAAATATTCAACTTGCTGATCATCTTTTTACGGGAAGTAGCTTGCTTAGATTTGGCCACATTCGCACTAAAACGACGGATAAATTCTTCTAATTCTTGTTTCTTTTCTTCGGCTTTTTTGTTTTGTTGGGCACGTTGTTTGGCTGCTAATTGGGAAGATTCATACCAAAACGTATAGTTCCCCGAATAGTGGTTTATTTTTCCAAAATCAATATCTGAAATGTGTGTACAAACCGCATCCAAAAAGTGACGGTCGTGCGAAACGACAATTACCGTATTTTCATAATTGGCCAAGAAATTCTCCAACCACGCAATGGTCTCAAAATCCAAGTCATTGGTCGGCTCATCCATGATTAGCATATCGGGATTGCCAAAAAGTGCCTGCGCCAATAATACACGTACTTTCAGTTTTCCGTCCAAATCGGTCATCAAGGTATAGTGGTTGTCTTCTCTGATTCCTAAGTTGGATAACATAGCAGCGGCATTCGAATCGGCGTTCCACCCGTTCATTTCTTCAAACTGCACTTGCAATTCACCAATTCGATCGGCATTGGCGTCGTTGTAATCCAAATACAATTCGTCCATTTCTTTTTTTACGGCAAACAAAATTTTGTTTCCCATCATTACCGTTTCCAATACTGTGTGCTCGTCAAACATGTTGTGGTTTTGGTTCAAGACCGACATGCGTTTGCCTGGTTCCAAGTGAATATTACCCGAAGTGGGGTCAATGTCTCCCGCAATAATTTTTAAGAAAGTAGATTTTCCTGCGCCGTTGGCGCCAATTACACCGTAGATGTTTCCGTGGGTAAAAGTGGTATTTACTTCGTCAAACAAGATGCGTTTTCCAAACTGTACCGATAAATTATTGACTGTTAGCATAACTAAAATGGAGGATTTTAAATTTGCGCAAAAGTATAAAATAAGTGCGGGTATTCATGGCTTTGGGCAACAAAAGTTTATTTAACGAGGCCTTAACACTACCCTATATATAGACTCGATATTTTTGTTCCCTATTTAGTATAAATGACTGACCTCAAGAAACATATTGTTCCTTTTTTAGTTTTACCCTTGGCCTTGATCCTTGTAGCTTGCAACAACGAATTTAAAAACAACAATTATACCGCTTATTTTGGTGGCGAAGTTTCTAATCCGACCAATCCATACATGCTCTTTTGTAGAGATAACGAGGTAATTGACAGCGTACTGCTAGACGAAAACAATCGTTTTTTTATTAAATTTGATTCCTTGGCGCCTGGCCTGTACAGCTTTAAAAATGATCCGGAATACCAATATGTGTATTTTGACAAAAACGACAGCATCATGGTGCGGCTCAATGCCAAAGACTTTGACAACTCGATTGTATTTTGTGGCCGAGGCGATCAAAAAAACAATTTTTTAATCGAGTTGTATCTAAAAAACGAAGCCGATCGCAACAGCATTTTTGACGTATTTGATTTCCCACTCCCCAAATTTTTACAAAAAATCGAGGCCGACTATAAAACCAAAAATTCCTTTTACAAGCAGAAGAAAGCCCAAATAAAATGGAGCTCTGAATTTGATTTGTATGCAAAAAGTGCTTTAAATTTTGCGCACTATTCCAAAAAAGAAATTTACCCCCTTGCCCATAAAATGAGAACTGGCGAAGACGTAATTGAGCTATTGCCTGCCTCCTATTTTGCCTACCGAAAAGCAATAAATTTCAACAACCCCAACTTGTCCAACTACGCGCCTTTTGTTTCTTATTTATCGCATATGCTCAACAACATGGGTGCCATCAATTATCACAATCATTTCACCGAAGTAGATTTGGCATTAAAAACAAACATCAATAAATTAAAAATTGCGGATACCCTTCTAAAAAATGAAAAGGTTAAGAACATTATATTAAATAATATTGCCTTTACCTATTTACTCGAAGAACAAAATATGGTGAACAACCAAAAGTTTCTGGATACGTATCACCAATTTTCAACCGACAACAGCAAGAAAAACGAAATCAACGAAATTGGGAAAGCCATCAATAACTTGAATGCGCAAAAGCAATTGCCTCAAGTAAAACTCGTTGATCTAGAAAACAAACCCTTTGATTACAGGACCTTATGCGAGTCTAAAACCATCCTGTTTTTCTGGACCAAAAACCTCTCTTCACACTACATAGCTGCGCATAAAAAAGTTCTAGAGTTACAAAAATTACACCCCGAATACACCTTTGTGGCTGTCAATTTGGATCCCGATGTAACCGAATGGCAAAACCTCGTGGCCAAATACAACTTTAATGGAATTGTAGAAGTTCAGGCGCACAACTTTGAAGAAGCCAAGCGGAATTGGGCCATCATGAAAGTGCACCGCACGATTATCTTGGAACCCAATACGATAATAAAAAATGCCTTTACCAATTTGTTTGATGTCGATTTTGAAAAACAATTGTAAACCAAGCAGTACACAATAAAAATGGGACCTCATTGCTGAAGTCCCTTTTTTTATGTATTGTTTTTCTTAGTTATTTCCTTTGGCGTAATCGGCCAAGAATTGGGCCAAGCCAATATCGGTTAAAGGGTGTTTCAACAAACCAACAATGGCAGATAATGGGCCAGTCATTACATCGGCACCAATTTTTGCACAGTTGATGATGTGCATGGTATTACGCACAGAAGCGGCTAAAATTTCGGTTTCAAAACCGTAGTTATCATAAATCAAACGAATTTCTTCGATCAAATTCAAGCCGTCAGTTGAAATGTCGTCCAAGCGTCCAATAAAGGGAGATACGTAGGTAGCCCCAGCTTTGGCAGCCAACAAGGCTTGCCCAGCCGAAAAAACCAAGGTAACATTCGTGCGTATTCCGCGGTCAGAAAAATATTTACAAGCCTTTACGCCTTCTTTGGTCATGGGTAATTTAACCACAATTTGCGGATGCAATTCGGCCAATTCTTCACCTTCACGAACCATGCCTTCGTAGTCTATGGCAATTACTTCGGCACTTACATCACCCGTAACGAGTTCGCAGATGGCTACGTAATGTTTTAGAATATTATCTTTTCCGGTAATGCCTTCTTTGGCCATTAATGAGGGATTAGTCGTCACACCATCTAATACGCCTAAGGCTTGTGCTTCGGCGATTTCGGTGAGTTTGGCGGTGTCAATAAAAAATTTCATGGTGTGTGTTTTAGTTGTGTTTATTTTAATTAAGTGCCCAAAATTACAATTTATAATGATTCATGAGCATACGTTCGTAGATTTTGTCGGGCAAAATTCGCTTCAACACCACCGAGAATTTTTGCGTAAACGAACCTACTTTGTAATGTATTTTGGGGGCTGGAGTTTGAATTATTGCATAAATAGCTACAGCCATTTGCAGGGGGTTACTTCCTGAATCGACATGTTCATTGAGTAAACTCAAAGATTTTCCATAGGAGGCTTCATAAGCTGACCCCTTAATTACAGGAGCATGGAATCGATTGTAAGCTATCTTGGTAGCAAAATCACCTGGTGCTACATTGGTAATGTGAATCCCAAAAGGTTTTACTTCCATGCGCAACGATTCGGTAATGAGCTCGAGTGCACCTTTAGAAGCCGAATAAATTGATCGATACGGCAATCCCATATAGCCGGCAATCGAGGTAATGTTGATAATTAACCCCAATTTTTGGTTTCGCATGTGCGGTAAAACGGCTTTCATAACGGCAATTGGACCAAAAAAATTAGTGTCAAAATTGGCCTTCATTTCGTGTTCGGGCAGTTCTTCTAAGGGGCCGGTGATACCCACTCCTGCGTTATTTATGAGCACATCAATTCCCTTGTATTTGGCTACTACTTCATCAACTACACGCTGAATGCTTTGGCTATCTTGAACCTCTAGGGCCAATAACGGAAACAACGGATTGGGGTACTTGCTGGGGGTTCGGCTGGTGCCAATAACTTTAAATCCTTTGTCATGCAAAAAAGTGCCGATGGCTTTGCCTATGCCCGATGAAGCACCAGTAATGAGAACTACTTTTTGATAAATCATGGATAAAAATTGAGCTGCAAATATAGGTGAAATTCCTGGGTGAAGGTTGAAAATAAATAGGCAAAAGGAGGTGCTTAAAACAAAAAAAATCTTCCGAAAGGAAGATCTAACATTGTATTTCTAAAAAAAGGCAAGCGACCTACATCGCACCGCTACAACCATATACCTTTGCTATGTTCCCATCCTGGAGGATTCTACAGGAGCTGGTCGTGTAGGACTTGCCGGTGCAAATATAAGGCAATTTTATATTTTTGCAAGTGCAAATTGTATATAAATTTGTATTGTATATTGCATCCCAAAATTACGGATCATGAAAAATTCTAATACCCTCGTTTTCATTCTACTAACTCAACTATTTTTGGCTTGTGGACCAAGCAAATCAGAAAAAGACAGCTTTTTTGCTTTTAATGTGGAGCACATGAAATCCCAATGCATTCCCGGTGAATCTATTGAAATTGCCCTACTCAACAGCCAAAACAAAACGGTAGATAGCATTGTCTATTACCTGAACGAGCAAAAAGTGAAAAGTACAAATGGCCTCGGCAAATTTGAATTGCCTATTAAAGGAGAAAAATTAGGCTACCAAAACTTGAAAGCGCAAATTTATTTTGAAAATGATTTTGCCGAACTTACTACCCGAATTGAAGTAGTTTCTAGCCAAGTGCCTGCGTTTCGAACCTATAAAATTGTAAACACGTATGCACACGATACGCTGTCGTTTACTGAGGGCTTAGAATTTTACCGCGACACCTTATATGAAAGTACCGGTCAAAAAGGGGCTTCGCACCTGCGATCTTATGATTATAAAACAGGAAAAGTAGCCAAGCAAATAAATCTAGATCCTGAGTATTTTGGCGAAGGCATTACGGCAATTAACAGCCAGTGGTTTCAACTCACCTGGCAATCGAATGTAGGATTTATATATGATGCCAATACATTAGAAAAAATCAAAACGTTCACCTATGACAAACCCATTGAAGGTTGGGGAATGACCAATGATGGGACTTCTATTTACCAATCAGATGGCACTGAAAAAATATGGAAAATGAATCCCGCCACCCAAAAAATGGACGACTACATTAATGTATATACCAATACCAACAAGATAAAATCGATTAATGAATTGGAATGGGTTGAGGGAAAAATTTACGGCAACATTTGGCAAAAAGACGCCATTGCCATCATCAATCCAAGCACAGGCGAAGTAGAAGGCGTATTGGATTTGTCTGGATTACGCACACAAGTAACAAATTCCACCGCTGAAGTCTTGAACGGAATTGCTTACAATGCCAAAACAAAAACCCTATTTGTAACTGGTAAGAATTGGAATAAACTCTTCGAAATCAAAGTGCTGAACTAAGTTTTAGAAAAATAAAGCACAAAAAAAACCGAGCCTTAAGCTCGGTTTTTCTATTTATTAGAAGGTAATTAGTCTTTTTGTGATTTAACAGCTAAACTGTAAATTACTAAACCAAATCCGATTTTGTTGATCGCATCTGCAATGTTGTAAGCAACATCCACATTTCCTTTTCCTAAGATACTAGTGTACCATCCGTCAGTTCCTAACATGTATCCCAATGGGTAGATTGCCCAACCCACTAATACGAACCAACATAAAATTTTGTGTGATGCTAATACATTTCCACCAGCTGCAGCAGCCAATTTTGATGCTTCACCCAACCAGATTTCATATACAATTACGAAGTAAGCAATACCTGAGACTAAGCCCCACATCCAAGCGTTGGCTTGATCTACTGCTTCTCCAAAGTAACCTGTAACCAACATGATTACAGAATAGAAAATCATTTTCCACAATAGGTTTTGTTTTGCTCCAGCAACTTTAAGTATCAAGTAAAACTCAAGACACATCAAAGGCACAGTCAAAATCCAATCCACATAACGGAAGAATGTTGGAGATTCTTGGAAAGCAGCCCAATAATCTCTCATGTAGAAATAGTGAACTGCTGCAATAAAGGTGATTAAACCCGATACTAAAACAGAAGTTCTCCACTTTTTGTCAAATTGACTCAATGACAAAAAGAAAAAGGCTGAAGCAGCCATCATGGCCATACAGCCTACAAAAAAAGTAAATCCTACATAATCAGTAGGTAACATTTTCGCAACTAGCGAACTAAATAAAGGAAAGTTTGACATAAAAAGTAAATTAAATTGGTTAAATAATAGATTTAAATAATTTTTAAAAGCGAAATTAGAAAACAATAAACAATTTACAATGCTTTTTTTTAATTTTTTTTTACTTATTTTTAAGAAAAATTTTAAAATAAATGTTAAAATATTCCAACATTGCAATAATAGCAAGCTTTTTCGGTCTATGGATCGATTCGTTTTTATCACAAGACTTGCAGATTTATGTAGGGTTTTTATTAATTTTTAGTTTCGGAATTCTGCATGGAGCGAATGATTTGTCGCTTATAAAGAATATTAATAGTCAAAATAAGGCAGCAAGCTTTTGGAAAATTTTAATTTACTATGTATGTATAGTACTTTCTGGGGCAGCACTTTTTTACATTTTACCCAGTATAGCTCTACTCCTATTTATTATAGTCAGTGGCTATCATTTTGGGGAACAACATTGGAACTCTAAGGTCCAAAAGGCGCCCCCAGTCTCAAAAGCACTGTTTGAAACGAGTTATGGAATGCTCTTGTTGTTTATGCTGTTTGAGTTTCACCTTTCTCAGGTACAACTTATTATCTTAGATATTACGGGCACTAAAGTTCCCACACTGCTAATTCAAAATTTATTTTTTCTACTTCTATTTAGCACTATTGGGTTGGGCTTATTCTTATACTTTAAATACCAAGCAAACAAAGAATCTATTCTCATTGAATTATTTTACTTACTCGTTTTTGCGATCCTTTTTAAAGTATCGAGTTTAATTTGGGGCTTTGCCTTGTATTTTATTTTTTGGCACAGCATTCCCTCAATAATAGATCAGTTGAAGTTTTTGTATGGACAGGCATCGGTAAAAACATTCAAGCAATATTTTTTGTCTGCAGCTTTGTATTGGGTGATTTCCCTCATTGGCATTACACTACTCTATTTTCTTTTCCGAGACTTGAAACTATTTGATGCCCTCTTTTTCTCGTTTTTGGCCTCCATTACCTTTCCGCATGTGTTGGTGATAGAAAAAATGTTCCGAAAAGAAAAGTAAATTCAAAGCATAAAAAAACCGAGCCAATGGCCCGGTTTTTAATTTGAACACTAGTAAACTAGTTATTTGCAATTATTTAACCTCTTCAAATTCTACGTCATGGGTATTATCCCCTTGCGCATCGGCTTGTGGTTGCGCATCGGCAGCTTGTCCTTGCTCTGCTTGCGCATACATCGCTTCAGTAGCTGTTTTCCAGGCGGCGTTGATTTTATCTAAGCCTACTTGAATGGCATCTAAATCTTGATTTTGGTGCGCCATACGCAATTCGGTCAAGGCCAACTCAATAGTAGTTTTATGCTCGTCAGACAATTTATCGCCCAACTCTTTCAACTGACTTTCGGTTTGGAAAATCATGCTGTCGGCTTCGTTCAATTTTTCTGCACGATCTTTAGCAATACGATCAGCATCGGCATTGGCTTCCGCATCTTTTTTCATACGCTCGATTTCTTCTGCTGTTAAGCCTGAAGATGCTTCGATACGAATATCGTGTGATTTACCTGTTCCTTTATCAGTTGCCGATACTTTGATGATACCATTGGCATCAATATCAAACGTTACTTCAATTTGTGGAACGCCTCTAGGTGCTGGTGGAATACCATCTAAGTGAAAACGACCAATGGTTTTGTTGTCCACAGCCATTGCACGCTCTCCTTGCAACACGTGGATTTCAACACTCGGTTGAGAATCAGCCGCAGTAGAGAATACTTGCGATTTTTTGGTAGGAATGGTTGTGTTTGATTCAATCAATTTGGTCAATACACCACCCATCGTTTCAATTCCCAATGACAATGGCGTAACATCCAATAACAATACGTCTTTTACGTCTCCAGATAAAACTCCACCTTGAATAGCTGCTCCAATTGCCACTACTTCATCTGGGTTTACTCCTTTGGACGCTTTTTTACCAAAGAATTTTTCTACCTCATCGGCAATTCTTGGCATACGTGTAGAACCCCCTACTAAGATTACTTCGTCAATATCAGAAGTTGATAATCCAGCATCTTTCAACGCTTTAGCTACTGGCTCCATCGAGCGTTTAACCAAAGTGTCAGACAATTGCTCAAATTTGGCACGGGTTAATTTTTTAACCAAGTGTTTTGGTCCTGAAGCGGTGGCCGTTACATAAGGCAAATTAATTTCAGTTTCGGCCGAAGACGACAACTCAATTTTTGCTTTCTCAGCTGCTTCTTTAATACGTTGCAACGACATCGGATCCAAACGCAAATCTATTCCTTCTTCAGATTTAAATTCGTCAGCCAACCAGTCAATGATCGTTTGATCAAAATCGTCTCCACCCAAGTGTGTGTCTCCATTAGTTGACAATACTTCAAAAACACCATCACCCAATTCCAGGATTGAGATATCAAATGTACCTCCACCTAAATCGTACACCGCGATTTTTTGGTCTTGTCCTTTTTTGTCCAATCCATAAGCCAAAGCCGCAGCAGTAGGCTCATTGATAATACGCATTACTTTAAGACCTGCAATTTCACCAGCCTCTTTAGTAGCCTGACGTTGTGCATCATTAAAATATGCTGGAACAGTAATAACTGCTTCCGTTACCGTTTGACCCAAATAATCCTCGGCTGTTTTTTTCATTTTTTGCAAGGTCATTGCCGACAATTCTTGTGCGGTATACAAACGACCGTCAATATCCACACGTGGTGTATTGTTGTCTCCTTTTACTACCGAATACGGTACACGTTTTGATTCCTGAGCAGTTTCAGCATAACTTCTACCCATAAAACGTTTTATCGACGCGATGGTTTTGGTCGGATTGGTTACGGCTTGTCTTTTGGCAGGATCACCTACTTTAATTTCTCCGCCCTCTACAAACGCAATGATAGAGGGTGTTGTTCTTTTACCTTCCGAGTTAGGAATTACTACCGCTTCGCTTCCTTCCATTACAGAAACACAGGAGTTGGTTGTACCTAAGTCAATTCCAATTATTTTTCCCATTTTTTTTGTTTTTAATTTTTGAGTGTCTGATTTTAATTACTCGACTAGCCAATAGTCAAGGATTGTGCCAAGACAACTGCCATACTTTAATTGTCAGTTTTGCTGCTGGTTGTCACCAAATAATATGACAACATGACATTATTTTAAAAGAGAATTCCAATGAATCATAGCTGCAAGAAGCACTTGCGCGAATTAACGAAAACGTTATAGCAAATCTAAATGGGTTTACTTTATATTTGCCCTACTAATAAAAATATATGGATCATTGTATTTCTGTTTTTGATATGCTCAAAATTGGCGTTGGGCCGTCGAGTTCCCACACCTTGGGGCCTTGGCGCGCTGCCTTGGCATTTATAGCTCAACTGCAAGCAGGAAATAAATTAACCCAAACCAATCGAATCTATATCGGATTATATGGTTCTCTTTCTCTTACCGGAAAAGGCCACGCCACCGATTATGCCGTGATGTTAGGATTGAGCGGACAAGATCCCGAATACATCCCGGTGCAAGACATAGATCGCATTGTGAAGCAAATTCAAACCTCAGAACAGCTTTCGCTAAACCACGAGTTTCTCATTTCGTTCTCACCGAGTACCGACATCATTTTTCATAAAAACTTCTTGCCCTTTCATGCAAATGGCATCCGCTTTACCGCAATGTTTGCTGACGGCCACAAACACGAAGCCACCTTTTACTCTATTGGTGGCGGATTTATCGTGCAAGAAGATCATGCAGCAAACAAACTTGAATTGAGCTGTGCTTTTCCCTATTTGGTTCAATCAGCCAACGATTTACTAGTCTACACCCAAACCGAGCAAAAAACAATTGCACAAATTGTATATGCCAATGAAATTGCCGTGCGACCCGAAACTGAGGTGAATAGCGAATTGATGCGTATTTGGGACACCATGCTGGAGTGCATGTACATTGGCTGTCATTCTGAAGGTATTTTGCCTGGTGGATTAAACGTACGCCGCAGGGCCTTTGACATGCACCAAAACCTCATTGGGTTGGCCAATTACAGCAACCCGCAAGAATGGTTGGAATGCATTCGTAAAACCGAAGTAAAATTTCGCCAAATCCTAAAATGGGTTTCTTGTTTTGCCTTGGCAGTCAATGAAGTAAATGCCGCTTTGGGCCGAGTAGTTACTGCACCAACCAACGGAAGTGCTGGTGTTATTCCGGCTGTATTGATGTATTATTTAGTTATTGAAAACCACGATGCTGGCGAAAAAGAAATCAAGCAATTTTTATTGGTGGCTGGCGAAATTGGGAGTCTATTCAAAAAAGGTGCAACCATTTCGGCAGCGATGGGCGGTTGTCAGGCCGAAATTGGCGTATCCTCTGCCATGGCGGCAGCAGCTTTGTGTGAAGTAATGGGTGGAACTCCCGATCAGGTGCTGATGGCGGCCGAAATTGCCATGGAACACCACTTGGGCCTCACCTGCGATCCGATTGGTGGTTTGGTGCAAATTCCTTGCATCGAACGCAATACCATGGGTGCCATAAAAGCGATAAATGCGGCCGAATTGGCCATGGAAACCGATGCCAAAAATGCCAAAGTACCATTAGATAAGGTGATCGACACCATGTGGCAAACGGCCAAAGACATGAATTCCAAATACAAAGAAACTTCTGAAGGAGGATTGGCCGTAGCAGTAAATATGGCTGATTGTTAGGAACTGTACCGCTTCCTTTTTTTTGTTTTTTTGAACTATTTATGATTAGCTTTTAACTCAAGGTGTTTAGTATCGCTTTGATTATCTCATATCAACAAATTAGTTTTGTACTTTTACGTCCTTAAACTAAATTACTATGTCGGTTGCAAAAAAAGATTACAAACGAGTTACTACCAAATCGTTAATTGACATGAAAGCCAATGGAGAAAAAATCTCCATGCTCACTGCCTATGATTTCACCATGGCCAAAATTGTCGATACAGCAGGTGTTGATGTAATTTTAGTGGGCGATTCGGCCAGTAATGTGATGGCCGGACACGAAACCACATTACCCATTACCCTTGACCAAATGATTTACCACGCTTCGGGTGTGGTACGTGCCGCTGAACGAGCTTTAATCGTAGTTGATTTGCCGTTTGGGAGTTACCAATCTGATTCGAAAGAAGCCTTGCGCTCTGCCATTCGCATCATGAAAGAAAGCGGCGGTCATGCCGTAAAACTCGAAGGCGGCAGCGAAGTAAAAGATTCCATCAAAAAAATACTCAACGCCGGAATTCCGGTTATGGGCCACTTGGGATTAACGCCCCAATCGATCTACAAATTTGGTACGTATACGGTGCGCGCCAAAGAAGATGCCGAAGCCGAAAAATTAATTGAAGACGCCAAACTCATCGAAAAACTAGGTTGTTTTGCCTTGGTGTTAGAAAAAATACCGGCACATTTAGCCCAAAAAGTAGCCGAAAGCATTTCAATACCCGTAATTGGCATTGGTGCCGGAGGCGGAGTTGACGGCCAAGTTTTGGTAATCCACGATATGTTGGGCATGAACAATGAATTTAGTCCTCGATTTTTACGTCGTTATTTAAATCTATACCAACAAATGACCCAAGCTATTGGTCAGTATGTAGATGATGTGAAATCAAAAGATTTTCCCAACGCAAGCGAACAATATTAAACCACTTGAAGGTACTTTCTACTCCAACTAATTTACACGTTTTACACGAGGACAATCACCTGATTATCGTGAACAAACGGGTGGGTGATATTGTGCAAGGCGATAAAACGGGTGATGTTCCGTTATCAGAAATCGTAAAAGAATACATTAAACACAAATACCAAAAACCGGGTGCCGTATTTTTGGGCGTGGTACACCGCTTAGACAGGCCCACGTCTGGCATTGTGGTCTTTGCCAAAACCTCTAAAGCGCTTGCCCGATTAAACGAATTGTTTAGTTCTAGACAAACTCAAAAAACCTATTGGGCTGTGGTTAAAAACGAGCCGCCAAAAGCAGCCGATACCTTGCAACATTTCATCAGCCGAAACGAAAAAAACAATACCTCCAAAGCCCATACCAAGGAAGTGCCCAACAGCAAACTGGCCTTGCTTGATTACCAAATTATTCAAAAACTAAATGCCTATTGGGCTATAGAAATTCAATTGCATACAGGCCGACATCACCAAATTAGAGCGCAATTGGCGGCCATAGGTTGCCCCATAAAAGGCGATTTAAAGTACGGATTTGACCGCAGCAATCCTGACGGCGGCATTCATTTGCATGCGAGAAAATTGGTGTTTACGCACCCGGTATCTAAGGAATTGATTGAAATCACTGCTCCAACACCGCACGATGTAATTTGGAATGCCATCGGTTAATATTTTTATATCTTTACTTCGCTTTCCAAGATTGTTCAACCTAAATCAATAAACCGATGAAAAAATTACTTTTTTTAGCTGCTATACTAGTAGGAATCACAGTACAAGCACAAGAGCATTTTGCAGGTATTTCAACCTCCAAACGTGTAGGAATTATTAACTTAGAAGTAAATCCATCGGAATTAGCCAATTTAAACAACCACTTCGAAATTCAATTGTTGTCTTCGAGTTTGAGTGTGGCCAACAACAAAGTAGGTTTTAACGATTTGATGGATGACACCAACACTGAAAATCTTTTGTTGTCGGGAACTAAACCCATTAATTTCAACTTTAGTAATGAAATAATGGGACCAGGTGTAGCCGTTCGTTTATTAAAGTGGCGTTTTGCTGTAACTTCCAAAGTGAACATCAAAGCAGGGGTTTTGAATGTAAATCCTGTTTTGGCTAGTTACCTTACCGGCAGTGACGTACAAGAACTTCCAATGGGTGGAGATGTTATAAATTACTTTTCCAACCAACGTTTTAATGGAACCGTTTGGGGTGAAGTGGGATTTTCAGTTGCCCGTAAAGTATGGGAAAATGAAAAAGGTTTATTCAACGCCGGGTTAAATATTAAGATGTTGTTTCCGGGCACCTATGCCAACATGGGAATTGGAAATTTTGATGGCAAAGTAGTAAGAAATGTGAATGGTGATTTAGTTTTACAAAACACAGAAGCCAATGTAAACTTTGCTTATTCAGGGAGTTTAGCACAAGAATTTACAAATAGTCAACAATACACCAATTCTATATATGGTAACTTTGATGGATTAGCGGCTGACATTGGGGTGGATTACCAACTCAAAAAAGGGAATTCTTACAAACTAAAAGTGGGGGCTTCGATTATGAATTTGGGAGCATTAACTTTTAATGACAACAACAATGTAAGTACCGATTATAAATTAAAAATCATTGGAGATCAGGAACTTGTATTAAATTTCTTTGATGGCGTTGAAGACATTCCCGCGATCAGACAACATTTAATTGATGAACATAATCAAGGTAACATAGAATTCACAGAAATTAAATCAAACAAAGATTTTAAAGTGAGTTTACCTACTACCTTTAATCTATATGCTGATGTTCACCTAATTTCAAAATTAAACCTAACCCTGTTTACCCAACAAAAACTAAACAGTAATTCGGGGAATAATCAAATAGCGGCGCAAACCATTTATTCCGTAACGCCCCGTTTTGGTATCGGATTTTTTGAGGCCTATTTACCCCTTTCAACCAATGATGTTTCTGGAACCAACGCCGGTTTAGGATTTAGATTGGGCGGATTTTTCATGGGATCAAACTCCATCTTGAGCGCCATATCAGCAGACAGTAAACAAATTGATTTGAACTTTGGTTTCCGTTTTGCGATTTTATAATCATGAATAGTCCTAATTCGTTGTCGATTGCCGAACGCAAATCTTATTTAAAACGCCTACTTCATGAATTGGAGTTGACGGAAGATGCCATTTGCGATGCCTTGTACCAGGATTTCAAAAAACCCGCGTTTGAGTCCGTGCTCACCGAAACACATTATGTAAAAAGCGTCATTAAAGAGTTGATTGGAAATTTGGAGACCTGGACAAAACCCAAATGGGTATGGCCTTCTCTACTAAATTTTCCTTCGAGTGATTACATCCTGAAGGAACCTTATGGTTCGGTTTTGGTTATTGCACCGTGGAATTACCCATTTCAGTTGGCGCTTTGTCCAGCTATTGCAGCCTTTGCAGCCGGAAATCGAGTAACAATAAAACCTTCTGAACATACCCCAACCACTTCGAGCATCATTGCCGATTTGATGGGACGCGTATTTCCTAAAGAGTGGATTGAAGTAATGGAAGGCGACGCTTTTGTAGCTCAAAATTTATTAACAAAGCGTTGGGACTATATTTTCTTTACCGGTAGCGTAGCGGTAGCAAAATTGGTTGCCCAAGCGGCAGCCCAACACCTCACCCCTACTACCTTAGAATTGGGAGGGAAAAACCCGTGCATTGTGCACCATTCAGCTGATATTGCCTTGGCTGCCAAACGAATTGTTTGGGGAAAATTTATTAACGCCGGACAAACCTGTATTGCTCCCGATTATGTGTTGGTGGATGCCAAAATAAAAGGTCAATTGGTAGAAGCTTTGCAAATTGAAATAGAAAAAGCCTACGGAAAAAATACTGCTCAATCTCCTGATTTTACGCGAATTGTAAATGAGATACATTTCGATCGATTAAAAAAATTACTCGAAAATCAAACAATCCTATCCGGTGGAATCACTGATGCCGAAGATCATTATATCAGCCCTACGCTGGTAAACGAGCCAAGCCTAGAAAGTGCCTTAATGCAAGATGAAATATTTGGCCCCATTTTACCCATTATCAGTTACCAAGCTGAAGCCGAAATTGCCTCAATCATTGCCCGTTATGAAAAACCCTTGGCCTTGTATGTATTTGCCACCGATAAAAGGTTTAGCAAAAAAATAAGTACTGAATTTTCCTTTGGTGGTGGCTGCATCAACGACACGGTGATTCAGTTTAATAACAAGCGCTTGCCGTTTGGTGGCGTGGGACATTCGGGCTACGGCGCCTACCACGGGAAGTATAGCATCGATACATTTCTACACCACAAATCGATAGTAGTCAAAGGAAATTGGTTGGATTTACCGCTGCGTTATGCACCCTATAAAAACAAATTGGCTGGCATTCGAAAAATGCTTCGTTGGTTGTAGCTTACTCTTCGTCGGGTTGGGCTGCATTTGAGTTGGCATAGCCGTGCCATTTCTCAATTAACTCTTGTATATCGGTAGGCAATTCGGTATTGAATCGCAGCATTTCTTGCGATTTGGGATGCACAAAGCCCAAGGTTTTGGCATGCAAGGCCTGTCTAGGACAGATTTTAAAACAGTTGTCAATAAACTGTTTGTATTTGGTAAATGTAGTTCCCTTTAAAATCAAGTCTCCGCCATACCGCGCGTCATTAAATAAAGGATGACCGATGTGCTTCATGTGTACCCGTATTTGGTGCGTTCTGCCGGTTTCTAACACGCACGAAACCAAGGTTACATAGCCAAATCGCTCCAACACTTTGTAATGGGTAATCGCCGGTTTTCCAATTTCGGGATCGGCGAAAACGGCCATTTGCATGCGGTCTTTTACGTGTCGGGCAATATTGCCTTCAATGGTTCCTTCGTCTTCTTTGACATTGCCCCAAACCAAAGCCACATATTCGCGCTCAGATGTTTTGAACTCAAATTGCTTGGCCAAATGCGTCATCGCTTGTTCGGTCTTGGCAATCACCAAAAGACCTGAAGTATCTTTATCGATTCGATGAACCAAACCAGGGCGTTCACTGCTATTTAAGGGTAAATTTTCAAAATGATAGGCCAAGGCATTCACCAAAGTGCCCGTGTAATTTCCGTGTCCTGGATGCACAACCAATCCAGCAGGTTTGTTGATGAGTAATAGCGTGTCGTCTTCGTACACGATATCAAGCGGAATATTTTCGGGATCCACTCGGTTTTCAAATGGTGGATGGGCCAATAAAATGCGAATCACATCCAAAGGTTTTACCTTGTAATTGGATTTAACAGGCACATCATTGGCATAAATGTCACCGTTGGTTGCGGCCTGTTGAATTTTGTTTCGGGTGGCATTGGGAATCAAATTCATTAAGAACTTGTCAATGCGCAACAAGAGTTGGCCTTTGGGCACCTCAAACCGAAAATGCTCAAATAACTCGTCTTCTATTTCTGAATGATCTAGGTTATTGTCCATCAGCCGGGATAGGTTCTGGAACCGCCGTTGTATCCAATTGGGTTTCGTCAAAGCCTACATTGCCATCGCCCAACACCAAATCAATTTTGGATGATTTGAATACTTTATCGCCGGGATTTAATTTTTTGCCATTCCAATGCATTTCCAACACCATGTCTTTTCCGATGTAGGGTTTGTAGGAAATAGTTCCTTCTTCAAGACCCAATGACTTGAGCGTAGGAACAGCCTGACGATAGGTTTTCTCGATAATATTTGGAATGCGCACCATGGTAAAACCTGACGAATTAATTTTGATGTAAATTTTACGGTTCACCTTAACTTTAGATCCCGGTAATGGATCTTGTTCTACTACAGTATGCTTGGGAAATTGGCTGTTGTAATCGACACTATCCAACAAAACATATTCTAAATTTAACTCATCAACCGCATCTTCTACTTGCTGTTCAGACATTTTGCGCAAATCAGGCACTGTGATTTCGTTGCCGTGATCGGTGGTAAAGGTGAGCCAATGCATAAAAAAATACCCAATCACACAAATTAAGCCTAAAGCTAGCAGAAGTTGCACTCCAAAAACCTTTGATTTAAGATACTCTTTAGCCGTCATAGTCTGTTTATATTTCCCGCAAATATATAAAATACTAGAGGCTTTCGATTCCAAAAAAAATGATATTTTTGTTTGGCTTCTGCAACAGCATTAGGCTGTAAATTAGGAAGCCATTATCTTATACAAAAGCAAAACAAATGAAGCATATTGCCATCATTATGGGAGGGTATTCTAGCGAGTACAAAATTTCGTTAACCAGCGGAAATGTGGTTTACCAAAATTTAGATGCCAACAAATACAAAGGCTATCGTATTCACTTAAGTAAAGAAAAATGGGTTTTTGTAAATGACCAAGAGCAAGAAATACCAGTAGATCGAGCTGATTTTTCGATTACGGTAAACGGCAAAACAATTAGGTTTGACGCTGTGTTCAATGCTATACACGGAACTCCAGGCGAAGACGGATTGATGCAAGCCTATTTTGAATTACTGGGCATTCCACAAACCTCTTGTGATTATTACCAAGCGGCCTTGACTTTTAATAAACGGGATTTGTTATCGGTACTTAAACCCTACGGAATTAAAACCGCTACCTCCTATTACCTCAATAAAGGCGATGCATTTACACCCGAGCAAATCATCGAAAAAGTTGGACTCCCTTGTTTTGTAAAACCCAACAAATCGGGTTCGAGTTTTGGAATATCTAAAGTAAAAGCGGCCCACGAATTACCGGAAGCGATTGAAATAGCCTATAAAGAAGACAACGAAATCATCATCGAAAGTTTCCTAGACGGCACCGAAGTTTCGGTGGGCGTGATCAATTACAAAGGAGTGATTACGGTATTACCCATCACCGAAATTGTATCCGAAAATGATTTCTTTGACTACGAGGCCAAATATTTGGGCAAATCGCAAGAAATTACACCAGCCCGCATTAGCCCCGAAATGACTGCCAAAGTGGGTGCCATTGCCAAAAAAGCCTACGAAGTACTAAAAATGAAAGGATTCTCTCGCAGTGAATTTATACTGGTAAATGATGAACCACACATGCTAGAAATGAACACCATTCCCGGACTCACCAACGAGAGTTTAATTCCACAACAAGCCCGTGAAGCAGGCATTTCCTTACCCGAATTATTCAGCAACGCCATTGACTTGGCCTTAGCCTAACCAACCATGAAAAAAGCTGTTTTTCCCGGATCCTTTGACCCTATTACCCTTGGGCATGTTGATATTATTTATCGTGGTTTGGAATTGTTTGACGAAGTCATCATTGCCATAGGCGTAAATGCCGATAAAAAATACTTGTTTAATTTGTCCCAACGTGAAGCATTTATAGCCACCTTATTTGCCCAAGAGCCCAGAATAAAAGTGGTTTGTTACGAGGGGCTTACGGTCGATTTATGCAAAAAAGAAGGTGTACAATATATTTTACGTGGACTGCGTAATACGACTGACTTTGAATTTGAAAAAGCAATCGCGGAAGCGAACGCCAAATTGCAAGAAATAGAAACTATCTTATTGTATAGCAAGCCCGAACATGCCTTTATTTCGTCAAGCATAGTGCGGGATGTACTGCGCAATCAAGGAGATTATTCGTTTATGGTGCCGGATACCGTGCGAGTATAATCTAGTCTTCAAATAACAACTTGATGTTTTCGTAGGAATTGGTGAGGGCTTCCTTTACTTGGTCTGGATTTAACCAAGCCACTTGGTCGATTCCTTCTTCTACTTGGCCTATTAATTCACCCGCATAATTAGAATTCATGCGGTACCATTGAGTGACTTTTAACTTAAAACGACCATTGCGTTTGAATACATGATAGGTTTTAGAAAGTTTTTCTTCTACAGTCAATTCGTTTACACCAGTTTCTTCTTCTACTTCTCGTATTGCTGTTTTAGCTAATTTTTCGAATTTATCTTTTCCGCCTTTGGGCAAATCCCATTTGCCGTTTCTAAAAATAAACAGCACTTCACCTTTGGTATTGTATACTAAGCCTCCGCCCGCTTTTTGCACCGGTATCTTCTCCTTCAATTTTTTGAGAATTACCTTTTCATCGGGATGATACAAATAACACTTGGCTATTTTATTGGTAAACATATTCACAATGAGTTTTTCGATGTCAATACTTTCCAATAAAAAAAACTGAAAATCGGTTTCCTTTTGGAGCTGATTGGTTAAAAAAAGTGGCTTATCGTTTACAAAAACTTTATACATTTGCGGGATGATATTTACTACTGAAACTGCCGAAAAAACAGCCGAATTGCTTTTGCAAATAAATGCAATTAAATTGAATCCTAAAAATCCATTTACTTGGGCTTCGGGTTGGAAATCACCTATTTATTGCGACAACCGATTAACGCTTTCATTTCCAGCTATTCGCAATTACATTCGCGATGAATTTGTGAAAAATATTGAGAAAAAATACGGCAAACCCGATGCAATTGCAGGTGTGGCTACTGGAGCAATCGGAATTGGAATATTAGTAGCCGAAAGCATGGGACTGCCATTTGTGTATGTGCGTCCCGAACCCAAAAAACACGGCCGTCAAAACCAAGTGGAAGGCTTTTTGCAAAAAGGACAAACTGTTGTGGTGGTTGAAGATTTGATAAGCACCGGAAACAGCAGTTTATTGGCTGTAGAAGCACTCAAAGAAGCTGGTGCTGTTGTGAAAGGAATGGTGGCAATTTTTACCTATGGATTTGATGTTTCAACCGATAATTTTACGAAGGCTAATATTGAATTGAGTACGCTAAGTAATTACCAAAATCTCTTAAATTTGGCCGTAGCCAAAAATTACATAACCGAATCTGAACAAAAATTATTACTAGATTGGAGTGCTTCCCCAAGCACTTGGAACATAGATTAAACATATTTTTCATATGAATTTAGAAAGCTCTACCGTACAAGTGGCACAATCAGCTGGGTACTTATTTACACAACTGAACGATGTGGTTAATTTTGAAAAATTAATGCCCGAGTCTACTGCAAAATTTGAAGTCTTGAGTCCGAGTTCTTTTGTTTTTGGGTTGCAAGGCATGCCCGAAATTAAATTAGTAATCAAAGAATCCAATCCTAATTCACAACTTGTTTTGGGTGCTGCCAGTGATAAATTGCCCTTTACTTTAACTGCAAATATTCAAGAATTGACTGCTGCTAGTTCGGCGATTCAATTGTTGTTTGAGGGCGAATTTAATACGATGATGGCCATGATGATTAAAGGCCCAATTAGTAAATTTATAGAAACCTTGGCTCAAAACATGACCAAGTTGTAATCTATATCTACAAAAAAATGTAGAGCCTTCGGGCTCTTTTTTATTTTTATAGCTAATATCGCGCAGTTTTTCGAATTTTTGAGTCTATCATAGAATAAATGGAGTCGTTTGAAATATTAGCCCTACTATTGTGCGAAATTTTTTAATTTAACTATACATTTACGATTAGTTAATACTAGACAAGAACCCAACATCGATGTCAAAAACAGACGCTCAACTTAAAAGTAACGATTGCGGAATTAGCGCTATAAAAACCGTATTCACCCTTTTTGAAAAAAACATTTCCCGCTCCTACATAGAAACGCATGTTGCCACAGAGCAAAAAGGATCCAGAATTTCAGATTTAAAAGATTTTTTTGACGCCCATGGGTTTGATGCCAATTACCAACTATTAAATTTCAACACAATTACAGGGAACGAGCAACTCTTGGATAGCTATTTTCCTTTTATTATCCCTGTAAAACGAAAAAATAACCTGCATTATGTTGTCGCTAGTAGCCGAAAAGGCAACAAACTTATCATTCACGACCCTAGTAAAGGCGCTGAGTTTTTTCTGTCGTTTCAAGAATTAAAAAATCAAGCCCACTACACCAAAAACGATTGGAGTTATGTGCAAACTGAAAGTCAAATAGGAGCCGTTTGTGCACAAGAATTAGCAGAATATTCTTTGGATGTCGACACCGCTATAGTCGAGAATGGCCTTACCCAATTGTTTAATAAAATTACCTACTTCGCCTACCTGAAGGATGGTTTTGGGTTTAAAAACGAAGAAGCCGAGAAAGCATTCCTGGTTGACTTGCTCAAAAATCAAGAGATTTCGGCTGTTCCATCAAATTTTAAGTCCTTACAACTCGAAAAAGGCAAAATAAAAAACACCGCACCCGTTATTTTATGTGTTCAAAATAATGAATTCAAATCGGCGGAGACCAATTACCCTGAAGAAGAAAAAGAAAGTTTGTACTTGGAATTATTCAAAAAACTGGGCAGTTACAAAAAACTGTGGTACATCTATATTTTTGCAGCCTTGTTCTCGGCAATTACTGCCCAAATTGCAGTGTTTACCAACCAAATTCTGATAGACAACGTGTTGCCCACCTATAATATGAGTACCTTGGTGTTGTTTAGTATTGGGCTTGGGGTCTATAAATTATTCGACCTTTTTACTTCACTCTACAAGAATTTTTTGAGTATTCATTTGGGCAATGCCTTGGATCGTTTTTTCCTTTTTTCTTTTGACGAAAAAATCAACCAATCGTCCTTGTCCTATATTCATACCTATAAAAAAGGTGATTTAATGGAACGGGTGAGCGACTCGATGAAGCTTAAGAGTTTCTTTATGAAGTTTTTTACCGGCATCTTGGTCGATGTTATTGTAGCCATTTACTCCTTGTTTATCTTGTTTTTAATAGACAAAACACTCACGTACATTGTACTTGTGGTGATGGTCTTGTTTGTAATCTGGTTTAAGTTTATTACGCCCTACTTGAAACAGAACGAGCGCATGCGCTACATCAGAAAGGCCGATTTTGTATCTAAAATGATGGAAAAGGTTGAAGGCATACAAGTAATAAAAAGCTTTAAAATAGAGCGATTTCACTCCAATAAAATTTATGCCAGCATCAACGACTACCTAAAAATTCAGCTGCGCAATGGGTATGTTGATCTGATCAACAAATTTGTTGTCGCCTTAATTGTCATTTTTTCGTCCTTGCTCATTATTATTTTCTTGACCAAATCGGCCATAGAATCGCAGTCGATCACATTGGGACAAATCGTGACGTTTATTGCGCTTTCATCCAAAATATTTTCCTCGCTCAAAGGAATTTTGGACGACAACATGACTTTGCAAGAGAATGAAGTAATCTTAAAACGATTTTTAGATTTTGACGAGAAAGCATCTCCAGTAAGCGCTGGTGGTATTTCGCAATTTGCACTCGACACAATTGAATTTAAGCAAATTAACTACGGGTATTTGCCACACGAATTAGTGCTGAAAGGCATTAACTTGCACATTGCCAAAGGGCATAAAATTAAGATCGAAGGGCAAAATGGCTCGGGCAAATCTACCTTTAGTAAAATTTTGACCACACTCTATCAGCCTTCGGCTGGTCACATTTTGATTAACGGCAAAGACAAAAAGTTCTACAACCAAGAAATTGTAAAAGACAAGATTTTATTGGTTACCAACGAAGACATTTTGTTTAATGACACCCTATACAATAACATTGCATTAGGCAAAGATATTGACATTGAAACCATCTTGGACATGGCCGAACGCATCAGTTTCTATGATTTTATTGCGGCAAAAGAAGATGGATTAGAGTTTATTATCAGTGAAAACGGTAAGAATTTATCAACCGGACAACGCAAAAAGATGCTTTTGCTGCGCGCGATATTTGCAGAAGCCGAACTCATCATATTAGACGAAGTGCTTTCGGGTATGGATAATGAATCCAGAGACCAAGTGGAATCGCTCATTAACGAAGACCAGGGAAAAATTTACATCATTATTTCGCACGAACCCATTCACAATATACAATTCACCAACACCTATAAAATTACCAATGGAGAACTTTTCTTACTATAATACCAGTTCCATTAATTTTATTAAAATACTCAACCGATTTTTAGTCGTTTTTGTGGGCATTGCGCTTGTAATGATCGTGGTGTTGAACTTGAATGACACGGTGAAATTTAAAGATGGACACATTTACTCGGATACGCCTCAATTTAAAATCAATGCGCCCGACGAAGTACGGGTAATAAAAGTTGCTGTAAAAGAGGGCCAAGAAGTGCACAAAGGGGATACCTTATTTGTGTTGGAAAACAAAAAAACAGCGGCTGATTTTAATGTCTTGACTACCGATGTGGCTTCTATGCAACAAAAAATAGAGATTATCCGAAAGCTCATTGCCAATACCCAACAACGCAAACAGGCCTTGAGTCAATTGCTGCAAATTCAGTCTACGATTTACAATACCGACCGCAAAAAAACCGAGCAAGACATTCGGTTACTTGCCAATAAAATTAACTTGGCTTCTCAGCAAAATTCCATTTGGACCGATAAATTCAAAACCGATTCTTTGCTTTATGCCAAAGGGGCCATTTCTAAATATGAATTAACCGACACCAAAAACCGCAGCCTCGACGACAAAAAGACGCAAGTAGACATGAAGTCGGTCTCCTCGATAAAAAATTTCGACTACGAAAATTTAACCAATAATTTTAATCGGACCAAAAACGATTTAAAGCGCAACATTATTGAGGTGGACAACACCATAGAGGGTTATAAAAGAGATATCGAAGAATTGCAAGCCAAAATAAAGGACGGCATTCATACCCTCACCTATGTGCAAGACGAACTACATAAATTAATCGTGGTATCCCCATTTGACGGAACAGTATCAAATCTATACAATGCCCAGCAAAACATAGAAATAATACCCAAAGGCGAATTACTTACCATTATTGCGCCCAAAAAAGAACAATTTTATGCCAAAGTGGTCTTGGACGAAGTGGACTTGGCCTACGTGAAAAACGGACAAGAAATAAATCTCAAATTGGATGCGTTTAATTATTACCGCTATGGCGCCATTAAAGGGAAAATTACCTATGTATCGCCCTCTGACGTGAATAAAACTTTTTATTGTTTGGCCACGATTTACAAATACAATCCCAATATTGTGCTTAAGGCAGGATACCGATTGAATGGTGAAGTAATAATTGAGCGTATGCCTCTTTATCAATTTATTTTCAAAAAATTGTTTAACAAAATGGACGAAAGCATCAATTAATGAAACAGTTTCTATCGTGCATTTGTTTTCTGATGTCTGTACTTGCTCTTGGGCAAAAAACACTGAATTTTTCAGATTGTTTGGCGCTGGCTATGGCGCAAAACTTAGAAATTCAATCGGCAAATGTCAACGAAGAAGTCCTCAAATACCAATACAAAGCAAGTTATGGCCGGTTGGCTCCCGAGTTACGCGCAGAGGGGTTTCAGCGTGCACGGTTCAATCAAATCTATGATTTCAGCACCAATTCTTATATAGACAATACCGTTCGGGAATTGCGGGGTACAGTTCGTGCCAATTTTAATTTATTTTCTGGGTTTAATGTGTGGAATACAATTAAAATCCAAAAACAAGAATATGCTATAGCAAAATTGAACAGCCAACAGCAAATCCGAGAAATCACGATTTCGTTAGCCGAAAGTTACCTCACTACTCTATATTTAACCGAACTAGTAAAAATAAACGCCCAACAAATTCAACTAAGCGAGAAACAATTGACGTTGGCTCAACTAAAATATGAATCGGGCGTAATTGCTGAAAGTGAGGTGTTTAAATTAAAAACACAAAAGGCAAACGAAGAACTCGAGTTAGTGAACAACAACAATAAATTAATTGACAACTGGGTTCGTTTAAAACAACTCATGAATTTGCCCATTCAAGAAGAACTGCTGCTTCAGACGCCTACTGTAGAACTGGATAGTGCTGTGCTTTCAGAAAATAATGCAGCAGAAATCACGTCAAAAATTATTGATTTTCACCCTTTGACAAGCATGAGTTTGCTTCGTCAAACTAGAGCCAAAGCGGCACTTGCAGTGGCACGTTCGTTTCGCTATCCTGAACTAAATGCAGAATTTGCCTATCGAACATCTTCCTTTTCAAACCTTGAGCTCGTGGATCAAGAGCTGCAATTTGACAGAAACCGAAATGGATTTCTTCGGCTTAATTTAATTATTCCTATTTTCAATCAACTCAATACGTTTTCAAGAATCAAACAAGCCAAAGGCGGACTTAAGCAAGCGGGCATACAAATAGACCGGGTACGCAATCAAATTACTCAGGAAGCGACCAAAGCAATAAATGACACAAAGACGGCCCGTAAACGAGTTGAGACTGCATCGATTGCATTGGAATTTTCGAAAAAAAGTTACGAGGCCGACGCTCTCAAATTTGAATTGGGAAAAATAAATACCAACGAGTTAAACATCACCAAAAATCAATACAACAATGCACAGGCTGATTTAATTCAATCTAATTATGAATTGATGTACAACAATGCCTTGATAAACTTTTACTTAGGCGAAGAATTTAAACTCTAAATTCTCAATAAATAAATTGAATTTCTTTTAGTTCAAAACTCATTTTTTTATTAAACTCATCTGTAATCAGCAATCTGCCTTCCTCATCTACTCCCGAAATTATTCCACTAAACGTACTGTGTTTTGTTTTGAATTGTGCAGTAACACCTTTTTTAAACAAGGAGTTTTGGTAATGCTCCATGCTGCTTTCACGAAAGGCATCCCAATCCAAGAGTTTGTGTTCTAAGACAGAAACAATTTTTTCTAAGAGTTCTTGTTTGTCAAATTCCTTGGCGCAAATTAATTGCAACGAGGAAGCTTGTGGAAAGTCGTCAAACTGAATTTGGTTAACATTTAGGCCAAATCCAATGATCGAAAAAATTCGTTTGTCACTTTTATGCAGGTTTTCGATTAAAATTCCACCTATTTTCTTGTTGCCTGACATAATGTCGTTTGGCCATTTAATAGTTAAATCAGGAATAGAAAATTGCTGCAAAGCATGGTGTATAGCTACAGAAACTGCTATAATCAATTCGAAGGGCGCGAATTTATCTTTGTAAAAATCATGTACTAAGATACTTGTTATTAGGTTTTTACCCGGTACAGAAGTCCAATTGGCTCCGTGTTGTCCACGCCCATTGGTCTGGTTTTCTGCAGTGACTACCGTGAAATTTGGGAGCAAGGCTAAGTCGGTATTTCTCTTTAAATAATCATTGGTAGAATCTATGGCATTGAGTTTGACTTGTATCATGGTAGAACTAAAAAAACAACCGGATTTAATGTTGTGTTAAGGTTCAAAATTAATGACAAAAAATGATAACTTTGCAAACCTATATATAAAATAATAAATGGCTAAAAAGACTGTGAATAATGATGTTTTACTTGCTAACATCATCAAAGGAATTGAAGAAGTAAAAGGAAATGATATTGACATTTTAGATTTGCGTGAAATAGATAACGCAGCTTGTGATTACTTTATCATTTGCAACGGAAATTCCAACACCCAAGTAAATGCCATTGTGAATTCAATTCAAAAAACAGTTTCCAAATCAATCAAAGACAAGCCTTGGCATGTAGAAGGCGCCGATAATGCCGAATGGGTTTTGATGGATTATGTGAACATTGTGGTGCACGTTTTTCAAAAACACATCCGTGAATATTACAACATTGAAAGCCTGTGGGGTGATGCAAAAATTACGACCATAGCCAACAAATACTAAAGAAATATACGTTTATGACTCCAAACAACAAACCCAATCCAAAAGGAATGAAAATTAGTCCATGGCTTATATATGCTGTGGTTATTGCCATATTTTTAATTATTAGTTTTGCTACAGGCGGATCTAGTTTTCAAGAAACAGCCAAAACAACCTCTTCAAAATTCAACTCTTATCTAGAAGCAGGCGATGTACAAAAAGTGGTCGTGTACAACAAAACCGAAGCCGAAGTTTTCTTGACCGACAAAGCACTCAAATCGGCCAATCACAAAGCCGTAGCCAAAGATTTATTAAACCGTGCAAACAAAGGACCACACTACACCTTCGACATTGGAAATGACGAGATTTTCCAGAAAAAATTGGAAGATGCAGTAGCCAGCGGAAAGCTGAAAGACTTCAATTTTATTCCCAAAAGCAACTGGAGTGAAATCCTGATCAATTTGCTCCCGATCTTAATCATCATCGTGATTTGGATTGTCATTATGCGCAGAATGAACGGAGGAGCTGGAGGCGGCGGCGGACAAATATTCAATATCGGGAAATCAAAAGCTAAATTGTTTGACGAAAAAACCGACATCAAAACTACTTTCAAGGATGTTGCAGGATTAGAAGGAGCCAAAGAAGAAATCCAAGAAATTGTTGAGTTCTTGAAACATCCCGAAAAATATACCAATTTAGGCGGTAAAATACCGAAAGGCGCCCTGCTTGTGGGGCCTCCAGGAACCGGGAAAACCTTATTGGCCAAAGCCGTTGCAGGCGAAGCTAAAGTTCCCTTCTTCTCATTATCAGGTTCTGATTTTGTAGAAATGTTTGTGGGCGTTGGTGCGTCTAGAGTGCGCGATTTGTTTAAACAAGCCAAAGAAAAATCACCCGCGATTATCTTTATCGATGAAATTGACGCCGTGGGTAGAGCCCGTGGAAAAAGTAATTTTTCTGGCGGAAATGACGAACGCGAAAACACACTCAATCAGTTGCTTACCGAGATGGATGGCTTTGGAACCAACTCCAATGTAATTGTATTGGCTGCCACCAACCGTGCCGATGTATTAGACAAAGCCTTGTTGCGTGCCGGACGTTTTGACCGTCAAATTTTTGTAGATCTTCCCGATATTCGTGAACGTAAAGAAATTTTTGAAGTGCACTTAAAACCACTGAAAAAAGTAGAAGGTTTAGATACTGATTTCTTGGCCAAACAAACTCCAGGATTTTCTGGGGCTGACATTGCAAATGTGTGTAACGAAGCCGCATTAATCGCTGCGAGAAACAACAAAGAAGCGGTAGATAAACAAGATTTCTTGGACGCCGTAGACCGTATTGTTGGTGGATTAGAAAAGAAAAATAAAATTGTAACCCCCGAAGAAAAGAAAGCCATCGCCATACACGAAGCAGGTCATGCGACCGTAAGCTGGATGTTGGAACACGCAGCGCCTTTAGTAAAAGTAACCATCGTACCGCGTGGACAAAGTTTAGGAGCAGCTTGGTATTTACCCGAAGAACGCTTGATTGTTCGTCCAGACCAAATGTTGGATGAAATGTGCGCCACTATGGGTGGACGAGCGGCAGAGAAAGTAACCTTTGACCGCATTTCTACTGGTGCCTTGAGTGATTTAGAAAAAGTGATTAAACAAGCCCGTGCCATGGTAACGGTTTACGGTTTGAATGAGAAAATTGGAAACGTAACCTATTATGATTCCTCAGGTCAAAGCGAATACAATTTTTCTAAACCTTATTCTGAAGAGACTGCAAAAGTAATCGACGAAGAAATTTCGGCCTTGATAGAAAGCCAATACCAAAGAGCGATTCAAATCTTGGAAGAAAATAAGGACAAATTAAATAGTCTAGCTGACATCCTAATTGAAAAAGAAGTAATCTTTAAAGACGACTTAGAAGCTATCTTCGGTAAACGTAAATTTGGTCCGGATTCAGTTGAAGAAGCAGTTGAAGTTACGCCTTCAACTGACAGCGAAGATGCTGCTGAAATAACAAACCCGGAAAGCACCGAAACGAGCGCAGAATAAACGAGTTAAATCGTTCATATTATCCAAAAAATCTTAATTCAACTCACAATTGAATTAAGATTTTTTTATCTTTGGTTTTTTCCAATTGATATTAACCACTTAGCGTGCGACTATGAGTCTTTTTAGAAAATTTTTTGGTGTAGGTCCTGAGGCCTCTGACGAAGAAAGTCAGAGTGAATTTAATGCACATAGCCAACCAAACACTCCTGTTGATGAGCGTTTCATGTATAACTTCAAGAAAAACGGAGGCAAATTTTTGTACTGTACTGATCCGGCAGAGATAAGCGAACAATTTGAAAATATATTAGAAGAAAACGATTGGTTTGAAAGTGAGGTTTTGTGTTATGAGCCCAAATTGCATTCCTTATTGGAGGACAATAAATTAAATTACCAAACTCCTGCCCAACCTAAATTTCTTTTTGCTACCTGTGAAAATTTAATTGCCGACGAAGGCTCTATTTTATTTTCATCCAACCAAATTAAACAAAACAAACCCGATGCCCTTCCTGTAAACATCGTGATTTATGCCACTACGAGTCAGATTTTAGAAAGCAAAAGTGATGGTTTACGGGTAATCAAGAAAAAATACGACAAAGACTACCCCACCAACATTACTACGATTAAGTATTTTGAAAAAGCAAAAGAAGAAGATTTTTTGCAATACGGAAGTTCCGCTAAAAACTTATACTTGTTGCTTTTAGAAGATTTGTAGCATGAATGAAACCCTGCTCAGAGCACTCACCGGAAGCTTGTACGTAACAGTTGTTTTGCTAGCATCTCTATTTCAAAACTCCTTTGTTGTTCTTTTTGGGTTGTTCTTAGTACTCTCTATTTGGGAATTTTGCCAAATAGTTGGTTTATCAAAACCGCTCCCGCTTGTACTTGGGTTAACTACCTATATTTCTTTTAATGTTTTCGTTTTTAGTACAACCACCGATTGGTTGGTCGTGCTACTCACCCTTTTGGTATTCATTAGAGCTACGGCTTATTTATTTAGTTCTGATCCATTTCCTTTATCCAACAACACGAAAATCGTATACCTCATAGGTTATATTGTATTGCCCTTTATTTTATTAGCCAAAATCCCAACTGTACAGCACGAATTCAATTCCTTGTCGGTGATTGTGGTATTTGTATTAATCTGGTCAAACGATACTTTTGCCTATTTAGTGGGTAAAACCTGGGGCAAGCATAAATTACTTGAACGAATTTCTCCCAAAAAAACTAAAGAAGGTTTTTTGGGTGGGTTGGTATTCACGATGCTATTCGCTGCTTTAATAAGCTACTACACCCTTTATTTGAGTTTGCTTAACAGTATACTATTTGCAATTCTTATTTGCATTGGAAGCACGATCGGTGACTTGGTTGAATCTAAATTTAAACGAGTAGCTGGCGTAAAAGATAGCGGCAAACTACTCCCTGGCCATGGAGGTGTTTTAGATCGCTTGGATAGTATTATATTTGTGGCACCCTTAGCATATTTATTTTATAAAATTATAGCACATGTTTCATAAAGAAGGCGGAAAAATCATACTAATTGCAACCACACTCACGGTTTTTTTCTTGTTGTTGGCCGATAAATTCATCACAACCAAGTGGTTACTCATGTCAATCGAATTGCTCATTTTAGGATTTCTAATTCTAATCTTACAATTCTTTCGAAATCCAACGCGTGATGTCGAGGTAAACGACTACCACATTATTGCACCCGTTGACGGCAAAGTAGTCGTGATTGAAGAAGTATACGAAGAAGAATACTTTAAAGACAAACGCCTTCAGGTATCCATTTTTATGTCGCCCATCAATGTACATGTAACGCGCTATCCGGCAAACGGAAAAGTAAAATATAGCAAATACCATCCCGGAAAATATCTAGTGGCTTGGCACCCAAAGGCCAGCACCGAAAACGAACGCACCACCATAGTAGTAGAAAATCGTATTTTTGGCGAAATTTTATACCGTCAAATTGCCGGTGCCTTAGCCCGAAGAATTGTAAACTACGCCGAGGAAGGCATGCAAGTTCGACAAGGTACCGACGCAGGTTTTATTAAATTTGGTTCACGGGTCGATTTATTTTTACCACTTGGCACCAAGGTAAGCGTGAGCTTGAATCAAAAAGCTGTTGGAGGCAAGACAATAATTGCAAAGATAGAAGCATAGAAGCATGAAGCCATCCGATTTAGATAGCCGTTTTGATGAAGCCGTTGCTCTTGCAACTGATATGACACAGGCCTCTTTGCCGCAAGATATGCAATTGCGCTTGTATGCCTATTATAAACAAGCTACTCAAGGCAACGTCGAATTAAATCAAACCTCTAGCTTTCATTTGCGTGATGCATTCAAAACAAATGCCTGGATGCAAATTAAACACCTTTCGGTCGAAGATGCAAAAGAGCAATACATTAGCCTTATCCAATCACTAATAAAATAATATTTCCATGAAGTTACGGATACTATTCGGTTGCTGTTTAATTTTGCTTGTCTTGGTCTCCTGTTCTCGAAAAAAACTCACCGAAGTGGTTGAAGTTCCATTACCAAGCAAAGAAGATAAAATAGTTATTGGAAATCCCGAAGATGTGAAAGGGGATGAAGGTACTTTTGAGATGGCAAAACTTCCCTACAATTACGAAGCCTTAGTGCCACATATCGATGCGCTTACCCTTGAAATTCACTACTCCAAACACTACTTGACCTACACCAATAATCTGAATAAATTGGTTGCCTCTCCCGAATTAGAAGACCTAACAATAGAAGAAATCCTTAAAAAATCAGCTGCAACAAATCCAGATTTACGCAACAATGCCGGTGGCTACTATAATCATGGATTCTTTTTTGAAGGGCTTACCAGCAAAGCGCCCAAAACGCCAAAAGACACTCTAGCTAGTTTGATTACTAGAGATTTTGGCACATTCGAAGAATTTAAATCCCAATTCACTACAGCCGCATTAAAACAATTTGGCTCAGGATGGGCTTGGCTCATACTAGACAACACCGGAAAATTACAAGTGGGCAGCACTGCCAATCAAGATAATCCGTTGATGCCTACTGCTACACTAAAAGGGACGCCGCTTTTGACCTTAGATGTTTGGGAACACGCCTATTACTTGAACTACCAATACAAACGCAAAAAATACATTGATGCGTTTTTTAACAGCATCAATTGGGCCAAAGTAACCGAGCGTTTCGAAAATGCTTCAACTCCAAACATGCCCTAAAACAGTTGCAGTCCACTCAGCCTAAAATTCGAAAAATAGAGAACTTACACATTGCCATGTGGTTGCTCAAAGATACCTGCTGGGTACTTTCGTATAAAACGGCCGGGATGTTCATGATTATTCCCACGATTAGTGTTGCTGTATATTTAACCTATAAATTACGGAAAACCACCACCGAATTATTGCATAATTTGGCTGTTTGCTGTTGGATTATTACCAATTCGGTTTGGATGACCGGCGAATTTTATGCCGAAGACTCCTACCGTCCTTATGCAACCGATTTTTTTTGTATTGGTTTACTGCTGATGGCTTACTATTATTTTATCGCCCAGTATAACAAAACCCAAGACTAAATCTTGGGTTTTGTTTTTATTTTAAGCTGCTCAGGCGTTCGGCTATGGCCGATATTTTGGCCAAGGCATCGGCTTCTTTTTTTCTCTCTATTGCCAAAACCGCTTCTGGGGCTCCAGCTACAAATCGTTCGTTGGACAACTTTTTTTGAACCGAAAGCAAAAAGCCTTGGGTATACTTGAATTCTTCTTCTAGTTTGGCTACTTCTTCTTCAATATTTATCGCACCCGTAATGGGAATAAAATACTCATTTGATTTTACACGAAACGACAAGGCGCCCGTTACTTTCTCAGACACATAGTCCAATAGGGAAATGTTGCCCAATTTGGTCACCACTGCATCAAAATAGGTAGTAAAACTGTCGTGGTTGATAACTTTAAACTCAATTGCATCTTTAAATGGCAAGTTCTTTTCTTTTCGGATGGTACGAATTCCAGAAATTACCTCGATTACCGTGTCAAATTGTGAAATAATTTGGGTGTCAAAAGGTTTTTGTTCGGGCCAGGTTGATACAATCAGTGCTTCTTCGGTGGAACGCGCTTGAATTAAATGCCAAATTTCTTCAGTAATAAACGGCATAAACGGATGCAACAATTTCATGTTTTGTTCCATCATGTAAATGGCACTGGCATAGGTTTTGGCATCAATGGGTTGTTGGTATGCCGGTTTGATCATCTCTAAAAACCATGAACAAAAATCATCCCAAACCAATTTATAGATGGCCATCAAGGCATCGGATATGCGGTATTTTTCAAAATGATCTTCAATTTCAACCAAAGTCTGTTGCAATTTGGCTTCATACCAAGCAATGGCTACGGCAGATGATTCCGGTTGTGCAATGGACTCACTCACCTCCCAGCCTTTTATCAATTTAAAGGCATTCCATATTTTGTTGGTAAAGGCTTTTCCTTGGTTGCACAACTCCTCGTCAAACATGATGTCGTTTCCAGCTGATGCACTCAACAGCAAACCTACACGCACGCCATCGGCACCAAATTGTTCTATTAAGTCGAGTGGATCGGGAGAATTACCCAATGATTTAGACATTTTACGACGGAACTTATCGCGAACTAAGCCGGTTAGATACACATTGGTAAATGGTTTTTTGTCGGTGTATTCGTAGCCTGCAATGATCATACGCGCCACCCAGAAAAACAAAATATCTGGACCAGTCACCAAATCATTGGTGGGGTAATAGTACTTAAATTCAGGATTTTTAGGATCCATAATGCCGCCAAATACGGACATCGGCCACAACCAAGAGGAAAACCAGGTATCTAAGGCGTCGGCATCTTGACGCAAATCGGCAGCGGTAAGTTGAACATTATTTGTTTTTTCCTTGGCCAATTGCAAGGCAGCTTCGGCGGTTTCGGCCACGACAAAATCTTCTTTTCCCTCGCCGTAGTAATACGCCGGGATTTGTTGTCCCCACCAGAGTTGGCGAGAAATATTCCAATCGCGCACATTTTCTAACCAATGGCGGTAGGTATTTTCGAATTTTTTGGGATATAATTTTATCTCGTTAGTTTCTAATACGGCGGTAATGGCTGGCTTTACTAAATCTTCCATTTTGAGAAACCACTGGTCAGACAAGCGCGGCTCGATAACTGCCTTGGTGCGCTCTGAGGTTCCTACTTTGTTTAGGTGGGTTTCAGTTTTGGCCAAAGCGCCAATGGTTTGCAACTCGATGGCTATTTCTTCGCGCACTACAAAACGATCTTTACCCGCATAATGCATGCCGTGCGCCGATAAAGTGGCGTCGTCATTAAATACATCGATGATTTCGAGTTGGTGTTTGTCGCCCAGCATTTTGTCGTTTACGTCATGAGCTGGGGTTACTTTAAGGCAACCGGTTCCAAATTCGATGTCGACATATTCATCGGTAATAATGGGAATCAAGCGATTGCAAATGGGAACACGCACTTGTTTGCCGTGCAAAGCCATGAAACGCTCGTCATTAGGATTGACACATATGGCCGTATCACCCAAAATGGTTTCTGGACGCGTGGTGGCAACCGTTAAGAAATCGGAAGTGCCTTCAATTTTATACTTGATGTAATATAATTTTCCTTGTTGTTCTTCGTAAATAACTTCTTCGTCAGACAAAGTAGTTTTGGCTTGCGGATCCCAATTTACCATGCGGTAGCCGCGGTAAATGAGACCTTTGTTATACAAATCGACAAACGAACGAATAACCGAAGCCGACATGTCGGGGTCCATAGTAAATTTGGTGCGGTCCCAATCGCAAGAAGCGCCCAATTTTTTTAGTTGCTCTAAGATAACACCGCCATATTTGTGCGTCCATTCCCAGGCATGCGCCAAAAATTCCTCGCGCGTTAGATCGTTTTTGTCTATGCCTTGCTCCTTTAATTTGGCTACTACCTTAGCTTCGGTGGCAATAGAGGCGTGATCGGTTCCGGGCACCCAACAGGCATTGAATCCTTTGAGACGGGCACGACGAATCAAGACATCTTGTATGGTGTTGTTGAGCATGTGGCCCATGTGCAAAACTCCGGTTACATTTGGTGGAGGAATTACAATGGTATAGGGAGTGCGTTGGTCGGGAGTGGAATGAAAATAGTTGTTTTTCATCCAATAGTCGTACCATTTTTGCTCGATGGTTTTGGCGTCAAATTGATTCGGTAAGCTCATAGGTAAAAAATCTCAACGGTTTACTATTGTATACAGTG
>CAMBOW010000001.1 GCA_945869365.1 Flavobacterium psychrophilum | reverse complement strand
TTCACATAATTTCCATAGACGGATTCGTAGCAAATAATTGGCGCTACTTTGCTGCCGTCGGTACTGGTAAAAACGGCTCGGTCGGCTTGGGTGGTTTTGGTCGATATGGTGCCGCCCAAATCGAGCATAATATTTCCCAAAAGCGGTTCTAAAATGGGTTTGTATGGCAGATTTTCGATGCCTACAACCAGTTTTGATTTGTAGTATTTTTGAATTTCTGGTCGGGCATCTACAAACAAGGCTGCGTTGTAAAAATCTACCCATAAACCCGGTCGATAGGCATTTGTTGCGGGCTTTACTGCTGCCGGATCGGTAATAAACGTAAAGGTGTCAATACCCCAAAGCAATTGAATTCCGGGATGTTGTTGGATGAATTGCCGCATCAGCATCGGGCTGGTGGATTGGTAAAATTGGTCGTAAGGAATCATCTCGGCCAAAACAGTTTCGGGGGCAATTACATAATCGGTTGATGGCGTACAAACGGGCTTTGCCAGTGCCAACAATTCTTGCGTAGTGTTGTAATTGGTTGTTGAATATTTTTCGTTGTATGGATCAACGTTGGGCTGTAACAGAACCACTTCTTTGGTTGCACCTTTACTTTCATATTGATCGTATATAGCCAAGGATAACCCTATTGGGATTAGAATGCCCATAGCCCAATACAAAGCTGTAGTTTTTTTGAGGGAAAAATTAGTTTTCGTAAGCTGATAAAACAACCAGGCATTGCAGACCAATACCCACAAACTTCCGCCAAAGACTCCGGTATATTCATACCATTGAATCCATTTGGGATAGGTGGCAAAGGCGTGCCCCAAATTGAGCCAGGGCCAAGAAAATTCCCATTCCAAGTGAAATTTCTCAAAGGCTAGCCAAAGGCAAACCCATAAAAATAAACTGAACTTCGCGTCAATTCGTTTGGCTGCTTGGTGGTAGATCAAAAATAAAAAACTCATTAACAGGGCATTGACCAAAACCGCAAACCACATACCAAAACTAGAGGCATAATACAACCACCAAGTTGTGAGTATATTCCACAATACAAAACTCAAGTAGGCTGCTGTAAAAATTTTTAAGGTTGAAGCTTTTGTAATTCGCAGTTGACGTTCAGCCCACAAGAGGGGCACGAATGCAAAAAATAGGAGTAAAGGAAATCCGTAAGTGGGCCAAGCGGCAGCTAATAAAAGTCCTGTTATCGCAGCCAGTGAAAACGGATGTTGTAGCGCTTGTTTCATCGTTAACGGAAACTACTCAAATCAACTTTAACCGAAAAAATATTGGAGTACAAGGCTGTACTTTGGTTGCCAATATCGGTAAGTGCATAATCTATTTGTACCCCTTTGTATTTAAATCCCAAACCAATATTGGGTTGAAAACTCAATGATGTGCTGTTGTCTACTTGCGTAGCACGCTGAAAATTACCAAAGCCAGTGCGTACAAAAACCACATCGGTATAGCCAAATTCACAGCCCAAAGCCGGAGCTATACTCAATTTATCGGTTGAAACCAGATCATTGGTTTTGGTAAATTCCATATTGAAGTTGGCGGCGGTTACTAAGGTGTAGTCAGTATGAAAGTTGAATTTTCGTGCTATACCCAATTGGGCTTTTGGCAAGGTGATTTCTGTGCTTTCGGGCAATTCTTGATTTTGCCCGGGAATGGTATTTTGTATCGCAGCATAGGCTTGTTCGTCGATGTTCCAAACGTTGTAGGTGGTGGTAATGTCGCGCAGCAGCAAGCCAAATTCCCATTTTTTCTTTGTGTATTGCAGACCCACGTCAAAACCAAAACCCCACGAATTGGCAAATTCCCCAATTACTCGGCGTATTATTTTGGCATTGGCACCATAGCGAACGTTGTTGAGCTTGGATTTTCGGGCATACGAAAAACTAAATCCATAATCGGCAGTCGAGAATTTACTCACCCGGTTATAATCAATATTTCCTTGGTTGTCTATAAGTTGGGTGGTGTTCAAAATATCGTCAACCCCAAATCGGATGGCCGAAAATCCCCAGGCACTTTCGCTATCTATCGGGCTGGCATAGGCAGCATAATCGTATTGTGCAATGTTGGCAAAATAACTGGCGTGCATTAATCCCACTTGTTTGTCTTTGAGTTGAAGCAAACCAGCTGGGTTCCAATATCCGGCATTCACATCGGCAGTTTGGGCGGTCACGGCATTGGCCATTCCAAGAGCGGCTGCATCTACGCCAATGTTCATGAACTCATTCGAGTACTTGCGAACGGTTTGACTCTGCATGGAAAGGCAGATAAATAAAATAGGAAAAAAACGGAATGCGCTCAAGGTGTTTTGTTTTTACAAATATCAAATAAAAATCTTGAATAAAAAACGCCCAACTCTTTAACTTATTGTTTTAAATTTGTGAATCAAAAAACAGCTGATGCAGATCAAAAAACATATCCCCAACATTCTTACTTTCCTTAATTTGTTTAGTGGCTGTGTTGCCCTTTTGTATGCCACACAAAGCAATTTTACTGCCGCCTTTGGGTTGGTGTGTTTGGGTATATTTTTTGATTTTTTTGATGGATTTTTTGCCCGGTTATTTCAAGTAAGTAGTCCGTTGGGTTTGCAATTGGATTCCTTGGCCGATATGGTAACCAGTGGAGTAGTTCCGGGTGTTGTGATGTACTACATGTTGGTCGAATCAGCAGGAAATTCAACTACACTATTTGCGCAAATTATGCCTTATTTTGGATTTTTAATCACCTTGGCATCTTGTTACCGTTTGGCCATTTTTAATCTCGATACCCGCCAAACCAATTCCTTTATTGGCTTGCCCACACCCGCCAACGCCTTGTTTATCTTAAGTTTACCTTTGGTGGCGATACATTCAGATTCGTTGTTGATCTTTGAATTGCTGATTAATCATGCAGTTTTGCTGCTTATTACGTTTGTAAGTGTGTACATGCTTAACGCGGAAATTCCATTATTTGCCCTAAAAATAAAAGGATCAAATTGGAAGGCCTATAAATTGCAGTTGGGATTTGTATTGTATTCGGTACTGCTTTTGGTCTTTTTGCAAATCACCGCAGTGCCGCTCATCATTATCAGTTATGTACTTACTTCTGTAATTTACAACCGCTGGTTTGCAAAGCCGCTGATTTAAAGCGATTTTCTTTCGATCATTGCAATCACAAACACGAAAAACGCCATAAAAACGAGCAAGGCCAATACCGATTTTGGATTGGCAAAATTGGTCGTGAAACCCATCCACGGATTTCGTTTGGGCGGAAATAAACGCTTGTCTTCTTTGTTGTAGTAAAATATTCCCCAAATCCAATATTCGTCGTTGTTCCAATCATTATTTTGTTGACTCATCTTTGTTTGAATTAAAATTCTAGTTTCTTTTTACGCAACTCAAAGTTTTGTCCCAAATACACGCGACGTACCATTTCGTCTTCTACCAATTCTTCCGGAATTCCGGCTTTCAGGATACCACCTTCAAACATCAAATAGGTTTTGTCGGTAATGGCCAAGGTTTCTTGTACGTTGTGGTCGGTAATCAAGATGCCAATGTTTTTGTTTTTCAGTTGGGCTACAATGCGCTGAATGTCTTCTACCGCAACCGGATCTACGCCAGCAAAGGGTTCGTCCAACAATATAAATTTAGGATCAGTAGCCAAGGCACGGGCAATTTCGGTTCGTCGGCGTTCGCCTCCAGAAAGTAAATCACCTCGGTTGGTGCGGATATGTTGCAAACTAAATTCGTCAATCAAGGATTCCATTTTGGCAATTTGCGCTTCTTTGGATAAATTGGTGAGTTGCAATACACTTAGAATATTGTCTTCGATACTTAACTTGCGAAAAACAGAAGCTTCTTGGGCCAAATACCCAATCCCAGCTTGCGCTCGCTTGTACATCGGGTAATTCGTAATGTCTAAATCATCGAGGTAAATGTTGCCCGAATTGGGTTTCACCAAGCCCACAATCATATAAAACGAGGTGGTTTTCCCGGCACCGTTTGGTCCCAATAAGCCCACGATTTCGCCTTGGTTTACTTCGACCGAAATGCCTTTTACTACGCTTCGTCCTTTGTAGGTTTTGATGAGATTTTCTGCTCGGAGTTTCATTAAATTATAAATTTTTGATGAATTGAAAATTGGGAACGGCCCAAATTTAATTTAAAATATGCGAGTATTTACAATCAATTCTCTAAGGCTTCCCAAAATTCGTAGGCCCGGCGCAAATGAGGAACCACAATCGTTCCGCCTACTAGGGTTGCAATGCCCAATGCTTCCATCACTTCGTCTTTACTCACGCCTGCTTTGTGTGCGGTCTCTAAATGGTATTTCACGCAGTCGTCGCAACGCAGCACAGCCGAAGCCACGAGCCCTAACAATTCTTTGGTTTTCACATCCAAGGCGCCGGCAGCATAGGCATTGGTGTCGAGATTAAAAATTCGTTTGATTATCAGGTTGTTGTCTGCCAATAATTTGGCGTTCATCTTGGCGCGGTAATCGTTAAAATCAGCAACTAAATCAGCCATTTTTTTCTTTTTTGTTTACCAGTACGGCAATTAAAATACTTATTTCATATAATATCAAAAGCGGAATCGACACAATAATTTGGCTCAAAATATCGGGTGGAGTAATGATAGCAGCCACGATTAAGATAATCACAATGGAGTAGCGGCGGTATTCGCGCAAGGTGGCTGCAGTAACCAAGCCAATTTTGGTGAGGAAATAAATGATGATGGGCAATTCAAAAATCAACCCACAAGAAATCACCGAAGTTTTTACCATGCTGATGTAGTTGTCCAGATTGAATTCATTTTTGATGACACTACTCACATTAAATCCACCAAAAAAGTTGACCGAGAGCGGCAGGATCAAATAATACCCAAACAAAACGCCCAAGAAAAAAAGCAGGGAAGAGACGAGGATAAACCAAACGGCGTATTTTTTTTCGTTTTTGTACAAGGCGGGACTAATGAATTTCCAGATTTCCCATAAAATATAAGGAAATCCCAAAATGAAACCGGCGGTTATACAGGTCCACAAAAACACCGAAAATTGACCGCCCAAACTGGTGCTCTGAATGATGAAGGGCATTTCGGTAACGCACATGCCGCCATCGTCGGTGCCAAAATAATGGGTTAAATCACAAAATAATTGGTAGGTAATAAAGTCGGGATGAATGGGCCCAAAAATCACGTCTTCAAAAATAAAATCAATGATAAAATAAGATAAGCAAGACACAATTAGAACGGCGAGCGTCACACGGATGAGCAGCCAACGTAATTCTTCTAGGTGGTCTAAAAACGACATTTCACTCAGGCCTTTCTTCCCCATTTTAAATAATTCCTTCTTTTAAAATATCGTGTAAATGCAAGATGCCTTTGTATTCGTCTTGGTCAACCACCACCAATTGGGTGATTTTATAATCTTCCATCAAATTAAATGCTTCAATTACCCGAGCGGAAGTGCTAATTAATTTTGGATTTTGTGTCATGATGTCTCGGGCGGTGAGCTCAATAAAGGAGTTACGTTCGTTGAGCATGCGTCGAATGTCTCCATCGGTGATAATACCGATTACTTTTCCGTGCTCTATCACTGCAGTTACGCCTAGTCTTTTTTCAGAAATTTCAAAAATTACTTTTTTGATCGCAGCATCTGGAGCAACTGTTGGTTTGAGGGAATGTTCAATCATGTCGCTCACCCGAAGTAACAACTGCTTCCCAAGTGCGCCACCGGGGTGGTATTTGGCGAAATCTGCTCCCGAAAATGCACGCATTTCCATGAGACAAACTGCCAACGCATCTCCCATTACCAGTTGCGCCGTAGTGCTGTTGGTGGGCGCCAAATTGTTGGGACAGGCTTCTTGCTCAACGGTGGTGTCCAAAATATAATCGGAGCCTTTGGCCAAAAACGAAGTACGATTGCCAGTCATGCCAATCAGGATATTTCCGTCGCGTTTAAGCAAGGGAACCAATACTTTAATTTCGGGGCTGTTGCCGCTTTTGGAGATGCAAATAATCACATCGCCAGCTTGCACCATGCCCAAATCGCCGTGAATCGCCTCAGCGGCATGCATAAATAATGAAGGCGTTCCGGTAGAATTGAAGGTGGCCACCATTTTTTGGGCGATAATTGCGCTTTTTCCAATGCCCGTTACCACCAATCGACCGGTACATTTGTAGATGGATTGGGTAGCTTCAACAAATTGATCATCAATGTAATCGATTAATCTTTTGATGGATTCGCTTTCGGATAGAATGGCCTTTTTGGCAATTTCTCGGATATTTTGGTTTGTTATCAAATCAGAATTGAATAATAGTTGTATGTGTAATAGAAAGTTGTATCTTAGGAGTTGCAAATTTATACAAATTCCCATTATCATCTAATGAATTTAAACGAAATTGACATCCACAAGGAACTGAAAAAGTATTTTGGATTTAGCCAATTTAAAGGGTTGCAAGAGCAGGTTATTCGAAGCATATTAGCCAAACAAAATACCTTTGTGATTATGCCGACAGGCGGCGGAAAATCGCTTTGTTATCAATTGCCCGCTTTGTTGCAAGAAGGAACTGCCATTGTGGTTTCTCCACTCATTGCACTAATGAAAAATCAAGTGGATGCTATCCGAAGTTTGTCTTCTGAAAACGGAATTGCACACGTATTGAATTCTTCCTTAACCAAAACAGAAATTACCCAGGTAAAAAAAGACATCACTTCAGGGTTAACTAAGTTATTGTATGTGGCGCCAGAGTCCCTCACCAAAGACGAATACGTGGCTTTTTTGCAAAAAGTAACCATCTCCTTTGTTGCCATAGATGAAGCGCATTGCATCTCGGAATGGGGCCATGACTTTAGACCCGAATACCGCAACCTTAGACAAATTATCAAACAATTGGGTGATGTGCCCATCATCGGTTTAACCGCCACGGCCACCCCAAAAGTGCAGGAAGACATTCTCAAGAATCTAGACATGTCTAATGCTACAACTTTTAAAGCTTCCTTTAATCGACCTAATTTATTCTACGAAGTACGCACCAAAACCAAAAATATCGAGTCGGATATTATTCGATTCATCAAACAACACAAAGGTAAATCGGGCATTATTTATTGCTTGAGCCGTAAAAAAGTAGAGGCCATTGCCGAGGTATTACAAGTCAACGGCATTAGCGCTATTCCTTATCACGCCGGGTTAGATGCCAAAACGCGTGCCAAGCACCAAGACATGTTTCTCATGGAAGATGTAGAAGTAGTGGTGGCCACCATTGCCTTTGGAATGGGAATCGACAAACCCGATGTGCGTTTTGTGATTCACCACGACATTCCGAAATCACTAGAAAGTTACTACCAAGAGACCGGACGTGCCGGACGCGATGGCGGAGAAGGCTATTGCTTGGCCTATTATTCGTATAAAGACGTAGAGAAATTAGAGAAGTTCATGTCGGGCAAACCGGTTGCCGAACAAGAAATCGGGTATGCCCTATTGCAAGAAGTAGTGGCCTATGCCGAAACTTCGATCTCTAGACGCAAATTTTTACTGCATTATTTTGGCGAAGAATTTGACAGCGAAACCGGACATGGTGCCGATATGGACGACAACGTATGCAACCCAAAATCTAAAGTTGAAGCCCAAGACCAGGTGGTAAAAGTGCTCGAAGTAGTGCGCGATACCAAAGAATTATATAAATCGAAAGAGGTAATTTACACGTTGATTGGCCGAGTAAATGCCATGATCAAGGCCTACAAGACCGATACCCAGCCTTTTTTTGGTTCGGGTGCGAGTTTTGAAGAACGCTATTGGATGGCACTCATTCGCCAGGCATTGGTAGATGGTTTGCTCTCTAAAGACATAGAAACATACGGTATATTGAAGGTTTCAGCAAAAGGATTGGCCTATATCAAAAAGCCAAGTTCATTTATGATGTCTGAGGATCACGAGTACAACGAAACCGAAGACGAGGCCATTGTCACAGCAGCCAAATCAGCAGGTACTGCAGATGAAGCCTTAATGAGCATGTTGCGAGATTTGCGTAAAAAAGTAGCCAAAAATTTGGGCGTTCCCCCTTTTGTGGTGTTTCAAGATCCTTCGCTAGAAGACATGGCGCTCAAGTACCCAATCACGCTAGATGAATTAATGAATACCCATGGAGTGGGCGAAGGCAAAGCCAAAAAATATGGCGCAGAGTTCGTTACCCTTATAGCCCGTTACGTGGAAGACAACGACATTATTCGTCCCGATGATTTGGTTGTCAAATCAACCGGAGCCAACTCAACCAATAAACTGTACATCATCCAAAATATTGACCGTAAATTATCTTTAGACGATATTGCTTCGGCCAAAGGCATGAACATGGATACGCTCATCAAAGAAATGGAGCAAATTGTTTTTTCAGGCACCAAGCTCAACATCAATTACTGGATTGATGATTTACTGGATGAAGAACAGCAAGAGGAAATTCACGACTACTTCATGGAATCCGAGACCGACAGCATCGAAGACGCGCTCAAAGAATTTGACGGCGAATACGATTTGGACGAATTGCGATTCATGCGCATTAAATTCATCAGTGAAGTCGCTAACTAATTAATAATTAATAATGAAAAATTAATAATTAATAATTGAGGGTATAGTAATACGATCCCATTTTTCATTTTTAATTATACATTATTCATTCAAATAGACTTCTCCACGATGTGGTTTCAATGCATCTCGAACTGCAATCATATTAGCTTCTTCCACGACCATGAATGCAATCGCATACATCTCATCAATCACCTGAAAACCAGTAATATTTAGCAGAATTTTTTCAGACTGAATGTATTCTTTTAAATGTATTTCGTGGTGCTCCGCAGTCTTTGCAGCAAAAGTTCCCCGAAAATCCCAAATCAATTTGAGTTGTCTTTCCATAGAGCAAATATAATTAGGTTAGGAATCATATTTTTATTTTAAATAAATTTATTCCAAGGCGTCTTTACCCACAAGTTCACCAAAAACTAACTATACGTTTTTGTATATCAAAAAGGTTTTGTGTCATGCAAAACCTTTTTTTTATACCTCGATTTAAAATTTTAAGTTTACCAAAAAATACATGCCTACCTCATTGCTTCTACAAGTTAGTCCCGAAGTTGCTTCAAACGAGGCCCAACTTCGCGATGTTGTAAGTAAAAAAATTCGAATTGCTGCGGCTGATATTCAACACATCTCTATACAAAAACGTTCGTTAGATGCACGGCAAAAGAGCATTAAGATCAACCTAACACTTGAACTGTTTTTAGTAGGTGAGCCCTATACTCAAGAAGTCATTCGTTTGCCAGAATACCAAAATTGTGTCGCTGCTCAAGAAGTGATTATCATCGGGGCGGGGCCAGCAGGTTTATTTGCCGCTTTGCAGCTGTTAGAGTTGGGCATCAAACCTATCGTTATCGAGCGTGGTAAAAACGTGCGAGGTAGACGTCGCGATTTAAAAGCCATCAACGTAGATCATGTGGTCAACGAAGATTCCAATTATTGTTTTGGCGAAGGTGGAGCAGGAACCTATTCGGACGGGAAACTCTATACTCGTTCCAAAAAACGTGGAGATGTTGATCGTATTTTAAAGTTGCTTGTAGGCTTTGGAGCTTCGCCCGATATTTTGGTCGATGCCCATCCGCATATTGGCACCAATAAATTGCCACAAATTATTCAAGACATTCGAGAAAAAATTATCGAATACGGTGGACAGGTGTTGTTTGAAACCCGTGTCACCGATTTTGTGCTTAAAAACAATAGCATTCAAGGAGTAGTTACCCAAAATGGTGAAACTATACTTGTACAAAACGTCATTTTAGCTACAGGCCATTCAGCACGTGATATTTTTGAATTGTTGGCGAAAAAGCAAATCTATATCGAGGCCAAACCCTTTGCTTTGGGTGTTCGCGCTGAACATCCCCAAAGTTTAATCGATCAAATTCAATACAGTTGCGATTTTCGTGGCGACTATTTGCCTCCCGCTCCCTATTCGATCGTGAAGCAAGTGCAAGGCCGCGGCATGTATTCGTTTTGTATGTGTCCAGGTGGAGTCATTGCGCCTTGTGCCACCAGTCCGGGTGAGGTAGTAACCAACGGCTGGTCGCCTTCCAAACGCGATCAGGCAACTGCCAACTCGGGAGTAGTTGTCGAATTAAAGCTAGAAGACTTCAAGCCCTTTGCCAAATTTGGCCCTTTGGCGGGTATGGAATTTCAAAAGTCCATTGAGCAAAAAGCGTGGCAATTGGGCGGCAATACCCAAAAAGTACCTGCCCAGCGAATGGTTGATTTTACGCAAAGCAAAATATCTGCATCCATTCCCAAAACATCCTATGTTCCCGGTACCACTTCGGTTGAGTTGGGACAAGTATTTCCTGCTTTTCTCACGCAAATCTTGCGCGAAGGATTTGTGCAGTTTGGCCAATCAATGAAAGGCTACCTCACCAACGAAGCCATTTTGCATGCGCCCGAAAGCCGCACTTCATCTCCGGTGCGCATCCCGCGTAATCCGGATACTTTAGAGCACGTTCAAATCAAAGGTTTGTATCCTTGTGGAGAAGGAGCGGGCTATGCAGGTGGCATTATTTCAGCGGCCATTGATGGCGAAAAATGCGCGTTGCAAATTGCATTAGGCAGACAAATTTCTCATTAAAATAGAATGATATTTTATTTCTCGAATTGTATTTAATCGAATGCCTAGATTTTTAATATTGTTTAAGTTATTTCAATTTTTATTAAACAAAAATAGATTGGTTTACTTACATTTGCAGGAATTATAAATTTGAGTTATTCGTATTCAATTTCTTAACGAATTACTTATTGTAAACTGAATCTATTATCTAGACTGAAATTCTCTCAACTATGCACACTATTCCGGTTCAACATCAAATTTCAACACCGCTTAAACAAGACACCTATTTGGTAAATGGAGTGCTAAAAAATTGGTCGGGACCTACTACCGATGTATATTCTACAATTTCCTCAACTGAAGTGTATGCCCCAACTTTATTGGGCTCCATTCCAGCGATGGGCGAGACTGAAGCACAGGAAGTAGTCGAAGCGGCTGTATCGGCATTCGACAATGGGCAAGGTGTATGGCCCACCATGAAAGTAGCGGATCGCATCAAATGCATGGAAAATTTTGTTACACAAATGAAGGAAACCCGGGACGAGGTGGTTACCTTTTTGATGTGGGAAATTGGAAAATCCTTAGACGATTCACAGAAAGAATTCGGCCGAACAATTGAGTATATCTACCAAACCATAGAAGATTACAAGCAATTGGATCGCAATAGCGCCCGATTTAATAAAAGTCAAGGCGTAAATGCCATGGTGCGCCGCGGACCGTTGGGCGTGGTGTTGTGTTTAGGACCGTATAATTATCCCTTGAATGAGACCTTTTCGTTATTGATTCCCGCGATCATAATGGGAAATCCAGTAATCTTCAAACCCGCCAAACATGGGGTGTTGCTCATTTCACCCTTGTTGGAAGCTTTCCGTTCTAGCTTTCCCAAAGGCGTGATTAATATTGTGTATGGCCGCGGACGAGATGTGGCTTCGCCTATCATGAAATCAGGGAAAATTGCCATTTTGGCTTTAATAGGAAACAGCAAATCAGCAATTGCGTTACAAGATCAACACCCCAATAAAAACCGCTTACGTTTGGTACTTGGCTTAGAAGCCAAAAATCCGGGAATTGTGTTGCCCGATGCCGACATGGATTTAGCCATACAAGAATGCGTGGTGGGCGCTTTGTCTTTTAACGGTCAACGCTGTACGGCACTCAAAGTATTGTATGTGCACGAATCAATTGTGGATGCATTTATCGCCAAATTCAAAGAAAAAGTAGACGCCTTACCTTATGGAAATCCATGGGATTCTGGGGTGTTTCTCACACCATTACCCGAAAAACAAAAACCAGCCTATATTCAGGAACTCATTGACGACGCTACCCAACACGGCGCTAAGGTGATGAACGATAAGGGTGGTAACCATCTGCCCAATTATATTTTCCCAGCCATTTTGTATCCGGTAAATAAGTCCATGCGCGTGTACCACGAGGAACAATTTGGACCGGTTATTCCGATTATTCCATTCAGCGACATACAAGAACCGGTGCAAGACATGGCTGAATCCAATTATGGCCAGCAGGTGAGTTTGTTTGGCAAAGACATCAACACCATTGCGCCACTTATTGATACCCTGGTTAATCTGGTGTGTCGCGTCAATTTGAACAGTGCCTGCCAACGTGGTCCCGATTTGTATCCGTTTACCGGACGAAAAGATTCGGCAGTGGGTACCTTGAGTATACACGATGCCTTGCGTTCGTTTTCGATACGTACTTTTGTGGCATCCAAAGACAATGCCTACAACAATGCCATTTTGCAAGAATTACTGGACAGCAAAGCCTCCAATTTTATCAATACCGATTACATCTTATAATTATTGGATTAGCCTATAAACAAAACTGCACGAATGTAAATCCGTGCAGTTTTTTTATTTTTTCAAGCGGTTCTTGAATACTTTCTCAAATTTTTCGAGTTTGGGCTGAATCACATACTGGCAATAGGGTTGTGATTTATTGTTTTGGTAATAATTCTGGTGGTAGCCTTCTGCCGGGTAAAACACGGTATAGGGTTCTAGCGTGGTGACAATAGGATCATCAAATGCTTTGGCTTTGGTTAGGGCAGAAATAATCGATTTTGCGGCTTGCTTTTGCGTCTCCGAATTGTAAAAAATTACAGATCTATATTGGGTTCCGCGGTCATTTCCTTGTCGGTTGAGCGTGGTGGGATCGTGTACCGTAAAAAACACCCGGAACAACTCGTCGAGATTGGTTTTGCTGGGGTCAAAGGTAATTTGCACCACCTCGGCGTGGCCGGTAGTTCCGGAACAAACGGCTTCGTAACTGGGGTTGGCATTTTTTCCGCCCGCATAGCCCGAAGTCACTTTTACCAGGCCATCAAGTTGTTCGTAAACGGCTTCTACACACCAGTAGCAGCCACCACCAAGGGTTAGGGTTTCGTATTTTATTTTTGTATCCATTTTTTTAATTTTTTTAGGTTGAGCAAATGCCGAGCATCCACATAATAGGAGAAATAAAAGGGCTATGTTTTTCATGGTTTTATGGGGTGTCAGGTTCAAAATCGAGGGCAATGGAGTTCATGCAATAGCGTTTGCCGGTAGGCGCAGGGCCGTCGTCAAACAAATGCCCGAGGTGTCCGTCGCAGCGTCCACAAAGGGCTTCCAATCGGATCATGCCATAGGAAATATCTTTTTTAAATACCACACTATTTGGATTTTCTTGTTCAAAGAAACTGGGCCAGCCGCATTCGCTTTGAAATTTGGCCCCAGACCGAAACAACCGATTGCCACAGGCGGCACAATAGTAGGTTCCTTTTACGTCGGTGTTCCAATATTTCCCGGTAAAGGCGCGTTCGGTATCGGCTTGACGAGAAACTAAATACAAATCTAAGGGAAGTACTTTTTTCCATCCGGCGTCGGAGATGCCTAGTTTTTCTAGACTGGTTCGGGAGTAATACGGATTTTTCATAGCGGTGTTTTTTGAGGGTTCTACAATTGATTCTGGTTTTTTTTGTGCACAAGCTGCAGGCAAACAAAGCACGCTTAGACACAAAGTAAGTAGCAAAAATTTTGAGGTTTTCATAACAATAAATTTAGGCGTTAAACTTTGATTCAAAGATAAGCGAGTGTGCGAGAAGCCACTGTCGGCTAGTTTACAAAAAGCTGTTTTTTACCTTATTTTTAACGTTTGTTGCAGGGCAATGCTAGCGCGTTGGTCGTTAATTTGGCTGAAATTCAAATGCAGAGTGAGAACACACTTTTCTTTTGTATTTTTGACTCGCAAATCACGCCATGGAAGAAGAACACGTAATATTAGTTAACAAGCAAGACGAAGCCATTGGCAGCATGCCCAAGATGGAAGCGCATGAAAAAGCAGTCTTGCACCGGGCTTTCTCGGTATTTATTTTGAATGACAAAAACGAAGTAATGTTACAGCAACGGGCAGCACACAAATACCATTCGCCTTTACTTTGGACAAATACCTGTTGCAGTCACCAACGCATAGGCGAAACCAATATCCAAGCTGGAACGCGCAGATTGCAAGAAGAAATGGGATTTACCGCTCCATTAAAAGAGCTGTTTCATTTTATCTACAAAGCGCCTTTTGACAACGGACTCACCGAACACGAATTAGACCACGTGATGATTGGCTATTACCATGGAGAACCGATTATAAATCCTGATGAGGTAGAAAGTTGGAAGTGGTTATCCATTGACGCCATACACGATTCAATTGCTGCATCACCCGAAGAGTACACCGTTTGGTTTAAAATAATTTTTGAAGAATTTTACCATTACTTAGAAGACCATAAACTATAAAGTAGACCTATGAAAGTAAAAGTTTCGCGTAAAGCACATTTTAATGCCGCACATCGTTTGTTTCATGCCCAATGGACAGACGAACAAAACGCCAAGGTTTTTGGTAAATGTGCTTATCCCAATTACCATGGACACAATTACGAACTCATAGCCAGCGTAACTGGGGAAGTCGATCCAATTACTGGTTTTGTGATGAATGTGTCTGAGTTGGCCGCCATTATCAAAGCCGAAGTTGAGGAGCCTTTAGACCACCGAAATCTGAACCTTGATGTGCCTTATTTTGCAACGGTAAACCCTACCGCAGAGAACATCGCCATTTTTATTTGGCAGGTAATCAAAAAGCGCCTTCCTATTGACTTAAACTTAGAAGTGGTGCTCTATGAAACACCTCGAAATTTTGTAACCTATTCTGGAGAGTAATGGCTATAGTTGTGGGCGATAAAGTGCCTTATTTTAAAGCGTTAAATTCGAAAGGTGAACTGTTTGAAAGTAGTTCAATTATTGGAAAACACCCGCTCGTGCTTTACTTTTATCCCAAAGATGACACCCCAGGCTGTACTGCCCAAGCGTGTAATTTTCGTGATAATTTTTCAGAATTCCAGTCGTTGGGTGCCGTTATTATTGGAGTGAGTTCTGACGATGTACGCACGCATCAACGCTTCCAAAACAAATATCAACTTCCTTTTGACCTGCTCGCCGATCCAACACATGCCTTACGCAAGTTGTTTGGCGTACCAACCAATTTATTTGGATTGCTGCCCGGTAGAGTTACTTATATTATTGATGCCTCAGGCACTGTAATTGGCATACATGACAGTCAATTGCCAGCAAAACATTATACAAAATCAATTGAATTATTAAAAAAGGTAGGATGAAAAACCAGTTTTATCCCTTGACTTTTACTCCAATCATGAAAGAACGGATTTGGGGCGGAACCAAATTGGCCGATTATTTACACAAATCCATTCCCTATGCACAAACCGGGGAAAGCTGGGAATTATCAACCGTTCCAGGCGATGTAAGTGTGGTTGCCAATGGTCCATTATCTGGAACTTCCTTACAAGCCCTATTGGATCAGTTTCCTGCTGAGCTATTAGGCAGTAAAGTACACGCGCAATTTGGCAATCAGTTTCCGTTATTATTCAAGTTTTTGGATGCCCGCGAAGATTTGTCCATACAAGTGCATCCCAATGACCAACTGGCAGCTTCTCGCCACAACTCCTTTGGCAAGACCGAAATGTGGTATGTGATGCAAGCCGATCCCGGTGCCCGCTTGTTGGTGGGATTCAAGGAAAACAGTTCAGCCGAGGAATATGTGCAGGCCTTAGCAGAAAAAAATATCTTGTCGTTATTGGATGCTTTTCCGGTGCAAAAAGGAGAAGTTTTTTTCTTAGAAACCGGAACGGTACATGCCATTGGGGCCGGTTGTTTGATTGCAGAAATTCAGCAAACCTCTGATATTACCTATCGTTTATACGATTTCGACCGGGTAGATGCACAGGGAAATACACGCGAATTACACATTGTTTTGGCTTTGGATGCCATCAATTACGAAAAAGTTCAGGCCAAACAATCCTATACTGCTCAAGTTAATGCGGCTACTAATTTGGTCGATTGTCCTTATTTTACTACCAATCAAATTCACTTGCATGACCAGCTGACAATGCATAAATCGGGCGCGTCATTTACCGTTTATATGTGTACCGAAGGTGCTTTTTCTATTCAAATAGGCGATCAAATCTATAATTTTGCATTGGGCTCTACGGTTTTAGTTCCAGCTCTAGTTCTTGAATTTCAACTGTTAGGAACAGCCACGCTTTTAGAAATACAAGGCAAATAGTTTTATATCCTAATAATATGTGTACTTTTGCACGCGAATTACCCACTTACTTAACACCACAATCATGGCAAACGTAAAAAATTTAAAAAAAGACATCAATTTCGTTTTAGGCGATATTATCGAAGCGGTTTACTTGTATGAAATTTCTACAACCGGAAAACCAACAGAAGCAACCAACGGAATCATTGACGAAGCAATCAAAACATTTGATTCATTAATCTCTCAAGTGAACGCCAAAAATGTGGAGAATAAGAAAACACATTTCAAGCAAATCCATACTGATTTAGAAATTGCTGCAAATCAATTGGTTGGTAAAATCAACGAATTATAGTCGTTTTTTTAGCTAAAAAAATCAGTCTTTTATTTGCAAATAGGGTTTTGACTTTTATATTTGCACTCAAATATTTGCCGCCGGTGTAGCTCAGTTGGCTAGAGCAGCTGATTTGTAATCAGCAGGTCGTGGGTTCGAGTCCCTCTATCGGCTCCAAGAACACTTCAAGAATTTGAGGTGTTTTTTTATTTTAAAGAGGGACGAGTAGTTTATCCCGAGAAACGCAGTGATTCGGGAAGTCCGGCTAATCGGCTCCAAGAACACTTCAAGAATTTGAGGTGTTTTTTTTTACTCCCACTTCAACGCATAAAAAAACCACTTCGGTTGGAAGTGGTTAACAGTAATTCAAAAAGAACTAGTTCTCGTTTTGGCTTCGTTCTTTATATAGCTGAATCAATTTTTTACCATACAGCGATTTGGCTACCTGGGGTGCCATTGATTTTTGAATGGTGTCCAAGTATTTCAAATTGACATTGGCAATGTTCGATAACGTTACAAATGGAGCCACTTCAAACATTTTGTGGTTCAAGGCAAAATTGGTGGTGTACAAATATTCGCGCTTGGTGTTGTCGTTTTCTAAAACCTGAAGGCTATCTACCTCCTTGGTATTTTTGTTTTTGTAGGCCTTAAATTTTTCTTCGAGCAAGGTCAATTTGATGTCGTTGTAGCGCGCCATGACTTGTTTGTATTCATCATATTTTTCCTGGTTTTTAGATCCTGTTATTTTGGCATCGGCCAAGAAATAATCCAAACTGGTTCCGATAGTAATATTTCCGGCTTCGGCAAAAAACGCCAAATTATTATCCAAGGAATTGCTTACCCCGCGATCCAAAAACAAGTAATACATTTCGGGCGAATCGATCGTTAAATTGCTCGTAAAATGGGAGTCCCCATTAATCTGAATCGTATCGAGAATGACTAAGCTGCTGTCTACAACTTTTTGAATATAAATAGTCCCTTTTTTTAATCCAGCTATATGACCGCTCAGGTGAAGGTTGCCTGGTAATTCTTTTTTTGCGCAGCTCAGCAAAAGCAAGGAAACACAAAGGCTAATAAGTAATTTCATGGATTATAGAATTGAATTTGGGCAAATTAACTAAAAAAATTCCCCAATCGAAAGGCAATTGGGGATGAAAATTTGTTTTATTTAGTTTAGCCTTTCAACCAAGCTTCTTTGAGTTTGCTTAGGTTGTTGTTGGTTGCCTCAAATCCATCGCGATCTACCATAGGAAGTTTTACTTTTCCCTGTATTACTTGGTTTTTATCGGCTCTGCGAATACTAACAGAAATAGCATCGTCCTCCTTCCAACCTTCACTTGCCATAATCATATCGTAAATGTTGTCTAGGTTGTAGTTGGTGTCGTTGATGGCCAAAATCACATCGCCAGCTTCAAGTCCCAATTCGGTATAAAATGAATTCAACGGACTGGCTGGCAAGACAATAATTTCTTTAGAAGCCGGATTTACAGTAATTAATGGACGTTGGTCTTTGATAAACGGATTGCCAGCTACCTGCACTACTTTTTTGGTCACTCCCATTTTGGCAAAAAAGGCATCATAGGGTATAGGTGTTTCACCGGATACGTAAGTAGATAAAAAGTCACCAACTTCAGGGTAGGTCAAGGCAGTAATGGTAGCAAACAACTCGTTATCGTTAAACGGTTTCTGGGTACCATATTTGGCCGATAGTTTTTGCATTAAATCTAATATTCCTCGTTGGCCTTGGCTTTCCTCGCGAATAATAATATCCAAACACATGCCAATTAAGGCGCCCTTTTCGTATACATTTAAATATTGTTCTTTGTAGGGTTCATCCAAGACATTGGCACTCATCGTGGTAAAAGACATGCTGTCGTTCATGTTGGATGCATTGCTTATTTTTCCGGCCATGCGGCTATAGAATTCAGTTTCTTCTATTAGGCCTTGATTCACTTGAAACAAATTGGCAAAATATTCGGTAACTCCCTCATACATCCACAAGTGTTGGGACATTTTTGGGCTATTGAAATCAAAATAATGAATCTCGTTGGAGTGAATAGTAAGCGGTGTTACGATGTGAAAAAACTCATGCGAAACCACATCTTTAAGCTGCTCGGCCAATTCGTCTTTGCCCATGGCTTCAGGCATCACCACCGTAGTGCAAGTTGGGTGTTCTAAGGCACCAAATCCATTTGCATCGTTCTCATTTTGCATGTCTGACAAATAGATCAATACACTGTATTTTTTGTTGGCATTAAACGAACCCAAAAAGCTTTTTTGTGCAGTCATCATGCGTTGCATATCGGCACTCAGGCTCTCAGCCGTATGTGTGCCATTGGGAGAATACACGGCTATCAAAATATCCATTCCTTGAATAGTAAACGTACTGACGTCTTTTTTACTATACATGATTGGGTTTTCAACCAATTCAGCATACCGGGCAGTTTCAAAGACATCGGCTGTAGTACTCGCGTCCAAGTCGTTCATTGAAGTAGCGCCCCATAAACTTTCTGGATGAAGTACTTTTATTTGATAGGGTGTTTCGTTGTAGCCTGTAAAATAGCCCACAAATCCGTGTGTATTTACTAGGATATTCTTGCCGGCTTCGATGTTAGTTCCGGCCGGTGAAAATATTTTGTGGGTGTTTTCGATATCGTAGGTGTCATTTACTTGGTAGGTAATTTTAGCCAGTTTGCTGCCGTTTTTAATGCCCCAGGAATTGTCGTCTTTTTTCTCAACGGCCAATGTTTTTCCTGCTGCATCAAAGGCGCTTACGTTTTCAATGAATTTTCCGTAATCGTCAACCGAGTAGGTGCCGGGAATAATTTTGGGGATATTAAACACTACATCGTCTTTGGTAAATTTGGGTGTTAGTAACGTTACAGTCACTTTGTCATCAACAATGTTCACCAAGTCAATTTGTGCGGCAATCGCAACTGATTTTTTAGTTTGTGCACCTGCTTGGTTTGCCCAAAATCCAAGTGTTAGGGTAAGCAGAAGTAGGTGTTTTTTCATGGGGTTAAGTTGAATTTAAAAGCTTTAACGACAAGGAATACGAATTGCGTTATTTGATTAATTTTTTGGTTAATTCAGTGCCGTTTTTCATCGTCACCCGAAGTACATAAATTCCGTTTTTTAACTCCGTAGAATTAAAACGTACCACTTTTTCTGTAATCAGAGAAGAGAAAATAGTTCTCCCGGTCAGGTCTGTTAAACAAAATTGATTTCCCAACACATTATCAGGAAAATTGATGGTGAACTCATTTCTAATTGGATTTGGATAAACAGAAATTGCTGCCTTAAATTGGTCATCAATCCCTAAATCATTGGGTGGACGAAGCACAATGATACTGTGCGTATTGGGATTGGTATTTGACCAAGACGCACCATTAGTTGCCAAGTAAATTTCTTTTTGAGCGCCCACGCAAATGTCACGCAGTCGGCCATATTGGTTGGTTAAGTAATGGGTCTGACTCAAAACCGAGTTGCCTGTTGCGTCGAGTTGCATAGCAATTAGTTTTTTATCTTTCAAGACCGTCATCAGTACTTTGTTATTGAATTCCGGAAAGGCGGCGTTTTCATAATAAACTAAATCAGAAGGTGCAATGGTGGGAGTCCAAGCCAAAAGCGGTTCTTTTACGTTGTTGGCGGCACAAAAACTTTGTTCGTTTGACGTATTACAAAAACCTTCTACATTGGGCCAGCCATAATTTCTACCCGATTCAGCTATCTGAAACTCATCGTCGGTTGATGCCCCGTGTTCTGACAAGTAGATTTTTCCGTTTGGATGGAGCAGTATACCTTGCACATTGCGATGGCCAAACGAATACACCGGATTGCCGGCAATTGGATTGTCCGCTGGAATTGTGCCGTCTAAATTAATTCGGAGCAGCTTTCCATTCAACTCAGTAATATCTTGTGGAAACAATTGATTTTGTGCATCACCCGTAGAAAATAACAAGGTGTTATCGGGCAAAATGAGTAGGCGAGACCCATTGTGTGTAGTATTTCCAATTATATTGTCTAAAATAACAACCGGATTAATTAAGCTGGTTCCGTTGTAGGTATACTTTACTAATTTCTCTTTTAAATTGGAGAAGGTGCCATAGGTGTAGGCGACAAAAACCTCAGGATTGGCAGCAAAATTTGGGTGTAGTGCCATTCCAAGCATTCCTGATTCAGAGTTTTGGTATACAGAAGACACGAGGTTTAAAATTACCGTTTTGGTTTGCGCTACAGGATCTATTCGGCTGATGATACCTTTTCGTTCTGTAGTCCAAATGTAGCCATCGGGGCCGTAAATAATTTCCCACGGAATATCCAATCCCGTGTAGATTGTTTGAACCTCTACGGTGGTTGTTCCAATGTTGATATTTGTTTGTGAATGGGCATTCAATGACAGACAGAGAAGGGAAAGTAGAACTAGTTTTCGCATGGTTGAAAAGGTCTAATTAATTGATAGTTGTGTTAGTACTGCAGCAAAAATAGAGAAGTAAAACGGAAGTTTTGGTTAAACAATTCATAGAATTGCGTTGTTCTTTTTTTTCGTAAAAAAAAACTCCGATTTTACAGGAGTTCTACGCTTAATCAAATTTATTTTTGATATAATATTTGCCGTCTAAATCTTCATCAAAATCATCAATTTTAATGGGTTTTGGTTTGGGCTTGGCGGCATTGGCCTTCTTTTTCCATACCTCAAATTTATCGGCAGTGAGCTTTTTTTTCATGATATCAAGCACTTCTTTTTCGTCGATGCCCAATTCTTTTTTAATGATTTCAAACGGATTACGCTCTTCCAAAGCCAAGCTAATCAAACGTTCATTTTGTTCCCAAGTTAATTCTGTACGTTTACTCTTTTTCATCTGAAAAGGAATTCAATTTCTTTATTTATTTAGACAATTTTGATTTCAATATTACTAAAAAATCAAAAAAAATCAAAACTTGATTTTATTTTTTACTAATCATTATCGGCTTTGTATGCTTAGGTTGTTGGTTTTTTAAAGCGAAAATCACGCGAAAAAGGAATTTTCCAAAATTCTACGATGGAGTTGGTCCATTAATTTTCTTTTTTACTGTCGATTAAATCACTCAAATGCAACCGAAGTGCATTGACCGAAATGCTAATTTCCCAAAACGAAATGCCTAAAGAAAGCAGTAAAGTCAATAAACTCAGTCCAAACAAATAAATACCTATACGCTCCTGATCAAGAAACAACAACAACATGGCAAATACCGAAAGAAATAAAGATAGTACACCAAATAATTGCATATAACGAATCAGAGTGAGTCGCAGGTTGAGGTTTTTTATTTCTAGGAAGGTATTGAAACTTTCTTTTTGATCATACGTTTGTTTCAAACTCCGCACAATGGTAGCGATAGTTAAAAACCGATTGGTATAGGCCAACAAAATTAAAGAGGTGGCCGAGAACAAGAGCGCTGGAGTTTCGATGTTGAGATTCATATTCATGTTGAATTGGAGTCAAATATATTTAAAAAAAAGACCTGAGTGTTATCCCAGGTCTTTGAAGTGTAAAAAGTAAACGGTTACTTGATTAACTCAAAGCTTCTTTTCACAAAGGCGGTCAATTCTTCTCCTTTGAGCAAGTTTTGCGATAATTTAGCCAAATCCATCGCTTGTTTCACCATACTTTCTTGTACGGCTGCATCGGCGGTAGACAAGATGTGACCGGCTAATTCGGAATTGGTGTTCACCACCAAGTTGTACATTTCGGGCATATTGCCCATGCCAAACATTCCGCCACCGCCGCCCGATTGACTCATCTCTTTCATGCGTCGCAAGAATTCGGGTTGGGTAATGATAAACGGCGCAGCACTGCTGTCACGCGCTTCCATTTGCACGGTATACGTTTGTTTGGGTACAAAACCTTCTAATACGGTTTTCAAGGTTTCCTTTTCGGTATCCGATAATTTAGAAATAATTGTATCGTCCTTTTTAATCAAGTTGTCAATGTGGTCGCTGTCTACACGCGTAAAGGTCATGTTTTCGTTATCGGCCTCCAATTTTTGAATCAAGTGCGACACAATCGGACTGTCAAGTAACAATACTTCATAGCCTTTGGTTTTGGCCTCGGCGATGTAACTGTGTTGGGCGTCTTTGTTGGCCGCATACAACACTACTAATTTGCCGTCTTTGTCGGTTTGGCTGTCTTTGATGGTTTCTTTCAATTCATCCAAGGTAAAGAATCGATCGTCTACGGTAGGATACAACACGAAGCTACCCGCTTTTTCGTAGAATTTAGGTTCTGACAACATGCCGTATTCCAACACAATTTTGATGTCGTTCCATTTTTTCTCAAAATCCTCGCGGTTTTCGGTAAACAACGATTTCAATTTGTCGGCTACTTTACGGGTAATGTAGTTCGAGATTTTTTTCACGGCGCCGTCGGCTTGCAAATACGAGCGCGATACGTTTAATGGAATGTCTGGCGAATCAATTACCCCTTTGAGCATGGTTAAAAATTCGGGTACAATCCCTTCTACATTGTCGGTTACATACACCTGATTTTGGTACAATTGAATCTTGTCCTTTTGCATTTGCATGTCGGATCCCAATTTAGGGAAGTACAAAATACCGGTCAAATTAAACGGATAATCTACATTTAAATGAATATGAAATAATGGCTCCTCAAACTGCATCGGATACAATTCGTGGTAGAATTCTTTGTAGTCTTCGTCACTCAATTCGGTCGGTTGTTTGGTCCACGCCGGATTGGGGTTGTTGATGATGTTATCTACTTCAACTGTTTCCACTTTGTAGTCTTCGGGCGCATCTTCGGGCTTGGGAAGCGTCTCGGTTTTTGTGCCAAATTTAATCGGGATTGGCATGAACTTGTTGTATTTGTTCAACAAGGTTTTGATGCGGCTTTCTTCTAAAAATTCTACTGAATCTTCGGCGATGTGCAGAATAATTTCGGTTCCACGACTGGTTTTGTCATGCGCTTCGAGCGTAAATTCGGGACTGCCATCACAGGTCCAGTGCGCTGCCGGCTCGTCTTTGAACGATTTGGTGATGATTTCTACCTTTTCGGCTACCATAAATGCCGAGTAAAAACCCAGTCCAAAATGTCCAATAATTCCGGAGTCTTTGGCCGAATCTTTGTATTTATCCAAAAATTCTTCAGCACCCGAGAAAGCCACTTGGTTGATGTATTTTTCAACCTCTTCGGCCGTCATTCCCAATCCTTGATCAGAGATGTGCAATTTTTTGCCTTCTTTGTCAATTTTGATTTCAATTTGCGGTTGGCCATATTCTACATTAGTCTCGCCAATACTGCAAAGGTGTTTCATTTTTAGAGTCGCATCTGTTCCGTTTGAAACCAACTCCCGCAAGAAAATTTCGTGGTCGCTATATAAAAATTTCTTGATTAAGGGAAAGATGTTCTCTACTGATACATTAATTTTTCCGGTACTCATAGTGGTATAAATTTTAGGGTTTGACATTTACTTGACAAATAAAGTACCAATTTTTGAAAGGTGACAAATTGTCGCATTCTCTACTGAAAACCCAATTAAGTGTGCTGGTTTTTGCAGCAAAGAATTAACAAATAATTTGTTTAATAAATTATGTAAATAGTTAAACAATAATTAGTTTTACACCCACAAAAAAACACTAAAATGGCCACAACCAAAAAAGCAAAAGCGACCACAGCGCCAGATGAAATTCAGTTGATCAGCTTGTACATGCAAGCAGTTTTAGAACACAATCGAACCCCCAAAAATGTATTTTCGTTTTGCAAACAGCATCAGTTGGAGGAAACGGCGTTTTATGCGCACTTCAATTCATTAGACGCCTTGCGCAAAGCGATCTGGGTGAAATTTTTTGAAAATGCTGTAGCTACCATTGAAAAAGAAACTGCCTTTGCAGGCTATTCCGACAAGAATAAATTACTCACGTTATTCTTCACTTTGTTTGAAATCCTTACACTCAACCGCAGCTATGTTTGCTTTTCCTTGGTAGAGAACAAACAAGGATTAAAAAACCTAAAAAGCCTATCTGATTTTAGACAGCACTTTAAAAAATACCTTACGGAAGTGGTTATTTCTACCGCTGCCCAACCCATCGAGAAGCTATCCAATGTAACCCAAACGGTTTATGCCGAAGGCGCGTGGATACAGTTTCTATTTTTACTCAAATTTTGGTTGGACGATACTTCAAAAGGATTTGAAAAAACCGACATATTAATTGAAAAATCTGTGAATACGGTAGTCGATTTGGCCGACACCAAGCCGTTGGAAAGTTTGTTTGATTTGGGCAAATTTCTTTGGAAAGAAAAAATGCAATAATCCATGAAAACACTCGATAAAATTCCGACTTCAAAAATAGAACGAGCCGGACAATTAGTGAAAACTGGGTTTAAAGTGGGGGGAAATTACATGGCCTATTACGGAGAAAAAATAGTCAATCCCTCGCTCAATCGCGATAAATTAAACGAAAATAACGCCGAGGATATCTATGACGGACTAAAAAACCTGAAAGGCAGCGCCCTCAAAGTGGCGCAGATGTTGAGCATGGACAAAAGCATCATGCCACAAGCCTTCGTGGATAAATTTTCGTTGTCGCAGTTTTCGGTTCCGCCTTTATCAGCGCCTTTAGTGCGTAAAACCTTTAAAAAATACTTGGGCAAATTCCCCGAAGAAATCTACGATACCTTCACGCCAGATGCCTTACATGCCGCTAGTATTGGTCAGGTGCACCAAGCCACCAAAGGGTCAGCCGTTTTTGCGGTAAAAATTCAATACCCAGGCGTGGCCAAAAGCATCAGCTCCGATTTGGCGATGGTAAAGCCCATTGCCTTGCGCATGTTTAACATTAAGGGAAAAGATTCAGACAAGTATTTTCAGGAAGTAGAAAATAAACTGCTAGAAGAAACCGATTATACCCTAGAGCTAAAACAAAGTTTAGCCATTTCTGAATTCTGCATTCAGCTCGAAAATTTGCGTTTTCCCAAGTATTACCCCAGCTATTCCTCGGCTCGAATATTAACTATGGAATGGATTGATGGTCTACATCTTACTGAATTTGTAGTCCAAAATAAATCTCGAGCAACAGCCGATAAAATAGGGCAGGCCTTGTGGGATTTTTACATGTATCAAATTCATTATCTGAAACAAGTACATGCCGATCCGCATCCGGGTAATTTTCTTGTCGATCAAGATGAAAAGCTCATCGCCATTGATTTTGGTTGTATCAAACAAATTCCCGAATCCTTTTATGTGCCTTATTTTGAACTGGCCAAACCCGAAGTAATTTCAAACCCTAACTTGTTTACAGAAAAATTGTATGAACTAGAAATTTTGCGACTGGACGACAGCCCCGCTGAGATTACCTATTTTACGGCTCTTTTTTACGAGTTGCTTTGCCTATTCACCAAGCCGATTCACGCAGATACCTTTGATTTTTCGGACGACGATTTCTTCGGAAAAATCGCCAAAATGGGGGAGGAGTTTGCCAAAGATCCGCAGCTGCGTAAGATGAATGGCAATCGCGGTTCCAAGCATTTTTTATACATCAACCGCACCTTTTTTGGCTTGTATAATTTACTCCACGACCTGCGCGCGCGCATTGACACCAAGGCCTTTGAAAAATACAAGCACACCTAAGTATTTGTATTTTTATGTTTAATGGATATAAACGAATGGTTCGGGCGTAGGTTTTAGTAAAGTTTGTAAGTTTGTTTTTCAGAATCTACCCATGCTACACGTAAACCAGTTGTTTTTTTCTTACCTGCAAAAACCCACTTTGCAACAGCTTTCTTTTTCTGTAGAAAAAGGCCAAAACCTAGCTGTAATTGGCGAAAGCGGTTGTGGCAAAAGCACCTTGTTGCGCCTCATTTATGGCTTACATGATTTAGATTCTGGACAAATTTTTTGGCAGAATCAGGAAGTATTGGGTCCAAAGTTTCACCTGATACCAGGCATGTCCTACATGAAGTTTTTGGCCCAAGATTTTGATCTGATGCCGTATACTACCGTTGCCGAAAATGTGGGTTCGTTTATATCTAATACCCAAAAAGCGAATAAAAACGCACGAATTGCTGCCTTATTGGAAACAGTCGAAATGGCTGAATTTGCCAATGAAAAAGTTAAAAATTTGAGTGGCGGAGAAATGCAACGCGTGGCCTTGGCCAAAGTTTTGGCCATAGAACCGGAGCTGTTGTTGCTCGACGAGCCGTTTAGTCACATTGACAATTTCAGAAAAAATAGTTTGCGACGCAAGTTGTTTGCCTACCTCAAAGCACAAGGCATCAGTTGTGTGTTTGCCACCCACGACGTGCAGGATATTTTGGGTTTTGCCGATGAAGTTTTGGTGCTCAAAGACGGCCAAAAGGTAGCGTATGACACACCCTCTCATTTATTCAATAACCCTCTTGATTTTTACACGGCTTCCTTATTTGGTGAGGTGAACGCGCTACCAAGCAGTTGGTTTGAGGCAGCGGACAATACCGATTTGCGATTAATATACCCGCAGCAACTTCGTGTTGAACAAGATGGACCAATTGCAGTAGAAGTAATGGCACATTATTTTCAGGGCACGCACTATTTGATTGAAAGCCGTTGCAATGAGATTAACGTATTCTTTACACATACAGAAGCATTGGCAAATGGACTTCAACTCAATTTGACTTTGTGCAATGGAGCATAAGCTGTACATTTAACCTTCAAAAAAAGTAACACATATATTTCCTCAATATGAAAAAGATTGTCAGTTTCCTTCTTGTATTTCAAAGTTTTAGCGCGTTTGCTCAATTGCAATGGGCGCCGCTCACATCACTTGGCGACAACATCAACAACCAACGCTTTGATGATGTGTTTTTTTTGAACGAAAACCTGGGATGGGCAGCCAATGGTTACTATGCCGCGATATACAAAACAACCGATGGTGGACAAACCTGGATTACTCAATTGGCTGAATCAACACCGCAGCTTCCGATAAACACCTACTTTAGAAATGTGGAGTTTCTGAATGAAAATGTAGGATTTGTGGGTACCTTGAGTGGAATATTCTTAAAAACAACCGACGGCGGAACCACTTGGAACCCGGTTATGATAACGCCCAATCCACAAGCCATTTGCGGTTTAGATGCGGTAGGCACCTCAACTATTTATGGTTGTGGGGCTTATTTTTCACCTGCATTTATCATCAAGTCGACCGACAGCGGGGAAACGTGGCAATATATGGACATGTCTGCCCACGCTACAGCCTTGGTTGAGGTATTATTTAGAGATGAAAACAATGGCTTGGCCTCTGGATCTAATGAAAATGGGGGAGTGGTGCTTCAAACTACCGACGGCGGACTAACTTGGACCACCTTATATACTACTCCAGTTGAAGGAGAATACGTCTGGAAGTTGCAGCGTTTGGCTAGCAATCCTTCTGTGATTTTTGGCTCGGTTGAGTCTGTTTTCCCCAACACAGGCCAATTAATCAAATCAACCGATAACGGACTCACTTGGACGAGTAAACCAGTGCCCGACACCGACATTCAAGCGGTGGGATTCATGACTGAACTGCACGGGTGGATGGGCGGACACAGTTCGTCTATACTCGAAACTTTTGACGGAGGAGATACGTGGATAGAAAATACAGTAGGTAGCAACTTGAATCGAATTGTAATCTTGAGTGATCAGTTGGCTTATGCTTCTGGATCAACTATTTATAAATTTAGCGAACAAGGTTTAGGTTTAGGCACTTTTATAGAGTCCCCACGCGAAAAGCTAAAGGCCAACATTTTTCCAAATCCAATTCAAGATAAACTCACGATTGAAATTCAATTTTCCGAAGCCGATCACCTGCGTTTGGAATTGTATGATGCCAGTGGTCGCCGGATTAAATTGTTGGTCAAAGCCGACATTGCGGAAAAATCGACGCAAAAATACCAATTTGACTTTCCCTATGCGGCCGGTATATATTATGTGAATTTGCACGCCAATACTGGCAGACAAACGATGAAAGTTGTCAAATAATTTTGCAATAGGCAAACCATTTATTGCGTAAATTTGAAAGACAATTTTAAATCTACTTTGTATGTATCGTTCAGTATTTTCGGGCTTGGGCTTCTATGTTCCATCCCAAGTGGTCACCAATGATGACTTAGCCAAGGTGCTCACTACCTCGGATGCCTGGATCCAAGAGCGCACCGGAATTCAAGAGCGCCGTCATATTATAAAAGGCGAAGACACCACCACTAGCATGGGCGTGAAAGCAGCCAAGCAAGCCATTGAACGCGCAAAACTCACTCCTCAAGACATCGATTTTGTAATTTTTGCTACGTTGAGTCCTGATTATTATTTTCCAGGACCAGGCGTATTGGTGCAACGCGATTTGGGCATGCGCACAGTAGGCGCGCTTGATATTCGCAACCAATGTTCGGGCTTTGTCTATGCGGTTTCAATCGCCGATCAGTACATTAAAACGGGGATGTATAAACACATTTTGGTTATTGGTTCTGAGGTGCACTCGGGTGGACTAGACATGACCGATCGCGGTCGAAATGTATCCGTTATTTTTGGCGATGGGGCAGGAGCGGCCGTAATTAGTAGAGCTGAGGAAGGTTCTACAGCCGGTATTTTATCCACGCATTTGCATGCTGAAGGTATTCACGCCGAAGAATTGTGTCTCAAGGCACCCGGTATGGGAGGCCGCTGGGTTTCGGATATTGTGGCCGATAATGACCCCAATGACGAAAGTTATTTGCCCTACATGAATGGCCAATATGTGTTTAAAAATGCAGTGGTTCGTTTTGCCGAAGTGATCCAGGAAGGACTGCAAGCCAATGATTTACAGGTTTCGGATATTGATATGCTCATTCCGCACCAAGCCAATTTGCGCATTTCACAGTTTATCCAACAAAAATTCAAACTCGCCGACGAGCAGGTATTTAATAACATTCAAAAATACGGAAACACTACTGCGGCTTCTATTCCCATTGCACTCACCGAAGCCTGGGAACAAGGCAAAATTAAGTCGGGAGATTTGGTAGTATTGGCCGCGTTTGGTAGCGGATTTACCTGGGGTAGTGTAGTGATTCGTTGGTAAGCATATAAAAGAATAAAAACCGGGTCTCCACCCGGTTCTATGCCAATTAATTAAAATTGCTTGTCAAAAAAAACTACTCAATTGTCAAAAAAAGTAACTACTATTTATCGTTTTAAGCTAAAGTGCGCTTTGAATACTTTGTTAATACCATCTTCGGTATAGGTGATGGTGAACCAATAATCATCTGAAGGCAAATTTTCTCCGCCAAAGCTTCCGTCCCATCCTGTTCCATTTGGGGTAATGTCTTTCAATAATCTTCCGTAGCGGTCAAAGATGTGAATCAAAGCAGTAGTTTGGGCTTGCAAGTCGATGATGTTCCAAGTATCGTTAAATCCGTCACCGTTAGGTGTAAAGAATTTAGGATAGTTTACCAATAAGGCTTCAGAATAAGTCTGTCCACAACCATTTTTATCGCGCACCGTGATGATGTGTGTACCCGAAGATACGTTTTCAAACACATTGCTGTCTTGGAAAGATCCATTGTCTAATTGGTATTCGTAATCGCCACCCACACCAACGGCAGTTACCGTAATTACTTGGTTGGCATCAAACGCATCGCTCATTTCGTAGCTAATTACAGCAGGCATTGAAGGCGTTACGCTGATTACTTTAGGTTGAGAAAAACAGCCCGTAACCGTACTTTTTACTACTAGGGTATAGTCACCAGGCGTTTCAACTACATAATTTCCTTGAGTTCCTACTACGTCACCGGCTTCGTTGTACCACTCAAAAGTATGAGTAGCAGGATTTAAACTAGAAGTGATGGTATAGGCACTTAATAAGGTATTGGTGTTGCTGTCGTAACAAACTGTTCCGTTGATAGCGAATGATTCGGGCGCTTTGTTTACGGTAATGTTAATCGCTTTGATGTCGTAACAAGTCGTGGTCAAGTTGTTGATCACTTTTACATAAACAGTATGCAAATCGGTTGAGGTGATTGCGTTGATTCCAGCAGCAGCATCGTTGGCTGAAGCATAATAAGTAACCATGAATTCTTCGCCAATTTGTGACCCAAGGATGCTGGCATTCAAAGTTGTCAAGTCAAATTGGGTATATCCGTCGTTGATTGCATCGGCATCACACACAGTGGTTTGTGCCGCACTTACTGGGTAAGCAACTGGCGTGTCAATGATGGTTACCACAAATGAACTTTGATCATAACAAGCCGAAGTCAAGTAAGGCGATTGTGCATAGATATACACGGTTTGTGTGTGTGATAAGGTATGTCCTGGGTACATTCTAATACCTGATCCGTTTGGTCCCGTGTAGTAGTTTCCAACAGTCAATACAGGCAATACAAAAGTTTCACAGGTGGTTACATTAGGCAACTCATCTACATTGAATACATACACGTGAAATTCTTTTTCGTCTGTACAATTAGGCACCGAATTGGTTTGCGCATAGATGTAAACCGTTTGAGAAGCGGTGATTGCATCACCCGCTTGGTAAGCTGTACCCGTTCCGTTTGGTCCTGAGAAATAATTTCCAACAGCCAAGGCTGGTAAAATATAGGCGTTACATACTTTTTCGTCGGCTTTTGGCGCAACTACTGGAGTAGGGTTTACGGTTACTGTAAAAGCGTTTTCGTCAGTACAGTTGGTGCGTGTACCCGATTCGATGAATACATACAAAGTAGCGGTAGCTGTCAACACATCACCCGCTTGCAATTGGGTATTGCTTGGGTTGTGTGGTCCGTTTGGTCCAGTATAGTAATTTCCGTTGGTTAAGGCGGGTAAGGTATACGAATCACAGTTGGTTACATTGGCAGGTGCATCAGCTGTGATCGAGAAAATCGTGATGGTAAAGCTGTTTTCAATAGTACAAAAAGGCTCAGTAGCGGTAGTAGCAAAGATGTAAATGGTTTGCGTTTGTGTAATTACTGTTCCAGCAGCCAATTGAGTACCAGTTCCGTTTGGACCAGTATAGTAATTTCCGTTTGTTAGAGAAGTCAAGGTATAGCTGTTACAAATATCGATGTCTGATCTAGAATCAATCAAGGGTTTTGGTGCAATGGTCACAGTAAAACTGTCTTGGTTGTAACAAGTAGGTGACGAACGTTTAAAGATGTAAAGCGTTTTATTGCTTGTAATTACATCTCCAGCATAATAACGAGTTCCTGTTCCGGCTACGCCTGAATAATAGGCACCACTAGTCAAGGTAGGTAAGGTATAGCTTTCGCATACAGCTACGTCTTCCAACTGATCTATTACCGGTTGAGAAACAATTACACTAAAGCTTAAGTTTTGAATACATGCCGCATTTCCAGCTGTAGGGATGTGAATGTACACACGACGTGGAGTCGAGATTACAGTTCCTGCAGGCAATTCAGTACCAGTTCCGTTTGGTCCAGTATAATACAATCCGATAGGTAATGTAGGAAGTGTATACGGGTTGCATTGCAATACATTGGCAGGCGCAGTAAATCCGATAAATACTTTAAACAAGGTTTGAGACACACAGTTGTTTGGCTCGCCTGTTGTAGCATAGATGTAGATCGTTTGGGTTTGTGTAATTACTGTCCCTGCAGCCAGTTGCGTTCCACCTCCGTTTACTTCGGTGTAGTAGTTTCCGCCAGTCAAGGCAGGTAACGTATAAGAAATACAATCAAATACATTGGGTAAAGTTGGTACTTCTGGTTTTGGTACGATAGTTACTGTAAAGTTGGTGCTGATTTGACAAAATGGGGCAACCAACGATTGGTAAAACAAGTGAATGGTTTGTGAAGTAGTAAGCACCGCGCCAGCATTTAGTCGAGTTCCACCACCCAATGTTTCGGTATAGTAGTTTCCGTAGCTCAAGGTTGGCAAGGTGAAGTTTCCGCAAAAAGTTCCGCTAGCAGGAGTAATGGTGTTGGGGTCAATTACGGTTACTTTAAAACTAGTTCCAGCTTTACAACCGGTTGGTCCGTCAGGTTGATTAAAGATATAAACGGTTTGAGTTTCTGTTATCACAGTTCCAACGGCTAAAGGCGTCAACGATCCAGAGATATTAGAAAAATAGCTACCGTTAGTCAATACAGGCAAGGTATAGCTTGAGCAAACCAATACATTAGGCAACACATCAATTGCTGGTAGTGGATTTACCGTGATGGTAAAACTACCGGTGATGTAACAACCCATATCAGAAATATTTTGAATACGAAAGTAAATTACAGTATTGTTTGTCGCGTTATAGCCATTTGTTGGCAATGCATTTATTCCGGCATCGGCATCAGCTTGAGAAATGTGATAACTAATTATGTTCAAACTTGTTGATTGAGTGCCCAAAATTGCAGCATTTTGTGCAGAGAATGAAAAAATATTATTGTTTTGGGTAATCGATTGTGCACACTTAACCATTGCTGGCGCAGCATCTACAAAAGGAGCTGGTGCAGTGAGCAATTGAAATGTATTTACAGCATAACAGTTGGTTTCAATGTTGTTTACTCTTACATAAATGGTTGCTCCAGGAACAGTGTTAAATTGTAAGGGCAATGCATTGGTTTGTGTATTGGCATCGGCTTGCGAGTTATAGTAGGCCACAACCGTAGTTGGGTCAATAGCTGGATCAAGTTGAGCAGTTACCACCGCCGTGTTTTTTGATAAATCGAAAGAGTATGTAGTGGCATCAGTTTCGCACAAGTACAAGTTTTTTGGCAATGGAAAGCTAAATTCTGTGTAGTATTCTACCGTTACATTATCTGTTTCAGGCAAACAACCCGCCATTGGTTTGATGTAGGTAATGCTGTATTCGCCAGCTTGTGTAACGAGTAATGTTGGGCCAGAAGCACCAGCAATAGCCACGCCATCTTTTTTCCAAGAAAAGGTATACAAGGCAGGATCTAAGTGCGAATCCAAAACAGTTGTAGTTCCAAAACACAATGCTGTTTGGCTGGAAGTAGTTTGGTTGGCGCCCAAAACGTCTTGTCCAATACTGAAACTATCAGATGCAATGAAGATGGCCGAATCCGATCCAAAATCGCCACGGTCAGCAATAACCAATTTAATGTGGTAGGGCGTGTTTGGGATTAATACAGCTGAAGCATTCAATAATTTGGTTTGGCCATTAAAGTTTGTAGCCGATTGGGCTGCAGCCGATCCTCCGTTGTAGGTTCCAAAGTAGGCTGCATTTTGTGAGGGGCAAGAAGAGTTGTACAAGAAGTCACGAATCGTAACTACAGAAATAGGTAGGTTAGTTCCAGGAACAACGGCTAGGTTTACAGTTTCTCCTGTTAATGTGTTTGTCAATAAAAAGGCAAAGGCATCTGAAAATTGGCACTGAAAATTTCCGTATTCTTCTGAGGCAAAAAGGAAATCAAAACTAAAGTTTGGGGCAATAGGGGTGAAATCGAATTCTAAGGCAGTAGCATTGGTAGAATTCATTGGAATTCCTGCTTGAGCCAAGGTGTTTTCTAAAGCGGCATCTCCAGTCCAGTTGGTTGTTCCGTCATTTAGCATTGCTGTGTTAGGTCCAGCAGCATGCGCAACATCACCAGTACTTAAAATTACACCCGAATTCATTGGGAAGTTAGGATTGGTGTTTTGAAAAAATCCAATTCCGTTGGTTGAATTTGCCTGTGTTCCGGTTTTCCAAGTAATGTTACTGGCGGCCACACAAGGCGAGTTAATCAAAACTGCATTCACCAGTTGGGGAACTGTGTAGGTTGATGTGTTTACAGAAATGGCTTGACCAAATGAAAGTGAGGCAAGACTTAAAGCGAAAATGAGTAGTAGTTTTTTCATAATAATTGGAGTGAATTATTTATGCTTATTATTTTTTTTGACCCTCAAATATTTGTTTAATTATCGTTAAAACGCAAAATAAATCGTTGAAATGCAAAAAATAGAAAAAAAAATAAATAAAAATCTTACAATTGTATAAAATCGATAATACAAATACATCATAAACTATCAGCCAATTTTCAGCATTTCGATCCCTTCCATTGGTTTGCACAAATTCCATTTTAGATTTGCTGTTCGAATGGTTATATTTGCCAAAATTTATTTCCTATGACATTAGCCGAAAGCCTTTCAAATCCTATAATTACAGCGGTACAAACCCTGTTTTCTATTTCGTTAGAAAAAGTGGAGTTTCAGGCCACGCGCAAAGAATTTGAAGGCGATATTACGGTGGTATTATTTCCCTTGCTCAAACACATCAAAAGCAATCCGGCCGAATTGGGTGCCAAAATTGGCGACTATTTGGTTCAGGAGTTTGATTTTGTGGATCGGTACAATGTGGTTTCCGGATTTTTGAATGTGGTAATTGCCGATTCCTATTATGTACAAGTATTTCAGTCGATGCAGGAAAACAAACAATTTGGACACGTAAAAACTAATGCCGATAGCGAGGTAATTATGGTTGAATATTCATCACCCAATACCAACAAGCCTTTACATTTGGGACATGTTCGCAATAATTTATTGGGTTTTTCGGTGGCCGAAATCTTGAAAGCTGCCGGAAAAAAAGTATACAAAACTCAAATTATCAACGACCGAGGCATTCACATTTGTAAATCAATGTTGGCTTGGCAAAAATTTGGCAACGGAGAAACTCCATCTACCTCCGGCTTTAAAGGCGATAAATTGGTAGGTAAATATTATGTGGCTTTTGACAAGGCCTACAAAGAGGAAATTGCCGCCTTGGTCGCTAATGGAAAAACGGAAGACGAAGCCAAAAAAGAGGCACCGATTATCTTGCAAGCGCAACAAATGCTCTTAGATTGGGAGGCTGGAAACGAAAAAGTAGTTACACTTTGGAAAACCATGAACCAATGGGTGTATGATGGTTTCAACTCGACTTATACGCGATTGGGCGTCAACTTTGATTCCTATTATTACGAAAGCAATACCTATTTGTTGGGCAAAGATGTTGTGCAAATGGGCTTGGCCAAAGGCATATTCGAACAAGATCCCGACGGATCAGTATGGATAGATCTAACCGACGAAGGGCTCGACCGAAAAATTGTATTGCGCTCCGACGGAACCGCAGTGTACATGACCCAGGATATTGGCACCGCCATTCAGCGTGTAAAAGATTTTCCCGATGTAAACGGTATGGTGTATACAGTGGGTAACGAACAAGATTATCATTTTAAAGTGTTGTTTTTAATCCTACAGAAGTTGGGCTTTGATTGGTCTAAGCAGTTGGTGCATTTGTCCTATGGCATGGTTGATTTGCCTTCCGGAAAAATGAAATCACGCGAAGGAACCGTGGTAGATGCCGATGATTTAATGGACGACATGACCCTTACCGCACAATCCCTTTCAGAGGAGTTGGGTAAACTGGACGGATTTTCCAACCAAGAAAAACAGGACTTGTATGAAATTATTGGGTTGGGCGCCTTAAAATATTACATCCTAAAAGTTGATCCTAAAAAACGTATCCTGTTTAATCCCGAAGAATCGGTTGATTTTGCTGGAAACACCGGACCGTTTATTCAATATACCTATGCGCGTATTCAATCTATTTTGCGCAAAGCTGATTTTGATCTTTCGTTTGTTTCCCTACACAAATTAGATCCCAAAGAAAAAGAACTCATTAAACAGTTGGCCTTGTTTCCGGAAGTTATTCAGCAAGCGGCTGCTCAACACAGTCCGGCATTAATTGCTAATTACACCTATGATTTGGTTAAAGAATACAATTCGTTTTATCAAACCGTATCGATTTTAGGGGAAGCTAACCCAGATAATAAGGTGTTTCGGGTAGTGTTGTCGGCCAAAGTGGCTGCGGTAATTCAATCTGCTTTTTCGTTATTGGGAATCGCAGTGCCCAACCGCATGTAAATGGCTTGCGTTTTGAATTTTCAAAATTTACAATACCTTTACCTTAAATTTGCACCCCCAATACTATGAAAAAATACCAAACACTTGCTGTAGCCATCCTACTCTACAGCCTATTTGTCTCTTGTAGTGCTGATCAAGCGCAGCCGCAACAAAACACTGATTTAGCCAGTATTGTAACCCAAGGTACTTGGAAGGTGACGCATTACACCGATCATGGCGGAAATGAAACCATGCACTTTGTAGCCTACACCTTTACATTTCATTCCAACAATACGGTTGTTGCCTCTACAGGAACCACTCAGGTTACGGGAAATTGGAACATAACCGATAAAAACAGCAGTTCCCTATATACCGACCTTTCTACTTCATCTGATGATACTCCAAATGATCTTGTTGATTTTAATTTAAAATTTGATAGTCCACTTGATTTTAATGATATCCAAGACGATTGGGATGTGGTTTCAAAATCAGAAAATGTAATCGTTTTAATTGATGGAAACCAAGATGATCCTACTCGAACAGATTACTTGACTTTTGAAAAAATTCGTCCATTTGAGCTTCGGACTGTTCTTTTAGACGGTACTTGGGAAGTGTCTCATTATTCAGACCGAGGAGACAATGAAACCATCAATTATGCGGGTTATTTATTTACATTTAATGCCGATGGTTCCCTAATGGCAAACTTAACCGATGTGCCAGTTGTAGGCAGTTGGTCCATTACTACAAATCACAACAGTTCGTTGTATACTGCGCCTGCCACGGCAGACGATTCTCCAATGGATCCAGTGGATTTTAACTTGATGTTTCCAATGCCACCAAACTCATTACTTTTCAATGATATCGAAGACGATTGGGATGTAGCATTTGTGTCAGATTCAACCATCTTGCTTAAAGATGTGGTAGCTGCCAACCGAATATTAGACGATTACCTCGTATTCCGAAAAAAACAAAATTAATTTCAATAGAAAACATAAAAAAGCCAGTAATCTACTGGCTTTTTTGCTTTTCAAGTCATTTATTTACTTTGTAATTCAGCTCTAAAATTCACCTTGATATTTTCGGCAAATTTTTCTTTCACCAACGAAGGGATGTCTATTTTAAAATCTTGGGCATGCACGGTAAAATTGCAGTTGGCCATAACTTTTCCACCCGCTAATACCAATGTCATTTTGGTTTTGACTTTTTTGGTTACACCGTGTAGGGTCAAATCGCCGTCCACTTCATAGGACCCTTTACTAGTTAATTTGCTGGCATCAAAATTGGTGAGTTGGCCACTAAATTTAGCGTTCGGATATTTGGAGGTTTCCATGTAATTTTCGTTAAAATGCTCTTCCATTAGGGGCACTTTAAATTTAAACTCATTGATCAGGGCGTTCACGGCAAATTTTCCGGTAGCGGCATCCAATATAGCTGATACCTTATTGTTTTTGGCCGCTATTTCTACCATATTGACTACCGAGGCGTCAAATTTTAATTCGGCAGTACGCGACAAGTATTTTTGTGACCACCCCGCATGGAACACAACCAAACACAGACAAACTAAGACTGCTTTTTTCATATTAAAATACTCTATATAGGTTGAATCCAAAATACAAGCCTTTGGAGTTGTCGGTCCAACTACCTGATCCGTTGGTATAATACCCCACATCGTTCATGGGTTGGCTGGTGGCAAATAGCATTTGAAATACATGTCCGCCCGTTTCTATATCAAGCCCCAACGCCAGTGGATTATCATAAGGGCTATTTTTTACGGGATTAATTCGAGCGGCGTATTCTATGTTCACACTTACGCGCTTGGTTAATTTGCATCGTCCTCCAGTCGCGATTAAATATTCATCACTTTGCTCTTTTGCTGGTTCGTCCAAATTTTTTGCTCCTTCATAAAAATTTTTATGCACGTAAATTCCATTCAGTTCCACTGAGATTCTTTCGTTAATTTTTCTAGACACCAAAAGTTGGTTTGAAAATGCCAATCGCTGTTTGAATTGAATAGTTGGGAAATCTTCTTTTTTTAGTTTAGTATTGATTTCCATCGTGTTATACGCCACAATGGTTATAGGAAAACCATCAACTTCTTGATTGGCTAATTTTAATTTTGAGGTCAACTCATACAATTTATTGTATGTATGTCTCGCTGCCGATAGCGTTAACCAACTTGTTGCGCCATACATTCCGCCAATTTTGGCATAGGCGTTGTCTAAGCCAAAAAAATTATCTGTTCCTTCTTTTAGGTTTCCAAAACGGTGGGAAATCATTAAATACCATTCGCCTTTTGCTGCGAGTTTGGTTGATTGCATGTTGCAAATTTGCAACCCTTTGAATGCAGCTTGCTCAATTTGCTTTTCTGCAGGTCCCGCCGATTTTTCTAATTCGTTAAGTAAATCGTCTTGGGCAAAAGCAGATCCGAAAACAAAAAGCGCTATTATTGAAATACTGAGTTGTTTCATGGGGAACTAATTATCGGTTTTTACTAGCGTACATTGATCAAATTTAAACTCACTAAACAACTCATCATAGCCCACAAAACGACCTTTAATGGTGGTTTTTTTGTTGGCAACAACCGGTAGCGTAGCAGTTTGAAACGAGCAGATTACTTGGTCATCCAACTTTATTTCTGTGGGCGAAACAACTGTTGCAACACCTATTATAGTGATTGTTTTGTTGTTGTATTTGGCATTGGCTTTTTGGGTGTCGGTGTTAAATTCGTTGACCAATTCGGCGGTGCTTAGCGTATATACTGCTGCTTCATTTGCTGCATTTCTTTCGCCAGCATGAAACACATAATAATAGCCTGCCAAAGCCGCAATACAACCTAACCCTAGAAGAATTAGGACGCTTTTTTTAATTAACATTAATTAAGTATGATTTTTTTCACCGTTTTGTCAGAATCCGCATTCACCTCAAGGTAGTACACTCCTTTTGTAAGGTCGCTCAAATCGAGTGTGTTGCTAAAATTATCGTCGGTGTAGTTCCAAGTTTTAATTAGCTTCGCTTGGTTGTCAAAAAGACGAATAGTTTCAATAGTAAAATTTGCTGAATTTTTCAAAGTAATTAGTCCATTAGTAGGATTTGGGCTCACGCTTAGTGAATTGTCTAAGGTGTATGTTTCTGTGCCCAAAGTACTAAAGGTGAGTGTGGCAGTTCCTTTGGTGCTGTGTTTTACGCCCAAATCTAAGGCTGGCCCTACACCCCATACGATGTTCAAGGAATTGGCATTGAAATCAAACACATGATCGTTGGCATCACCCGTATTAAATGGTCGAGTAATAACCAAGGTTCTAGTACTTCCAGCTACCGTATTGCTTTCTAGAGTTAAATTATTTTGCGCATCGGTAATGGGCTGCACGTGCGTGGTAGTAGGAAATGAACGATCAAGCAATGTAGTTCCAAAGCTAATGACGTCTTTATTTCCTTGCATAGACGAACAATCTAATCCGAGTGACATCCATCGCGTAGACGGGCCAGTTAGCGTAATAGTTGCCAAGGATGTCGCTTGGTTTAAACTCATTTTTACCGTCATGGTACCAATGGTGGTCACGGCCGTTTCTTTAATTTGTGCGGTGGCTACAAAGCACGAGGCCATAGCGATCAATAAAATGGTGTAATTTTTTTTCATATGAGTTGGTTGATTAATTTGATAAATAAATGATTGATTCGGTATTTTTAGAGAAGGTGGCGTAATCTAAGGCCGTTCGGCTGTCTACGTCTTTAATGTTGCGGTTCGCACCGGCGTCAACCAATAATTTTACGATTGGATTTCGGTTAAAAAATGTGGCATAGATCAAGGCTGTTTTTCCTCCTTTATCTAACTGATCCAAATCGGCTTTTTTGGCAATGAATTGGGCAACTAGATTGTTATTATTGGCCATTACAGCGGCCATTAAAGCCGTTCCCATGCCCGAATTGTGGTTGATATTTTTGGTGTGATTTAGTAAATACTGAGCAACCGCTTCATTATTTCGGTAGCAGGCGAGTAGTAAGGGAGTTGAGCCCCTGTCGTCAATGTTTTCTATTTCGGCTGGGTTTTTTTGGTACAGTGCTTCAATTTCCTGCAGCGAACCAGAACGAGCGACATCAAACACACTTCGTTCTTGCGCCAAAATTGAAGTCCAGGAAAAGCTAAAACTCAAACAAAAAAACAATAAATAAACCAGAGAAGTTCGCGATGAATTCATAAAAAAAGCAATTAAACGTTCGGCCTAAGTTTTTAGGTTGTCAAATATAAATTATTTTATTTTCAAACCCATATATTTCCTTCATTTTCAAACTGATTTAGTGCAAAATTAACAATCAAATGTTTAAATTTGCGCTTTGTTTTTACAACAACAATAATCATTAATTAATCCCACTATAGCGATGTTTGATAATTTAAGTGATAAGTTAGACAAGGCCTTTCATATCTTAAAAGGACACGGAAAAATCACCGAAATTAATGTGGCCGAAACGCTAAAAGAAGTGCGTCGTGCCCTATTGGATGCCGACGTCAATTTCAAAATAGCCAAAGAGTTCACCACCAAAGTAAAAGACAAAGCGATTGGTCAAAATGTATTGACCACTCTTCAACCAGGCCAATTATTGATCAAATTGGTTAAAGATGAATTGACTGAGTTGATGGGGGGAGAAGTAGCTGGAATTAATCTATCTGGTAATCCCGCAGTAATTTTGATGTCGGGTTTGCAAGGATCGGGTAAAACTACTTTTTCCGGTAAACTGGCCAATTTCCTCAAAACAAAAAAAGGAAAAAATCCTTTGTTGGTTGCCTGTGATGTCTATCGTCCTGCGGCCATCAACCAATTGCATGTAGTGGGAGATCAGATTGGTGTAGAAGTGTATTCCGAATTGGGCAACAATAACCCAGTGGAGATTGCACAAAACGCGGTGAAATATGCCAAAGAAAAAGGATACAATGTAGTCATTGTCGACACCGCCGGTCGTTTGGCCGTGGACGAGCTAATGATGACCGAAATTGCCAATGTGCACCAAGCCTTGCAACCGCAAGAAACCTTGTTTGTGGTCGATGCCATGACGGGGCAAGATGCAGTAAATACAGCCAAAGCCTTCAACGATCGTTTGAATTTTGATGGAGTAATCCTTACCAAATTAGATGGTGACACGCGTGGGGGTGCCGCCATTTCGATTAAATCGGTGGTGAACAAACCCATTAAGTTTGTTGGAACCGGCGAGAAAATGGAAGCCATTGACGTATTCTACCCCGAGCGTATGGCCGAGCGTATCTTGGGCATGGGTGATGTGATTTCCTTGGTAGAACGCGCACAAGAACAATACAACGAAGAAGAAGCCCGCAAGCTCCAAAAGAAAATTGCCAAAAACGAATTTGGCTTTGACGATTTCTTGGCCCAGATTCAACAAGTGAAGAAAATGGGAAATATGAAGGATTTGGTGGGCATGATTCCCGGCGCTTCCAAAGCGATAAAAGATGTCGAGATCGAAGACGATGCCTTCAAACACATCGAAGCCATCATCCATTCCATGACACCAACCGAGCGTTCACGGCCATCCATTATAGACATGAAACGCAAAACTCGAATTGCCAGAGGTGCTGGTCGCAAAATTGAAGAAGTAAACCAGCTCATGAAACAGTTTGAGCAAATGAGCAAGATGATGAAAATGATGCAAGGCCCAGGCGGGAAAAACCTCATGAAAATGATGGGTGGGATGAAAGGTGGAATGCCTGGTATGCCTGGAATTCGATAATACAACAAAAGGTTCAGCGGAACATTTTAGCTTGAATCTTATTTTTTTACAGCAACTAATTACAACACAACGACCATGCAACTACTCGACGGAAAACAAATAAGCGAAGACATCAAAAATGAAATTGCGGCTGAGGTGGCCAAAATGAAAGAAAACAACGAAAAGGTGCCTCATTTGGCGGCAATTATCGTGGGTAATGATGGCGCAAGTTTAACCTACGTAGGAAGTAAAGTTAAAGCCTGCGAACGCGTGGGTTTTGAATCGACATTGGTGAAAATGCCCAGTACTACTTCTGAAACCGAGTTGCTCAAGAAAATCAACGAGCTCAACGCAAATGACGACATCGATGGGTTTATCGTGCAATTGCCTTTACCTGATCAAATCGATACCCAACGCGTGATTATGGCGATTGATCCCAGCAAAGATGTAGACGGATTTCATCCGGAGAATTTCGGGAAAATGGCCTTGGATATGTCCACCTTTATTCCAGCCACACCTTTTGGGATTTTGGAATTGTTGGAGCGCTATAAGGTAGAAACCAAAGGAAAACATACGGTAGTGATTGGCCGTTCGCACATTGTGGGTCGCCCCATGAGTATCTTAATGGGACGAAAAGGATTTCCTGGAAATTCTACTGTGACCTTAACCCATTCGTACACCAAAAATATCGCGCAAATTACTACCCAGGCCGATATTATCATTACCGCTTTGGGTGTGCCCAATTACTTAAAAGCCGAGATGGTCAAAGATGGCGCGGTGATTATTGACGTGGGCATTACCCGTGTGGAAGATAAAACCACCGAGAAAGGCTACCGCATTACCGGCGATGTCGATTTTGATTTGGTGAGTAAAAAAGCGTCACATATTACTCCCGTGCCTGGTGGAGTAGGCCCTATGACCATTGCCATGTTGCTCAAAAATACCTTGTTGGCTCGCGAACAACGCAGAGCGAAATAAGTTTATTTTTTAGGCAAATAACTGGCTTCTTCGGTCTTGCTTGAAGGGGCAATTAACTGATTCAATTCTTGAATTTCGGCTGCCGTCAATTCGCGGTAACGCCCTACTGGTACATCCAACGAAATGTTGATGATGCGTATGCGTTTGAGTGCGGTCACTTCGTAGTCAAAATGCTCACACATTCTACGTATTTGCCTATTTAAACCCTGTGTCAAAATGATTTTGAAGGTGTTTTTGCTTATTTGCTCCACCTTGCAGTTGCGCGTCACGGTATCTAAAATCGGCACGCCATTGCCCATGCGATCAATGAAGCGGTCGGTGATGGGTTTATTTACTGTAACCGTATATTCTTTTTCGTGGTTGTTTCGGGCCCGCAAAATTTTGTTTACAATATCGCCGTCATTAGTCAAAAATATCAAGCCTTCGCTGGCTTTGTCGAGTCGACCAATCGGGAAAATGCGTTTGGGGTAATTGAGGTACTCAATAATGTTGTTTCGCACCTCAAGATTGGTGGTGCACTCAATACCCACCGGTTTATTGAACGCCAAATAAATGAGCTTTTCAGTTTTGTCTACAATTAACCGTCCGTCTATCCGAATCTCATCGCGTTCGCTCACTTTGGTTCCCATTTCGGGCACCACACCATTCAAGGTTACACGCCCATCCTCTATGAGTTTGTCGGCTTCTCTGCGCGAGCAATAGCCGGTGTCGCTGATGAATTTATTTAAACGTTTTACCGATTCTTCCATGGGGCTAAGATACTATTTTCGTGAATAAACGCTTGGCATTAAGTGTTGATAAAAGTGGTAATTTGCTCGTACAAGTATTCGTCGTGCATGCTATGGCCTAAATTTTCGGTGGTAATAAATTGTGCCTTAGTCCAGGCCTGCGCTAATTTTTTTCCTTCCACATAGGGGACCACCGGGTCGGTGCTGTCGTGGGCAATCAATCCTTGTAAGGCAAACGTTTTCTCAAAATGTGCGGTGGTAAATTCGGGAATGTGAATGCTGTATTTGGTGGTGAAAAATTCATTTAATAACCGCGCCATTCGCTTATTCATCGAGAGCATGCGCACGTATTCGTCAATCAGTAATTTAATTTCGGAGGGTGCACCCAACACCACCATTTTTTGCAGTTGCGCATACGATTTTGGGAAGTTGTGGTAGGAATACACACAAGCCGATCCGCCAATGGAATGACCCATGATGATGGTCGGTTGAAACGACTGCGCTACTTGTTGTAAAATGTCGGCATAGATCAGCATAGTAAATTCGTTTCCGTCGGATTGCCCGTGCCCGGGTGCATCAATGGCCATAATGGTGGCTCCGGTTTTGCTGAGTTTGCGAAATAATTTTGACCAACGCGCGGAGTTGCTTTCCCAGCCGTGAGCCAACAAAATGCGTGTATCATTACCGGACCAAAGATAGGTGTGGATTTCGTGTGTTTGTAGTGTAATTTTTTCGGTTTGTGCTTTTTGCAAAAAGTAGGGCAGACGTTCGGGATACAATCGGCCTCTGCGCGGCTTGCTAAATAGGCGGTAGGCCAAAGCTACAGCATGCTTAGGAAGCATGAAACTAAGCAAATTTAAATACAAGCCAATTGATTTGGTGAGCAGGATGCGTTGCGTTTTTTTCATAAAAAAAGCCCCAGTGTTTGGGGCTCAGTTTTGTTAGATGGTGGCAAATAATTGGTCCATCTTATCTTTTTCTTCTTTGGCCAGTTCGGCGTCTATTAATATTCTACCCGAGTGTTCGTCGGTCAAGATTTTTTTTCTACCGGCAATTTCTACTTGGGTTTGTGGGGGAATCGTAAAGAACGATCCTGCCGAAGCACCACGCTCAATAGATACAACCGCCAAACCATTGCGCACGCTGCTGCGAATTCTTTTGTAGGCTACTAATAGACGATCTTCAATCAAAGCTTCAAATTCGGCAGCTTTTTTGGTTAAGAAACTTTCTTCTTTTTCAGTCTCAGACATGATGTCACTCAATTCCGATTTTTTATGTTTCAGGTGATTGGTTTTGCCGTCTAATTTGTCTTTAGAATCGTTAATCACTTGTTTTTTGTGCTCCATAGAGGCGCGCAATTCACGAATGTGTTTCTCGGCCAATTGAATTTCCAATTCTTGGAATTCCACTTCTTTGGCTAATGAGTTAAACTCTCTATTATTGCGCACGTTTTCTTGCTGCTTGCTATATTTTTTAATCGATGCCTGGTGGTCTTCGATGGCGATTTTTTTGTCTTTAATTTGTTCTTCAATTACCTCTAAATCGGCTTTTAGTTTTTCAGATCGAGCAGAAAGTCCTGTCACTTCGTCTTCTAAATCTTCCACTTCTAAAGGAAGTTCTCCTCGTACGTTTCTGATCTCATCAATACGGGTATGAATTAATTGCAAGTCGTATAATGCTCTTAATTTTTCTTCTACACTGAGTTCTTTTGTATTCGCCATAATAATTATAAGTACTTAACAGGATTGGTATTTGCTTCTGATAAAATGATTGCAAAACTAAGAATTTTTTTCCGAAGAAAATCAACAATGTAATTTTTTGTATAGCGTTCACTTTCATAATGCCCAATATCTGCCAAAAGCAGCTGATTTTCAGCTTCATAGAAATTATGGTACTTCAAATCGGCAGTCAAAAAAGCATCGGCTCCAGCCTGAATAGCATTTTTAATCGCAAAACTACCTGCACCGCCTAGTACGGCTACTTTGTGTATGGGTTTATTTCGAAATTCGGTGTGTCGAATAAGCGGTGTTTGCATGATTTTTTTTACATGCTGTAAAAATTCCTGCTCGTCCATGGGTTGCGGTAAACTGCCAATCATGCCCAGGCCAATATTTTGGTGGGTGTTTTCGAGTTCATACAATTCGTAAGCCACTTCTTCGTATATGTGCGTTTCAAAAAGCGCTTGCAATACAGCTTGCTTTTTGTGCTTTTCGAACACTACATCAATTTTAGTTTCTTCTACTTCAATAAAATACTCGGGACTGCCTACTGCCGGTTTGCTTTGCGCATTTCCTTTAAACGTACCTAATCCAATCGTGTTGAAACTGCATCGTTCGTAATTTCCAATACTTCCGGCGCCTGCTGCAAACAGCGCTTCCCGCAATTTTTCGGCTTGATCAGAAGGAGTATACACCACCATTTTGGTGATAAACTGCGATTTTGGGATTAAGATGTTGCATTTTTCTAGTCCCAAGGCAGAACAAAAAATCCGGTTGACGCCTTCGTGGTGATTGTCAAGTGCGGTATGTACCGCATAGATTGCAATTTGGTGTTGAATAGCTTTCATCACCACCCGTTCTACATAGGTGCTTCCTGTAATTTTTTTGAGCCCAGTAAATACGATGGGATGAAAACAAACCACCAAATTGCATTGTTTAGCAATGGCTTCATCAATCACTACTTCAAGGGCATCATGACATACCAAGATTCCGGTCACCGTTTGTTCTTTATCGCCCACCAATAAACCCACATTGTCAAAATCTTCGGCATAGGCTAGGGGAGCCATTTCTTCGAGTATAGGCAGTATTTCTTTGATTTTCATAGACTATAAATTAGGTGGACCATTCGTTTAGGAGTTGCGAAACATACCAATTGCCTTCGGTTTTTTCGAGCAAAAGTATGGCGCCGCTGTTGTGTTCTATGCTGCGGTAAAAAACCACCTTTACCAACACGGTGTTTTGCTTCGAATAAAATATAGGCTCAGTAATGATGAGTAGCCGCTGGTTGTTGAGCTGCAAGCGGTTTCTAATTTCTTGAAATTTTTCTAAGGAAACACAGCTGTTTATCTTTTTCTTGAGTAAGGACGGGTCTTTGTCGGGCAATTGTTTGAACTCGTATGTCCAATCTTTGGTTGCGTCTGGGTCCGCAATTTTTTGTTTGATTTCTTTTCTAAAATCCTGGGATAGATTGGCGGTTTTTAACGCTTCAAGTAATTCTTCATTGGGCTTGGCTTGGGTGCAATACAAATAGAGTAATTGGGCCCGGCCTTTGTATACCGGTTTTTCGTTTTTGTAGTAGTAATTGAGCACGGTTTTAAACACAGCAGCGGTCTCGGCATTTTGACCATAGGCAGCCACTATTGGTGTTCCCAATAGCGCAACAAGTAGAAAGTAAGGGGCTAAAAAATGCTTCAAAATACGATTGGATATGGCCGAATTAGTAGATGTAAATTTTCGTTTCAAAGATAAAATATTATACTTTCGTGCTATGAAATTTCTCCGAAAATTGCTGTTTCCATTTGCACTAATTTACTGTGGGGTTATGCATATTCGCAATTTTCTCTATAACAACGCTATTTTTAAATCTTCAGTACCTTCCATTCCAGTCATTGCAGTAGGAAATCTCAGCGTGGGTGGCACCGGAAAAACCCCTATGATTGAATATTTAATTCGCTTGTTGGAATCACAATATGCATTGGCGGTTTTGAGTAGAGGGTACAAACGAAAATCAATTGGTTTTGTGTTGGCAAATAACACAACTTCGGTAGAGCAATTGGGCGACGAGCCGTTTCAGTTTCACCAAAAATTTCCCCAACTCACTGTGGCAGTTGATGCCAATCGCAGCAACGGAATTCAACAAATTCTAGCCCAAAAACCAAACACCCAAGTAATTTTACTCGATGATGCCTTTCAGCACCGCAAAGTAAAAGCGAGTTTGTCTATTTTGCTCACGGCCTTCGCCGACTTATTTAGCGATGATTATGTGTTGCCAATGGGCAATTTGCGCGAAGCTCAATCGGGAAAAAAAAGAGCGCATATTGTGGTGGTTACCAAATGTCCGCCTCAACTTTCAACGGAAGATCAAGCAAAAATAAAAGCCAAATTGGGCGTATCCCAACCCGTTTTTTTTACCACTATAGTCTACGATCATAAAATTTACAGTAGCAGTAAAACCTTATCAGTTGCTGAAATTCAATCCCAACCAAAAGTGTTATTAGCCGGAATTGCCAAACCCAAACCCTTTTTCCAGGCGCTGCAATCGGGACAAGATCAAGAATTGACCTACCCCGATCACCATAATTTTACTTCGACTGAATTGGCAGAAATTCAGCGGGTAACGGCGCAACAATTGGTCATCACCACCGAGAAAGATTATGTGCGTTTGCAGCACCAATTGCCCGAAAACAGCCTCTATTATTTACCCATACAAACGCAATTTATAGCTGAGGAAGCTGCGTTTATTCAATTCATACAATCCCATGTGGAATAAAGTACAAGAAACCGTTAGTTATCTGCAAAATAGAACCGGATTTTCACCCGAATACGGCGTAATTTTGGGTTCGGGCTTGGGCAGTTTTACCGAGGATATTCGCATCGATCACCGCATTCCGTATAGTGAAATTCCCCATTTCCCGGTTTCAACCGTGCAAGGCCATGCCGGGGCTTTGGTATTTGGCACCATTGGCAGCAAAAAAGTGGTGGCCATGCAAGGCCGTTTTCATTATTACGAAGGCTACGGCATGCAGCAAGTGACTTTTCCGGTGCGGGTCATGAAGTACTTGGGCGTATCCAAATTGATTGTATCCAATGCCTCGGGTGGAGTGAATCCCAATTACCGGGTGGGATCTATTGTGCTCATTACCGACCACATCAACCTAATGCCCGAACATCCGCTCCACGGACCCAACGACGAACGATTTGGCCCGCGTTTTCTAAATATGAGTGAAGCCTACAGCAAGCAACTAATTGCCCAAGCCGAAGCAGTTGCTCAGGACTTAAACATTGAAGTGCAACACGGTATTTACTTGGCACTTCAAGGCCCAACCTTCGAAACTCCAGCCGAATATACCATGGTAAAAAACCTAGGCGCCGATTGCGTCGGTATGTCTACTGTTCCCGAAGTGATCGTTGCACGACATATGGATATAGAAGTGTTTGGCTTATCAGTGATTACTGATATTTCAACAGATGCATCAATAGAAACCGTGAGTCATGCCGAGGTATTGGCCGCAGCTCAAAAAGCCGAGCCGCAGGTACGCCAATTGATCAAAGGATTAATAGAACGAAACGAATCGCATTAGGCATCCAAATTCTTGCAAATAATGTGGTAGAATTCCTCGGGATTAAACGGCTTGGTAATTACATCATTCATTCCGTAGGAGAGAAGCATTCCTCTGTTTTCGTTGAGCGAAATGGCCGTCAAGGCAATAATTTTTGTTTTATGGTCAAAGGTGCGAATGGTTTGTGTAGCAATCGTTCCATTAATTCCGGGTAGGTGCACATCCATCAACACCAAATCGTAGCGGTTATTTTTCACCGCCTGAATGGCATCTTCACCATTGTCAATCACCTCGCAGATCATGGCTTTGTTTTCAACCATTTTTTTGGTAATCATTTGGTTGATTTTATTGTCTTCTATCAACAAGACTTTTTTGCCTTTTAATACCTGGTCGTTGTAGGCAAATGGATTGTGTTGGATGTCGTTATCCGTACTAATTTTAAATGGCAAAACCACAGTAAATGTAGATCCTATTCCTACTTGACTCACCAAAGACAGTGTTCCGCCAAGAATTTCGGTGAGTCGTTTCACTATAGAAAGGCCCAAGCCGGTTCCGCCGTATTTTCTATTAATCTCTATTGAACCTTGCGAAAAACTATCAAACACCGATTCCAATTTTTCTTCGGGGATTCCAATGCCCGTATCGGCTACATTAAATTCAATGTTTATTATTTCACCATCGGTTTCAAGCACTTTTGTAGTAACTTGAACTTCCCCATTTTTAGTAAATTTTAGGGCATTATTTATGAGGTTGAGTAAAATTTGGGAAAGTTTAGTGGGGTCGCTCACCACCTGATTGGGCATTTCAGGATCGAGTTGAATCGTGAAACGATTGTTGTTTATGATGGCCAACTCTTTGAGCGAATTTTGAAGATTCTCCGTGAGTTCTTTCAAGTTAAAACGCAATTGTTCAACCTCAATACCCTCTGATTCAATGCGGTTTATTTCTAAAATCTCGTTGATAAAAGTGAGTAAATAATTTCCTGAAAATTTCAAGGAATTCAAATAATCCAACTGGGAAGGTTTGGGTTGTTCTTGCAGCAGCAGATGAGTGATGCCATTAATTGCATTGAGTGGTGTGCGCAATTCATGACTCACTGTCGATAAAAAATCGGCGCGAGCTTTCAAGGCTTGCTCGGCTTTGGTTTTGGCCAACTCTAATTCTTGGTTATTGTCCTCCAGCAGTTTGTTTGATTTCTTGCGAATATTGTTGTTTTTGTAGAGGGAAATACTTAGCAACGATAAGATAGCGATAAACCCGATAAACAAAATAATTAGTATGTTGGCTACGCGGCTGGCTTTTTGTTGCTCTTTGTTTTCCTTGTCCAATTTTTCAATGGTCTTGAGTCGATCGTTTTCTTTAAATTCAGCAAAATCAGCCGAGCCCAATTTTTTAAAACTCAGCTTAGTCAACGAATCATCCAATTGCATGTGCAGTTGCAAATAGGCATAGGCTTTGGCCATGTCTATGGTTTTTTCATAGGCTTTACTGAGCGCTAACAAGATCTTGGCTTTCAGTCTAATGTTGTGAATGCCATTTAATTCTTGTGCTTTTTTAAGGTAATTCAAAGCCAAGTTGTACCTAAAATTATGTGATTCTATGGTACCTAAATGGTAGTAGGCTTCTGCATTAATTTTTAATACATCTTGTGAAGTAGCTTTCTCGATGAGTTGACTAAAAATGAGTCGAGCTTCTTCATAATCCCCTTTGGCTTCGTGTACAATTCCTTTTTGCATTTGAATCAAGGTGATCGCGTCGGGTATGCGTAAAAAGGAGTAAATGTTTTTGGCGTTTTCAAGATTCAACTCGGCGTTCATGTATTGCCTGAGTTCAATTTGACAAAGCGCCAATTGAAAATAGGAGTACGCTTGGTCGTTGGTTGCTGGATATGCATTAGCAATTTCAAGACATTTGCTGTATTGCTTGGCCGCCTCTTCAAATTTGTTTAGGTTAAAATATATAGCCCCCATCGCCGCATAGGATTGGGCCATTTTTTTTGGATTTCGAATCTCTTTAGAATAATCAAATGCTTTTTGCGCAAAGTCTAACGCAGATTTGTAATCGTTGGTTTTGTAGTAAAAAGTAGAAAGCTCTAAATAACTTCCCACACTATCCAATTCTATTTGGGAGGGTTTAGGTTTTTGTGCCCACGTGGATCCAATCCATAAATAGAATAGTAGTAAATAAAAATATCTCATGTGCTTGCGCTGATGCGTTGTAAAACAGGTCCTTAAAATTAGTTTTTTTTCGGACACAGCAGCATAATTAAGTCAATTAATCGCGAGGAATACCCTATTTCGTTGTCATACCAGCCTACTATTTTTACCATTTTACCCAAAACAGAAGTGAGTTGTGCATCAAACACACAGGAATGTGGATTGCCTATCACATCTACCGAGACAATAGGGTCTTCGGTATAGGATAAAATTCCTTGTAAAGAAGTTTGGGCAGCTGATGCAAAAGCCGCATTAATTTGGTCACGGCACACCGCATGCAGCACATAACAAGTGATGTCGGTTAACGAACCGTCGGGCACAGGAACGCGTATGCCGCTCCCGCCAATTTTTCCTTCAAACTCTGGAAAAATTTTGGTTAAGGCTTTGGCTGCCCCGGTTGATGTAGGCACTATTGATTGGCTTGCACTCCGGGCTCTGCGTAAATCTTTGTGGGGCTGATCGTGCAAACTCTGATCGGTGGTATACGAATGCACCGTGGTTATGTATGCTTGTTCGATGCCACATAAATCCCGAATCACAGCCAACATAGGCGCAGCGTTATTGGTTGTACAGCTCGCGTTAGATACAATCGTCTCTGTGCCGTCCAGCAGCTGGTCGTTCACCCCAACCACGATTGTTTTTATGGAGTCATCTTCTGAAGGTGCAGACAGAATCACTTTTTTGGCGCCTGCCTTGAGGTGTTCGGCCAATTCTGTTCGCAGTTGTCGTCTGCCTGTGGCTTCAATTACCACGTCAATGTTGAGGTTTTTCCAAGGGAGGAAAGCAATTTCTTTTTCGCTAAAATAAGCTACCGAAGTTTGGTTTACCCACAACTGGTTTTCTGTAGCCCGGCAAGTGTGCGGAAATAGGCCGTGTATACTGTCGTACTTGAGCAAATGGGCCATGGTTGCTGCCTCGGCCAAGTCATTTATGGCCACAACCTCAATTTCAGGATTATCCCAAAGCAACCGAAATACCTGACGTCCAATCCGTCCAAAGCCGTTAAGGGCAACACGTATTTTGGGTTCCATGTGGTTCGGTTGTAAATTAATGAATATGCTTTTGAGCCTTGTACGACGAACGAACCAAAGGCCCACTTTCAACATGTTTGAAGCCCAATTCTAAACCAATTTGTTCGTATTTTTTAAATTGCTCAGGCGTGATGTATTCCTTTACAGGCAAATGTTTTTTACTGGGTTGTAAATATTGACCAATGGTTACTACATCTACGTTCGCATTTTTTAAATCGTGGAGCGTTTCAATTACTTCGGCTTCTGTTTCGCCCAAGCCCAGCATAATTCCCGATTTGGTTCGGTTGATGCCTTGTTGTTTTAAGTATTTTAATACCGCCATACTGCGGTCGTATTTGGCTTGTATGCGCACTTCACGTGTGAGTCTTCGCACGGTTTCAATGTTGTGCGAAACTACTTCGGGATTGGCTTCAACAATGCGATCCAACAAACGTTCGTTGCCTTGAAAATCAGGAATTAAGGTTTCTAAGGTTGTGGTTGGATTCATACGGCGAATAGCCTCAATAGTTTCTTCCCAAATAATCGAGCCACCGTCTTTTAAATCATCGCGGTCTACACTCGTAATTACGGCGTGTTTGATAGACATAATTTTTATAGAACGGGCTACTTTTTCGGGTTCGTCCCAATCAACCGTTTCGGGTCGGCCTGTTTTTACGCCGCAAAAGCCACATGATCGGGTGCAAATGTTTCCCAAAATCATGAAAGTTGCCGTGCCTTCTCCCCAGCATTCGCCCATGTTTGGACAGCTTCCGGAAGTGCAAATGGTGTTCAGTTGGTATTTGTCAACCAAGCCACGAAGTTCGGTGTACTTTTGACCAATAGGCAGTTTTACCTTGAGCCATTTGGGTTTCCCTACGGGTAGTGTGTTTTCTACTAATGATTCCATAGCCTGCGATTTAGCGTCACAAAAATAGCGAATGGATTTGGTTTGAACAGGGGTAAACGCAAACTAATTTTGAATGATTTTGATTGGCACTTATTCTACAAAATCCAAATCTTTTTGGTGTGTTTCGCTACTAGTCCAAGTAGCGTATACACTCAAACCAAAAGCAATTACTCCAATGATAATTACCGAAGTAATTACACCATATATGGCCTTAAAATAATCAAACCCAATGAGCATCACAGCCAATAATCCACGCACCATATTGGGAACGGTAGCGGTAACTGTGCTGCGAATGTTGGTGCCAAATTGTTCGGCTGCCACGGTAACAAACATGGCCCAATACCCCGTACCGAGACCTAACCAAAAACAAAAAAAGTAATAGCTGTTTGCAGTAGTTGCAATCCCCGACAACAGTAAAACCACGCCCACTAAGGTAAAAGCAAGCATGTATAAAATGGCTTTTTTGCGTGAATGCAAGGCGTGTGAAATAAAACCACTTGCAAAATCTCCTAGTGAAATTCCCAGATAAGCCCACATAATGGCTTCGCCGGGTTGCAGATTAGAAATCCCAAAAACGGGTGCAAACTGGTTACTCATAACCGCTAAGATGCCAATGCAATACCAAGTAGGAAGCCCAATTGCTATACATTTCAGGTATTTTACAGTTGATTTTTTTGTTTTAAATAGCATCAAAAAATCTCCTTTTTGAATGCCTGCTTCGTGTCTGATGTGGGTGTATAAACCGCTTTCGAGAACCCCAATACGAAGCAACAACAAGCACAATCCCATTCCGCCACCAATTAGGTAGGCCACCGACCATCCTGATTCGGCTGGTCCGGCGAGCTCAACGGTGAAATGAGCGACTACAGCACCCATTAAACCAAAACCGGCTACTATTGAGGTGCCTATGGCGCGCAATTCTTTGGGCAAACTTTCGGCCACCAAGGTGATGCCGGCCCCCAATTCGCCAGCTAAGCCTATACCAGCGATGAAACGCAACCAGGCGTATAGTTGAGCTTTGTCATCGATTGGAATTTCTGGGATATATCCACAGGCAATGTTGGCTAAGGAATACACCAGAATCGATCCAAAAAGCACGGAAAGTCGTCCGCGTTTATCGCCCATAATCCCCCAAAAAATCCCACCCAATAACAAACCTGTCATCTGAAAATTCATAATCGTGGTGCCCACGGTATCGGGATCTAAGTGCAGGGATTTTAAACTAGGCACTCGAACAATGCCAAACAAGAGCAGGTCGTAAATGTCTACAAAATAGCCTAAGGCGGCTACAATTACAGGTAAACTAAGTAAATGGGAGAGTTTTTCTTGTGCGGTAAATGTTTTCATCGTACTAAAAATAGGCCCCCAAATATATTATTTTTACTCATTCAAAATTATAAAATATGTCGATGAGGCAGCTGTAAAGCTGTACTTTTGAGCTCTAAAAATAAACTACTATGGACGTGAAAGACAGCAACGGCAATATCCTACAAGACGGGGATTCGGTAACCGTAATTAAAGATTTAAAAGTCCGTGGATCCTCAGACGTGATCAAACGCGGAACAATGGTAAAGAACATTCGCCTCACCGACGATCCTGCCGAAATTGATTGCCGTGTGAACAAAACTGCCATGGTATTGCGCACGGAGTTTGTGAAGAAAGCGTAGGCAGTTATCGGTTGTGGGTTGTCTGTTTTCGGTTAACTTCCAACTCCCCACTTCCCTTGTCTCAACGTCTTTCTGTCTGTTCTTAGTTCTCGGTTCTCGGTTGTCTGTTATCTGTTAATGGTTGACTTCACGCTACCAACTTCTCTCATCTTTAAGTCTTTATTCTCATTACCATAAACCAATTAAGCATAAAAAAAGTCGAAATTTACTTTCGACTTTTTTATTATTTTTTTGATTTTTTCTTATTTGCCTTTTTCTTGGCCTTTTTTTCTTTGCGTTTTTTGCTCGCTTTTTCTTTCTTGGCTTTTTCTTTTTTCTTTTTCTTGGCTTTTTTTGCTTTCTCCTTATGGCCTTCCTTTTTGGCTTTTGCCATTAATTTACTGCTTATTTTAGCCAATTTTTTGATATTCTTTTTAGCTAATTTCACTGATTTAACCGCTGGCTCAATGGCAGTGTTTTCGCTTTCAGTAGTTCCAGCTATTTCAGTTGATTCAACTGATGCAGTCCCTGTTTCAACTTGTTCAATTTTTTCTTCGTTGGTTGTGTGGTCTGTTTCGTTTTCGTTACCCATTTCAATGTTTGTTTACGGTTAATCTAATGTTAAGCAAATGTAAACAAATGAATTACACGCCAATGTTAAGTTTTTAGTTTGGATGAAAACTTAACATTGGAATTTGTTCTCAGTTCTCGGTTGTCAGTTGTCGGTTGTCAGTTCTCGGTTGTCTGTACACTTCCAACTGCCAACTCCCAACTCCCAGCTTCCCACTTCCCACTTCCCACTTCCCACATCTCTCATCTCTCATCTCTCATCTTCTAGTCTAAACTCTCCAATCATCTCAGCCAGTAATTTTTTGGCACGCAAGAGTTTTATTTTTACGTTGTTGAGGGGTTCGTTTGTGTGGTTGGCAATTTCTTGGTAGGAGAGTTCCTGAAAATACCGCAGCTGAATCACTTCTTGGTAGTGCGGTTTGAGTTGCTTGATGTAATGCAGCAGCTTAGATAAATTTTGCTCAGTGATGAGTTGGTCTTCTGCGGTAGGAGTAGTGTCAGGTAGATTGTAGGTTTTGTAGGTTTCATCAACCGATAAATTCACAAAAACAGATGTTTTTCGCTTGCGCAACAAATCAATGTGTACGTTTTTGGCAATAGCAATGAGCCAGGTATTAAATTGAAAATCCGATTTATAGGTTGCAATCTTATCAAAAGCTTTAGCAAAGGTTTCGATGCAAATGTCTTCGGCATCACTTTCGTTTTCGGTGCGTTTCAGCATAAATCCATATACTTCATTCCAATAATGATCCAACAAGAACGTAAAGGCCACTTGGTCACCAATTTGGGCTTTTGCTATGTTGGTATTTATTTCCAATGCACCGGTTTTGAAAACAAAGTACTCATATAAATACTAAGTTGACTAAGGATGAGAACTAGTTCTATGATTGGAAACCAATACATCACGTCTTTTTCTTTCAATTTTCCGGCAGCAAATCCCAAGGAAATCCATGCAAATAGGTACCGAAATCCAACTAAGCTTAGCACCACAATCCATTGAAATTGGAACGCCAATAATAGAATGGCCAAGACAATAAAGGCCAGTTGTAGGCAATAAAATAAGCCCAACTGAAATTGGTCAAACCCTTTGTATAATGAAGCAGTTGACACATGTCTTCGTTTTTGGTTAAACCATTCTTTAAAATTGGTTTTGGGTTTTGAATAGGTAAATGAATCTGCAGCCAAACTCCAGCTAATATTGCTAGCCGTTGCTGCTTGATTAATAAATAAATCATCGTCACCCGATCGCACTTTCATGTGGTCCATGAACCCGCGGACATTAAAAAACGCTTCTTTTTTGTAGGCTAAATTCCGGCCCACACCCATATACGGTTTGCCCAATTTGGCCCAAGAAAAGTAGGAGGTAGCGCTGAGCAAGGTTTCAAATCGGATTAATTTATTTAAAAATGAATTTTTAATTTTTTCGTAGGCACCATACCCCAAAACAATAGTTTTTTGGGTTGTAAATTGGCTACTCATTTCTTTGATCCATTGGGTTGATGCGGGATAACAATCGGCATCTGTAAATAAAAGGTATTCGTATTTGGCCGCTTTAATTCCCAGGGTAAGCGCAAATTTTTTGTTGCCCCAAAAGGCTTCGTTGTTTTGCACTTTCACCAATTTGATGTTCGTGTATTGTTTTTCAAAAGCTTCAAATACCTCCAAGGTTTCGTCGCTAGAAGCATCGTCAATGAGCACCACTTCAAAATCCGGATAATCTTGTTGTATCAATAAGGGCACAAATGCTTTTACGTTTTCCTCTTCGTTTTTGGCGCAGACAATTACCGAAATGGGTACGCGTTTTTGAGGCGCAGAAGTCCATTTACCAAATGAAAAGTTGCCAAAAACAACTACATAATAGATAAATTGTCCCAGTAAAACCGCAATAAAAAGATAAAATAGAATTGTCAACATAAAAAAATTGATACGTTAATTGGATTGGCTTCCACAGCGCGCAAATGTACAAATTCCAAGATGAAACGAGAAGGCCAAAAAAAGCAAATTACAACGAAGCCAAAATTAAATTACATTCACTTCGGCTTCAATAGAAATGCCAAAGGTTTCTAGCACGGTGGCTTGTATTTTTTGGGCAACTTCAAGAATTTCTTGTCCGGTGGCCTGTCCATAATTCACTAAGACCAAGGCTTGGTTTTTGTGTATGCCCGCATCGCCAAATCGTTGGCCTTTAAACCCACATTGCTCAATGAGCCAACCAGCCGGAACTTTTACTTCGGTTGGTGATACCTCAAAGTATTTCATTTCGGGAAATTTTTGGTGAATCGGCGCAAAATCGGTTTTGGTAAGCACCGGATTTTTAAAGAAACTGCCGCTGTTGCCCAGCTCTTTGGGATCGGGTAATTTGCGTTGACGAATGGCAATTACAGCCTTACTCACGTCTTGAATGCTGGGATTGGTAATTTGATTTTCGGCCAATTCGGCTTGGATGTCGCCGTAGGCTGTATTAATTTGGTGATTGGTTTTCTGGAGGCAAAAATCAACTGAAACAATAATGTAGTGGTCTTTTACGGTATTTTTAAAAATGCTTTCGCGGTAGCCAAACGCACAGTCGTCACGGTTAAATGTTTTTAATTCATGAGTCGAACGATCAAAAGCAATGCAAGAAACAAAGTTGTCTTTAATCTCTTTGCCATAGGCCCCAATATTTTGCACGGGTGTAGTGCCCACATTGCCTGGAATCAAAGACATGTTTTCAAGACCACCATAATTTTGAGACAGGGTCCACAGCACAAATTCGTGCCAATTTTCACCGGCCATTCCCCGCACAATAACTTCTTCTGCTGTTTCTGAAACGACTTCTTTTCCTTTGATGTTGAGGTGCACAACTAAGGCCTCGATGTTTTTGGTGAGCAACATATTACTACCACCTCCCAAAATAAATTTGGACTGAGCAGGATATTCGATAAATACCTGGCGCAATTCGTCAACCGTTTCTACCGACACAAATTGTTCAGCTTGTGCCGCAATACCAAATGTATTGTAGGCGAGTAGGGGGAAATTCGCGTGTATTTGCATAGTTTTTAAATAATTTCGAGCATCGAATTAAAGGGTTCTACATAGGTTTTGAGCCAAATGTGCAACATAAACAAAGGCATTACATACGGCACCATGCGGTGATCGCCTTTTTGAATCCCTTCGACCAATTTTGCCGCATTGATGTGCTGA